>CACCRN010000003.1 GCA_902548405.1 uncultured Pelagibacteraceae bacterium | reverse complement strand
TTTGACATGACCAAATGTGAAGGTTCCAACGCATAACACACTATCATAAGTATTATCTGCTTCAGGAATTTCTTTATTTAAATCTAATTTACTTAATTTTTTGTAAAGATTTTTTGGAACTGAATTTAAAAGATCTTGGGACAAATCTATTCCATGAAAATTATTAAACCCAAATTTCTCTAGTTCTTGCGCAACTAGCCCTGTACCACAACCCGCATCGAGTATTAATGCATCTTTATTTTGCTGATGTTTTTTAAAAGCTGCAGCTGTTTCTTTTGGACCTGTATAATTCCAATTAATCATATCTTTATTATATTTGTTATTTTCAGCCCAATCTGCGTAATAATTCATTACGTCCTCTGTTTTATCTAATTTATAAATGTTTAAATTTTTAGATACGTCTTTGTCTTGATCAAACATTAGCTTCTCATTTTTTGACCACTTGGATCATAAAGTGGTTCTTTAATAATTGAGCAATTAAATAAATCTCCATTTATCTCTACTTGCACTTTATTTTCAAATTTAATTTTATCCTGATCCACAAAAGTAAAGGCAACACTCTTGTTTACAAAGTGTGCAAAACCACCTGAAGTAACGTAACCTATACTTTGATCTCCGTTCATAACAGCTTCATTATTTGTTACATCAATATCATTAGTTTCAACAATTAAAGGTATAAGTTTGTTTGAAGAGTTTTCCTTTTGTGCACTTTCTTTACCTATAAATTCTTTATCCCAATTGATAAAAACATCTAACCCTGTTTCTTTAGCAGTAAAATCTGGTCTGTAATCTAATGTCCATGCTCCCCAATTTTTCTCAAGCCTCATCGACATTAATGCTCTTCCACCAAAGGGTTTAATATTAAATTCTTTTCCAGCTTCAATTAGTTCTTCGTATAATTTTAATTGATAATGAGGTGCCACATATATTTCGTAACCAAGCTCTCCAGTAAATGAAATTCTATTTACTAATGCAGGAACTCCTCCAACAAACATTCTTCTAGAATCTCTAAATTTAAATTTTTCATTTGAAACATCGTCTCTTACAATTTTTTCTAAAACTTTCCTTGAGTTAGGTCCTGCAATAGATAAACCGTGATACTCATCGGATCTATTAGAATAACTTAAATTAAATTTATCTAAATGACTCTCAAACCAACGTCTATGCATTTCTTGAGCGGCACCAGATCCAAATACCATAAATTCATTTTCGTCTAAACGAGCAACTGTTAAATCTCCACACAATTTTCCTCTATAAGACAACATTGGTGATAAAGATATTCTTCCAGGTTTAGGAAGTCTTCCGGCCATTATATGATCTAAAAATTTTCTAGCATCTGGTCCTTTGAATTCATGTTTTGAAAAATTTGCAACTTCAATCAAGCCAACATTTTCTCTTACATTAATAACTTCTTTTGAAACATAATCATGCGATCTTGATCTTTTTATCGTTGGTTCTTCATGAGCATCTTCTTTATTATTTGCAAACCACAAAACATTTTCTAATCCAAAACTATCTCCCATCACAGCTCCTTGATTAACAAAACGATCATAAAGTGCTGTTGTTTTTTGTTTTCTTCCTTTTGGTAAAGTTTCATTAGGAAATGTCATAATAAATCTTCTTTCATAATTTTCTGAAGATTTTATTGTTCCATATTGAGGAGATGCATAATCTCCAAATCTTGCAACATCCATTGCCCAAACATCAATAGAAGGTTCACCATCAATAATCCATTCAGCAATACATTTTCCAACACCACCCCCTTGACAAAACCCAGCCATCACACCAACTGCAACCCAATAATTTTTCATTCCTGGTACCGGACCAATAAGGGGACTTCCATCTGGACCAAAAGTAAATGGTCCATTAACTATATTTTTTATTCCTGCCCGCTCTAATGCTGGCATTCTCTCAAACCCAATTGCTAATCGATCTTGAATATTATCTAATTTTGGCTCCAATAACTCATGACCAAAATTCATTGGAGTTCCCTCTACTTTCCAAGGAGTTGATTTTGGTTCATAAGTTCCAAGCAACATACCTTTTCCTTCTTGTCTAAAATAAATATTTCCTTCAAAATCTGTTCCAATAGGCAATCTTTGGTCACCCATTTCTTCAATTTCTGGAATAGGTTCGGTGATTAAATAGTGGTGTTCCATTGGCTGAACTGGAAGATTTAATCCTGCTAATTGACCAACTTCTCTTGCCCATAAACCACCCGCATTAATTACTATTTCAGCATTAATGTTTCCTTTCTCAGTAAAGACATCCCAAGTTCCATCTTCTTTTTGTTTTGTGTCTTTTACGACAGTGTGAGTGTAATATTTTCCACCATGAACTTTTGCTGCTTTTGCAAAAGCATAAGTAACTCCTGATGGATCAACTTCACCATCAATAGGATCCCATAATGCTAGCAAGTATCTAGACGGATCAATTAACGGATGTTTCTTTTTTACTTCTTCTAAAGAAATAAACTCTTGATCAAGCCCCATGTATCTTGCTTTTGATCTTTCTCTCTTTAAATAATCAGCCCATACTTCATTTGATGCTAAGTAAAAACCTCCACTAGGTTTAAATCCTGTTGAATGACCAGACTCTTTTTCAATCTCTTTATATAAACCAATTGTGTAAGCCATCATCCGAGAAATATTTGGGTCAGAAGAAATTACATGAACATTTCCAGCAGCATGCCACGAAGAACCTGATGTTAGTTCATTTCTTTCAAGTAAAATACAATCTTTTAATCCAAATTTTGATAAATGATAAAGAATAGAACATCCAACTACACCACCACCTATGATTACAACTTTGGCATGCTTTTCCATTAATATTTAATTTCCTTATTTACTTTTTTTAAAGATTTATCAGTACCATGATGAAAATGTTTACTCATGTCTGGCATGTATTTCATTGAAATTGGTTTTTTACCAATTGCAACAGACATTTCTCTGACATGATGAGCTTCGGCACCACAACATATACCAATAAAATTTATTTTATTTTCAACACACTCTTTTGCAAATTCTGCCATTTCAAATCTGTTACAAAATAAATTATCTAAAGCTACAGGAAATGCATTCCCACCAGGAATACAATCACAACCATGATCAGTAATATTTAAAAAACCAGGTTCTTCCTCAGTAGTTCTGTAAGGAACTGGAAGCCCTGATACATGACAAGAAACTTTGTCTCTAACTTTTTTTAAAAGTTTCATCGTCATCTCTGGTCCTCTATAACAATTTAGACCAACTACATCGGCACCTAGATCTTCCATCATCTTACATGCATCTTCAGCACTGTGTCCTTCTCTAGTTTTATCTCCTCTGGGAATTGCAAAATTACAAACTGCTATTAGCCCAGCGTCCTTAATTGCTTTCAAAGCAATTTTCATTTCATCAGTCCAACTAATTGTTTCAGCAATAACAAAATCAACTCCAGCCTCTTTTGCCCAAGCAACTTGCTCCTCATACATTTGTTGACACTGCTTATGAGTATTTGCATCACCAGGATCAAACACGTTTGTGTTTGCAACATCTCCACAAACCATCAAATCTAAATCTTTAAATTCAGCTGCAGCATCTTTTGCAATTTTAAGAGCGCTTTTTTGCATTGGTTCTAACAAATGTTCTTTACCAATTATTCTTAGTTTTTCTCTATGACCATAATAAGTAAATGCTTGTACTACATCTGAACCAGCTCTGATAAACTCTCTATGTAATTGAGTTACTACTTCAGGATACTCCAACACAACCTCAGGAACAAATGGACCTGCTGAAAGATAACCTCTTCTTTCCATTGCAAAAAGGTATCCTTCTGCACACATGATAGGACCCTCATTTAACCTTGTAATTAAATCTTTTTTCATAATTTATCCTTTCATTTTGTTAAATTTGTTGCAACCCATTTGTGAAACATCAAAGTAGGCGTATCCATTACAGGCGAAAAATTTCCACCATTGTAAGCCGGTGAACTTCGCCCTTTTTGCATTCCTTCTATTGCAGTAACATCTTCGTTCATAACTTCTCGCCAAAATGCAAAATTTTTTTCTCTTATCCCTTTAAACTCGTCGCTCGAAGCGCTTTCGTCTCCAATATAATATAATTCAAAATGCTCTTTTGTCTGATTATTTGAAATTGGTTCTAACCAAAACGCATAAAAATGGTCAATATGAATTCCTAGCATTACATTTGGATATAATGATACATATTCAGATTTTTCAGATACATCACTTGGCCAATTTGGAAAACATTTAAATTTTATATTCCCATCGAACTGTTGTGAATATTTATTACTTCCTTGTCCTGAAAAATTAAAATTTTCATCCTCTATGTGGTAATGATCTGAAATATTTGAAACTCTATTCAGCTCTGGATGTATCCAGGGCAAATGATAGCTTTCGCAATAATTCTCAATAGCAAATTTCCAATTACTATTTACGATCATATTAAAGTAACCATTGTCAGAAGCATGTCTTATTGATTGTTGGTCTTTTTTAGAAATAAACTTAGACCATCTATCTTCTAAGGTTTTAATAAATTCTTCAAAAGGTTTTGCATTAGAATTAATATTTATGAAGATTAAATCCATCCAAACTTTTGATTTTATTTCTTTCAGGTTGCTATTATTTTTATCAAATCCTCCTACATCATGTTTTCCTAACCCACCTATATGAGGAGTAACAGTTAATTTGCCATTAAAATCATATGACCAGGAATGATAAGGACATCTTATTACATTTTTTAATTTACATTCTTGGTCAACTAATTTGAAACCTCTGTGACTACAAACATTGTGAAAAACTTTTATTTCATTCTCCTTGTTTCTGACTATCAATATTGGAATATCTAAAAGATTAAAAGGCTTTGCGTCACCAGGATTTGGAACAGAGCTTGCAACACCAACCATAGTCCAATTACTTTTAAATACTTTTTCTTTTTCAAATTCTAAATAATCATGATTCAAATAACACTCATTGGGTAACCCATGAGCTTTCTCTATAGGATTTTTAACAACTTCTATTTTTTTTGGATCTAAGATGTCTGATAATTTTTTATTTAAATTCATAAACCTCCTTTAATTAATTAATTAAAAAATTAATTTAGGGTTTAAAAATTACGACTCTCTAATAATGATTTGCTGAAAAACTGTTTTACAATTTAAAATATAAACAAACTCTTTGAAAAAAAAATTTGCTGAAAATTTCATTTAAAAACCATAACTAAATTTAATGCATATTTAAAGACAATTTGACTTCAACTTAGAATTGAATTTAATTTGCAATATTTCTCTCAATATGTTCAATTTAACTTTTAAATGAATCAAATATTGGGAGATATAATGAAAATTAAAAGAATACTTCTTTCCCTAGCCGTTGTTTTTGGTCTTACTTCTTTTGGAAGTGTAGCTAATGCTGCTTGTGGAAATATAACTATCGCTAATATGAACTGGGCCTCAGCAAACTTTATGGCTGAAGTTGATAAAATTATATTAGAAGAAGGTTATGGATGTTCTGTGGAGTTGGTGCCAGGTGCAACAATGCCTACATTTACATCTATGCAAGAAAAAGGTGAGCCAGATGTTGCTCCAGAATTTTGGGCTAACGCTGCAATAGTTGCTTTGAACAAAGCTGTTGATGAAGGCAAAATGCATTCAATCAACAAAGCTCCAATCACTGGTTTAGGTGAAGGTTGGTGGGTATTACCTGCTACTCTAGAAAAGCATCCTGAGCTAACAACTGCCGCTGCAATTTTAGAAAGACCTGATCTATTCCCTCATCCAGAAGATCCTTCAAAAGGTGGTTTCCACATTTGCCCTCCTGGATGGAACTGTGAATTAAGTAACAGAAATCATTTTAGAGCTTGGGGCATGGAAGAAAAAGGTTGGGCAATTGTTGAAACTGGTTCTGCTGCAGGACTTGATGGTTCAATTGCTAAAGCTGCTGAAAGAGGAGAAAATTGGTTTGGTTACTATTGGTCACCAACAGCTTTAATCGGAAAATATGATATGAGAGCTGTAGACATGGGTGAATGGGGTGGTAAAGATAACTGGGACAACTGTATAGTTTTACCAGAGCAAGAATGTGCTGACCCTAAAAAAACTTCATGGGTTAAATCAGAAGTTTTCACTATTGTAACAGATAACTTCAAAAACACAGCTGGAAGTTCTGGTATGGATTATTTCAAAAAAAGAACTTATCCTGGTCCAGTGATGAACGGTATGTTGGTTTGGATGGGTGAAAACCAAGCAGAAGGTGCTGATGCTGCAATTGAATTCCTAAAAACACAAGAAGGTGTTTGGTCTAAGTGGGTTTCAAGTGACGCCGCTGCAAAAATTAAAAAAGCACTTTAATAAATAAAATTATCGAACCCGTTTAAAAACGGGTTCGATTTTAAAAAAAAATTTATGGATTTCTTTACTAAAATTCCAGTAATGGATAGGACTGCCTTAAGAGAGTTAAAAAAAGGTATTGATTTTAGCTTTAAAGAATTTTCACGAGCGTATGGTGATGGAATAGAAGGTTTTTTTGATCCCCTATTATATTTTTTAATTTGGCTAGAAAAACTTTTAGTAAATAGTCCTTGGCCAATCGTTATTGCAGTCTTTGCAATATTAGCATGGATAGGTTCAAGAAGTATAAAATTAACTATTGGAACCATTGTTTGCTTTTTGATAATTGGTTATTTTGGTATGTGGAAAAACTGCATGGCTACAGTTGCCATTATATCAGTTTCGACCTTAGTTTGTATTGTAGTTGGAATCCCAATTGGAATTTTAATGTCTAAATCTTCAAGAGCAGAAAAAGCAATTTTACCCATATTAGATATGATGCAAACTATTCCAAGTTTTGTTTATTTAATTCCTATAATCATGCTACTCGGTATAGGAAAAGTTCCAGGGCTTTTAGCTGTTTGTATTTATGCCTTACCTCCAATTGTAAGGCTAACCAATCTGGGGATTAGAGAAGTAGATAAAGAAACTCTTGAAGCAAGTGAGGCATTTGGAGCAACTCCAATGCAGAAACTTAAATCTGTTCAAATTCCATTGTCACTTCCAACAATTTTTGCTGGGATTAACCAAACAATTATGATGGCTTTAGCAATGGTTGTGATTGCATCTATGATAGGTGTAAAAGGTCTTGGAGTGCCTATTTTACAAGCAATTTCTAACCAATATTTAGCATTAGGAATGATGAATGGTTTAGCAATTGTAGCCTTAGCAATTATCTTCGACAGGGTCACTCAGCAGTACGGGCAAAGAATTCAAAAGCACAGAGGTCAGCTGAAGAAGTAACTTTGGCTCAAACGAATTTTCTAGACTCATATTTCAAAATCAATAAAGATCCGAGTTATGAATTTTTCTTTGGAGATAGGTCCTAAAACAGATCTTGAAACTGTACCTCCACTAAGTGATGTCTATATCACTATGCTTCCAGGAGGAGATTATAAAGAAACTGCAGATAAAGCAGCTGAGCTTGTAAAAAAAGGATTTAATCCAGTTCCACATTTTCCGGCAAGATCTATGGGAGATGAAAATGAGCTTAAGGATTATGTTACACGATGTAAAGATGCAGGAGTTAAACAAGCTTTAATTATTGGAGGAGGAAGAGAGCCTCTTGGAAAATTTGATAGTTCATTTCAACTTTTAGAAACAGGTTATTTTGAAAAAATGAAAATAGGAATAGCTGGACATCCTGAAGGGAGTCCTGATATATCCGACACAGATTTAGAAAAAGCAATGATAGATAAAAAGCCTTACGCTGATTATATAGTAACTCAATGGTTATTAGATCCTCAGCCTATTATTGATTTTATTTCTAAACAAAGCGTACCAGTGCATGTTGGAATCACTGGGCCCTTAAAAATATCTAGCTTAATTAAATTTGCTAATATTGTTGGGGCAAAAAATTCCTTAAACTTTCTTAAATCTAATTTTAGTAAGGCGTTAGATTTATTGAAACCTAAAGACCCTAATGATTTAATTGGGAAAGTTAAATCGCACACTGATAACTTCCACATTTATACATTCGGCGGCTTGAAGGAAACTAACAAGTGGTTGAGGGAGAATAGTTATGTCTAATGAATTTGACTATACTAAATTAAAACATGTTACTTCTGTTGATCAGTCAGACAGAGAAGTACCATACAACTTAAGACAAAGTGGGCCAACAAAAGTTGAAATGTTAATTTCAACAAGGGTAAGAAAATCACCTTATTGGCATTTATCAATGCAGGCAGGTTGTTGGAGAGCAACTGTATATAATCGTATTTATCACCCAAGAGGTTATGTAAAACCTGAAGATGGTGGTGCTATGGTTGAATACGATGCTATCGTAAACCATGTAACTATGTGGAACGTTGCTGTTGAAAGACAAATAAGAGTTAAGGGTCCAGATGCAGAAAAATTTACTGATTATGTGATCACTAGAGATGCAACTAAAATTTCACCAATGAGAGCAAGATATGTAATCCTATGTAATGCTTATGGTGGAGTTTTAAATGATCCAATTCTTTTAAGAATTTCTGAAGATGAATTTTGGTTTTCATTATCAGACTCTGATATTGGTTTATATCTTCAAGGTGTAAACGCAGATGGAAGATTTGATTGTAAAATTGAAGAAATTGATGTGAGCCCAGTTCAAATTCAAGGTCCTAAATCAAAAGCATTAATGAAAGATTTATGTGGAGATCAAGTAGATTTCGATAATATGCCTTTCTACGGATTAGCTGAAGCAAAAGTTGGTGGAAGAGATGTTGTGATTTCACAATCTGGTTTCTCAGGAGAAGCTGGTTATGAAATTTATCTAAGAAACTCTACTTTATATGCTGAGGATATGTGGAATGCTGTACTTGAAGCTGGAAAAAAACACAGCTTAATGGTTATTGCGCCTGCTCACCACAGAAGAATTCAAGCAGGAATTCTTTCATGGGGACAAGACATGGATCAACAACACAATCCGTTCCAATGTAATTTAGGTTATCAAGTTTCTTTGTCTGGAAAAGGAGAATGGAACAAAACCGCTGATTATGTTGGTAAGGCTGCACTAGAAAAGATGAAAGAGGAATTAAAAGCAGGTAAAAAACCATACAAACTCCAACTAGTTGGTATGGAATTAGGTGGTAAACCTATTGATAATTATGCACCTGACTTTTGGTTAGTTTCTCCTGAAAGCGGTGGAGATCCGGTAGGATTTTTAACGTCACCATGGTGGCATCCTGAAAAGAAAACAAACATTGCAATGGGATATGTTCCTTTTGATGGAACATTAAATGCAAATGGTTTTCCAAAAGGAAAAGTAGGAACTAGATATAAAGTTCATCTACCTGCAGAGTATTCAGAAACTCCAGGAACACCTGTTGATGCTGTAGTAGTGGATATTCCATTCAAAGAGTCTTTCAACGCAAACACAAGAGAAGTTGTAAAAGGCTAAATTTATTTAGGGGGAGTTATTTAAACTCCCTCAAATTTCAATGACAAAAGGGTTTTTAATAGCAATTTGCATTATTATTGCGATTGCTTTAATAGTATTTCCATTAATAGTTTCATATAAAGCTCAAAAAAATAAAAGAGATAAAAATTAATGTTTGGTGAATTTTTAAATATAGTTTTCAAATCAATAAAATTAGATAAAACACTTTATTCTGATAACAGAAATTTTGGTGAAGCCTCTATATATTTTGCAGGCTTAATAATGATTTTAGATGGAGTTGCTGGAGCAGTGGCAGCTAACACAGTCATTAAAACAGCAATAGGAATGTCGGGTCTAACAGCAATAGTTACTTGGTTGATATGGGCAATCTTTATTTTTGTGATAGGTGTAAAACTTTTTCCAGATAAGCAAACCAAAGTATCATTTAAAAAAGTTTTAACCGCAGTTGGTTTTGCTCATGCTCCTGGTTTACTAAGATTTTTTGCAGTAACTCCAGATTTAATGATACCTATAATTTTTCTTACTCAATTTTGGATTTTTGCAGGTTTAATCATTTCAACAAAAGAAATTTTAAATTTAAAATCTAATTTTAAATCTTTTGGTATAGTCTTATTATCTTTTTTGATAATAGCGTTTCTATCAATTACATTCGTAATGAGCAGAATGAACATGCTTCCAACTAATCAGATTAGCTAGATTGGAAAAATAGTCTTTGAAACTCTACAAGATTTACAAATTTTAAAACCAGTTAAGATTAAATTTTGAGATACACTCTCATCCTTTTCTTTACACTCATCACAAATATTATTTAAATCTTCACTGTTATCTTGATCCTTAATTTCATCAAAATTATCAGTCATTATCTGTTAGGCCTGCACCTGCCCCACCTTGTTTTAAACTCTCGGATTCTTCAACAAAAGTATCTTCAGATAATTTGTACAAATTCTTCCACTCTTCCTCCAAAAAGTTATCAATATTTTCTAGAAAACTGATCTCTAAATGATTTGCAATAGACGGAAATTCGTTATTAGGAATATTAGAATAGATATTTAAATTTAGATTTAAAATAATTTCTTTTTTATCAAGATTTATATGAATTTTTTTACCAATAATTTCTGATGCTCTACTTACAAAAGCTAAAAATATTGAAGGGTAAGCAACATTATTCAATTCAATTTTTTTTAAGAATTCTAGAGATTTTGATTGATCTAAAAAACTAACTCCAAGAATAATTGGACAATAAGATTTTGCTGGAGGTTGATTTTTTTCTAATATTAAATTTAAATTTTGAAAACTATTTTCTTTCCTTTGAGAAAAATATTTATTTATATGCTTAATACCTGGAAGACCAAAGGACTCTAATAGTCTTACGCACTTTGCTGTTTCTTCAGCAACTCCCCATGAATATCCGCTAGCTTTAGTTGCTCTTTTAACAGTGGTTTCGATTTCACTTAATGATTTCATGTTAAATTTTAGTTTTATAAACCCACTGCTCATCATAATTTTTTAATTCATGAGATAATGGTGCTCCTTGAAACATACAAATTCTTAACCACTTATCAGATCTTGGGTCAAATTTTAACGCCCCAAAGAAAGATAGCTTCAATCTCAACATATCAATAGGCATTATGTTTTTACCAATTGTATTATCTTGAATTTCTGAATAAGGAAATTTTTCAACTATAAAAACCCTTCTAATAACATGTCTTAAATCAGAGTTTTTTATTAAAAAGTCAGATACGGTTTGACTATTTTTAGAAACCAATAATATTTCGTAAAGTTTTTTTATGTCTCTGGCTATGGCCAAAGGTTGTTCTAATTCTGAACCATGTTCTTCAAATCTATCAGCTAATCTTGGCTCTTCTTTATTTTTTGAGATAAACCAAAAATTTTGATTATTTTCTTTTTTTTCAAAATTAATTTCTAAAATATTTGGATATTTTTTCTCAATTATATTTCTTAAATCTTCAACAGTTCGATGAGCTGGTATGTTAAAATATTTTTCTTCCTCGGAGCTCATTTCTTTTACTAAAGGCTCAGTTATTTCACTATATGGTTCCATCATAATGGATACAACATACTCAATACATTCTTCACATGTTTCTTGCTCAAGCCACTCATAAATACTGTTGAAAGGATACTCTCTTGTAAAATCAAAATTATTCTCAATGAATTTCAAAAATTTTTGAACATCTTTTAATAGATTGTTAATTTTATTTTTTTGATATTCACTATCAGTGTTCCAGCTTGTGATATTTGTTAATGATTTTTTTACACAATCAATAAAAAGCTCACTATCATTTTTATTTACATCTTTAATTTCTCTAATTTTTTTTAAAGCTATTTCTCTACTTAAGATCCAGTTATTTAAAAGTGTTGGATGATTAACAATAAAAGGTGCCATTCCTAGTCCAGTAGAATTTCCAATACCTAGATTTTTAGAGATTCGCTCGTCTAGTTTGACTGCTTTTTTTGGATTCTTATGATAAGCAACATGATTTACTTGGTCAAAAGTGAACTGTCTTACAAGATAAACCAGCATCATTTCTAATCTAAATGGTCCGTTAATTTCCTCACGATTTTTTATTCTAAACCTATCTGCTAAACCAAATTTACCAGATCCATAAACAGCAGTAGTTCTGTATAAATAACCAACTTTTGACAATAAATTTAAATCTGGTTGTAATCCTTGACTTAAACTCTCTGTTACATGATTAAATAATCGTACAGATTTATTCGCTCTTGATAATGTAAGTTCTTTATAAGAAAGTCTTCCAACTTCTTGTTTGGGAACTTCATTTTTCAATCTTTCAATATCTTTTTTACCTGGTACTCCATCATGAAGAGTAAAAGCCGCATCCCATTTAGTAGCTATAACTCTGTCTGATCTTTCCTCATCTTTAATATGATTTGCAAAACAAACTAAAGAATAAACTCTTTTGTCTTTTCTAAACGAATATACTGCCTCACCATAACCATTTTCATCTAAATTAAACAAATCTTGTTTATATTCCCAGTCTTTAAATTCATTCAAAAAACTTCTTAAAAAAGATAATTTAGATTGATGAAAAGATCCCAAACGAGATAACTTCATAATAGTATTTGGATCTCTTAGTTCTACTTGCATAATTTAAATTGATTTATAAAAATTGTACCAATTATTTCCTAGTATCCCATGTGTCTCATCATCTGAAAATCCAATCTTTTTAAGACCTTTTTCTATATTTGCAAATCCTCTTGTGTCTTTAAACCAGTCAGGTTGTTTTGGAAAGCCTGGTTTATTTTTTGATCCTTCTCCGTAATTTTTAGTTTTGGTCCAAGTACCATTTCTCATCCACTCAACTACACTGTCAGGTTGATCAAGACAAAGATCAGACCCTATACCAATTTTACTCGCTCCCATAATTTCTGCAGTCTTTGCTACCATTTCACAAAAACTATCAAGAGTACAATTAGTATTTTCTTTCAAGTGATGTGGATATAAAGATAAACCTAACATCCCTCCACTATCACTTAGCATCTTAAGCAAATCTGAAGACTTGTTTCTTTTTGCAGCATGCCAAAAAGAAGGGTTTGCATGTGTAATCGCAATTGGTTTTTCACTTATTTCAATTGCATCCATTGTGCTTTTTTCTGCAGAATGAGACATATCAACAACGATGCCTACTCTATTCATTTCTTTTATTGCCTCTCTTCCAAAATTAGTTACTCCGCTATCAATTTTTTCATAGCAACCGGTAGCAAGAAGAGATTGATTGTTGTAAGTTAGCTGCATAAATCTGCATCCAAGTTCATGAACTTTTTCAACCAAACCTATGTCATCCTCAATTGGTGAACAATTTTGAAAACCAAAAAATATTGCAGTTTTGTTTTCAAGTTTTGCTTTTTCAATATCTTTAAAATCTTTTCCTAGAAATATAAGATCAGAATTCGCTTCAAAAATTTTTCCCCACTTATTTAATTCTATTAGTAGCTCATCATAATCTTCATGATAAACTATAGTTACATGAACTGCATCTAAACCTGCAGCTCTGTTTGTTTCAAAAATTTTTCTAGACCAATTGCAATATTGCAAATTATCAATTTTAAAATTCATAACGAAATAAGATTAATCAATCTAAATTGAAATACTATTAATTTTATTGAAATTTTTAATTAATTTTGAAATAAACAATAAAGCCATTTTCATGAAAAAAAATACTAACAAAAAAGTTTCAATAGTTATGGGTAGTCAATCAGACTACAAAACTATGCAATTAGCAGAAAAAACTCTTAAACAATTAGGTGTCTCGTTTGAAACTAAAATTGTTTCTGCTCATCGTACCCCAAAGAGAATGTACGATTTTGCATTAAAGGCAGAAAAAAATAATATTGGGGTAATTATTGCTGGAGCTGGTGGATCAGCACATTTGCCAGGAATGATTTCTGCATTAACTCAAATTCCAGTTTTGGGTGTACCGATTGAAAGTAAAAAATTAAAAGGTTTAGATAGTTTGCTTTCGATTGCTCAAATGCCAAAAGGGATTCCTGTCGGTACTTTAGCAATTGGAGAAGATGGCGCTATTAATGCTGCATTACTTGCAGCTGAAATAATGGCTATTAATAATTCTTCGATCAAAAATAAGTTAAAAAGTTGGAGATCAAACCAAACTAAATCTGTTAAAAGAGCTCCAAAATAAAATGTCTAATATTACTCTTGGGATTATTGGGGGCGGCCAATTAGGAAGTATGCTTGCAATTGCTGCAAAAAAATTAGGGATAAAGATAATAATTTTTTGTGATGATTTGGAAGCACCAGCTCAAAATTTTTGTGACGAATTTATTGGTGCAAATTATGACGATAAAGAAAAAATAAATGAATTTGTAAACAAAGTTGATATCGTAACTTATGAATTCGAAAACATTCCATATGAAACGTTAAATGATATCAACAAGTTAAAACCAGTTTTACCAAAACCTTCAGTAAATAGATTAATTCAACATAGGTTAGCAGAAAAAGATTTTGTAAATAAATTAAATATAAGAACGACTAGATACGTCTCAGTTGAAAATCAATCTGATATTGATGTCCTTGAAGATTTTTTACCAGGTATAATTAAAACTACTACATTAGGTTATGACGGCAAAGGGCAACACCCTGTCTCATCATCAGAAGAATTAAAAAATCTTAAATTAGATTTATCAAGAGGATATATTTTAGAAAAATTAGTCAAACTTAAAAAAGAGATATCAATTATTATAACTAGGTTTAGTAATAATAAATATGAAATCTATGAACCTATAGAAAATACCCATGAAGATCAGATCTTAAAACATTCTAAGATACCTGCAGATATAAATGAAAAAATATTTAATCAATCTAAAGATTGGGCAATACTTATTGCTGAAGAACTTAAATATGTTGGGACTCTATGTGTAGAATTTTTTATAGATAGAAATGATAATCTTTATGTAAATGAAATTGCTCCAAGGGTTCATAATTCTGGACATTTAACAATTAATGCTTTTAATGTAAGTCAATTTGAAAATCACATCAGAGCTGTTTGTGGACTTGAACAGATACCTTTAAAAAAATTATCAAATGCAAAAATGATAAATTTACTAGGAGATCAAATATCTCACTATAGAAATTCTCCAAAACTTAAAGATAATGAATTCTTTTTTGATTATTTAAAAAAAGAAATTAAAGATAAAAGAAAAATGGGTCATATCACTATTCTGGAATAATATGTTAAAATCAATTGAAGGAAATTTTGATGATCCAGAAGTTCACAAACTTTTAACTAAGCATTTTGTTGAGCTTAGAGCTGCCTCACCAGAGGGAAGTGCTCATGTTTTAGACATCACTGGTCTTAAAGTTCCATCGATTAAATTCTGGAGTTTATATAACAATGATCAATTAATGGGATGTGGTGCATTAAAATTTTTAGATGAGGGTCATGGAGAATTTAAATCAATTAGAATTCATGACAATTTTAGAAAAAAAGGACACGGTGTTATTGTTATTAATCATCTAATAAGTGAGGCAAAAAAATTAGATATTAAAAGATTAAGTATTGAAACAGGTGCTGGAAATTTTTTTATTCCTGCTAGAAAACTCTTTAAATCTTGTGGTTTTGAGCCTTGTGAACCTTTTGCTCATTATAAAGAAGATGTTAATTCTGTTTATTTGACTAAATTGATTGCTACAGATTGACAATAAGATCGAATAATTTCTCTATTTTGTTGACAAAACCCATTAAAATCTAAAGAAAGCCAAAATTACTTAATTATAAATTTTAAGTAATAATTAATATAACAAAAAGTAAGAAGAAATAATATGAGTCTAACAGGTAAAGTAAAATGGTTCAATCCAACCAAAGGTTTTGGTTTTATTGAAAGAGAAGACAAAGAAAAAGATGTGTTTGTACATGTTTCAGCAGTAAGAGATGCTGGTATGAACGGTTTAGATGAGGGTCAAGCTTTGACTTTCGATGTTGAAGATGGTCCTAAAGGTCCTTCAGCAGTTAACTTAAAAACTGCATAATTTCACACTTCCTATTGGCTGAAAAAATTTTATTTTTTAGTAAATAATTTTATTCAGCCAGTACCAAATCTTATAAAAAACAACTTTTAGTCAAAAAATTTAATTATATAAGTTGTATTTAAAATAATAAAAAATTTATGATCGGAATTTTAGGTGGAATGGGTACTCAAGCTGGTCTTGATTTTTGTAATAAGCTTGCAGTATTAAATAGAGGGAAAATTGATCAAGAGTATCCTTTATTTGTTTTGTATAATAAATCAAATATTCCAGGAAGACCAGAATCTATAGGAACTCAAACAAAAAACTTATCAAATCTAAATACAAATAAATCCAATAAAACAAAATATAATAAAGTTTTAAAAAGTCTTCTTGAAGGTTGCAAGTTATTAGAAAAGAATAAATGCAAATTTATTGTTATTCCATGTAACACAGCACATTATTGGTTTGATGATCTACAAAAAAAAATCAATATTCCAATTATAAATATGCCAAAAGAAGTTTTTAAATTTACAAAAAAGCATTGTAAAAAAAATTCAAAAGTTGGTTTATTGGCCACTGAAGGTACTTTAAAAACTGGAGTGTATAATAAATTTTTTGATCAGAGCTATCAATTGGTTAATCCATCTGAAAATCTTCAAAAAAATTCAGTAAATAAGGCAATCAAGTTTGTAAAAATGGGCAATGTTAGAGCTGCCGAAAAAGCTATCAAACCAGCTATAAAATATTTGCTAAAAATGAAATGTAAAAAAATAATTTTAGGTTGTACTGAATTGCCAATTGCAATATTCGCTTTTAAATCATTCAAGAATATTAAATCTTCAAAGATATTTTTGGATCCAAATTTAATTCTTGCTCACTCTGCAATGCAGAAACACAAAAGATAAACAGTGACATCTAAAATTGATAAGCCCTACGTTTTAAGAGTTGCTGAACTAATATATTCTAAAATTATTGAGATAAAAAACCAAAATCCTGAAGTTAATAACATCCAAGCATTTGAGATTTTCATGACAACAAAAGATTATGATTTTATTAGCTCAGGAGAATTTCATGAAAATTGGATATCAGAATTAAAAGATAACGATTTTATTGATAAAATTACTGGTAAGAAAATTAATGAAGAAACATTAAGACTTTTAGATATTCAAAAAGATTCTATGGTTAAATTTTTGCTTAAAATACCAAAATTATACTACACAAAAACCCATTTCCCTCTGGAATTATCTCAAAGAGCCTTTAATCATCTTTGGAGAGTTTGTGAAAGTTACGAAATGTGGTGCAAAGAAACTAAGCAAAAAAATTTGATTAAATTAAATTTAATTGATTAAATTTAAAATTAATAACTACAGTGATTAAGGTATTCCCATTTATATTTATTTTACTTTGGTCATCAGCATTCATAACTACAAAACCAATCATTGATTACAGCGATCCTTTTGCTGCATTAGCCTTTAGATTTGCACTGGTAGCATTTGGTTTTTTAATTTATTCTATTTATTCAAAGCAGAAAATAGTTGTAAGTAAGAAAAATTTTTTACAATCTTTTTTTAGTGGAGTTCTTTTTCATGGGTTTTATTTAGGAGGTGTTTTTTATTCAATTTCTATTGGAATGCCCACTGGCCTTGCTGCTTTAATTGTAACACTTCAGCCAATACTAACTAACGCATTAAGTGGACCAATACTTAAAGAGAAGGTTTCTATTAAACAATGGATAGGTGTTTTACTGGGATTTATTGGAGCATCTTTGGTTCTAGGTTTTGAAATTGGATCAAAAATTCCAACTGTTGGATTAATTGCAACCATTATAGCTTTGATAGCAATAACAAGTTCAACTCTTTGGCAAAAAACAATAAGCAACAACCTACCCTTATCAGTAAGTAACATGAACCAAGCACTTGGGGGTTTTTCATTTCATTTATTAATTATAATTTTCTTTGCTGATCCTTACATTGAATTTTCAAATACATTTATAATTGCAATGAGTCATCAAATTTTTTTAGTGTCCTTTGGAGCATTCACAATACTTATGTTCTTAATTAAAAAAAATTCTGCAAGCAAAACAGTTTCGATATTTTTTTTAATTCCTCCTACATCTGCGTTCATGGCATGGTTATTTTTAAATGAGAAATTATCTAATTTAGATCTTTTAGGATTTTTTATAGCTACTATTGGTGTTTATATTGCTACTAGAGATAAATAATTACTTTGCAATATATCCAAATTCTAAAGATGCGTCTGTTATTGAGTGATAAAGAGATTCACCAAAACTTCTTAATCCAAATATTCTAAATTTATCTGGATCATCATCAAGCATATCAATAGTAACTGACATTCCGTTGTAAGTAGAATTTAAACATTGATTTTTTTCTAGCTCACCAAAATTAAATGGGCATCCTTTTTTTAAAACTTCCTTAGCCTCTTTACCTTCAATTTCAATTATTGCTTTTGAATGAGATATGTCTGTTATTGCAAATTCATTATCATTAAATTTTTGCTCAATTTCATTTAAAGTGTCCTTTTTCTGAGAAACTAAAATCCAATTTCTTGGACCGTTCCAAAGTATTCTTGTGTTATCATTGGAGCTAACTAAAGATGGATTATCTCTTAAATTTAGACCATCTACCTGCATATTGTCTAATGATGAGTTTGAACTTTTATACTGAACTATCTGTAGAATTAATAAATTAGTAGTTTCAGATATTGAAAGTAAATTTTTATCATCTTTACCTTCAAAATCTCCAAATTGACCTTTTGCATGCACATTATTTAAAGCTGAAATTAAACTCATGATCTAACTCTTTCTCCTTTTGGATCAACATAATGTGACGAAACTATTTCTACTGGAATAACTTTGTTTTTTAATGGAGACATTACAAATAATTTTTCTCCAATCATATTTTTTCCATCTTTTAATATTGCTAGTGAAAATGGATTATCATGCTCAACACTCCAACAAGAGGCTGAGATATGACCTAATTTTTTATTCGGCAAAGGAGCGTTAGCGTCTTTAACTAAGTGTGAACCTTCTGGAATACTAGTTTTTTTTATCCAATGGAACAACGCCTACAATTCGCTGTCTATCCTCAGCTACAAAAGCTGCTCTCTGCAATGATCTTTTTCCAATAAAGTCTTTCTTTTTACTCAATAACCCTTCTAATGCATTGTCGTAAGGAATTGTTCTTCCATCTAATTCAGAACCTGCAACATGCCCCATTTCAATTCTAAGTGTAGACAGTGCTTCAGTTCCATATGGTTGAATTTGAAACTCTTCTCCAAGTTCAATTATTTTTTCCCACATAAATCTTCCGTTATCAGACTCAACATTAACTTCGTAAGCTAATTCACCTGAGAATGAAATTCTGAATATTCTAGCTTTAACACCAAATAAATCACCCTCGACATACCCCATAAATGGAAGACCTTCATTGGATACATCTGTTTTAGGAAACAATTTCTGTAATAAATCTCTTGATTTAGGGCCAGCTATAGCAGCTCCTGCCCATTGCTCAGTTGTTGAAACTACATTTACATTAAGTTCAGGCCAAACAAGTTGCAAATAATACTCTAAATGAGAAAGCACATTCGCTGCTTGAGCAGTAGTTGTTGTCATGTGATAGTGGTTTTCTGAAATTCTAGTAGTTGTACCATCATCCATCACTATCCCATCTTCTCTTAACATCACTCCATATCTTGCTTTTCCAACAGGTAACTTCAACCATGCATTTGTGTATACTCTGTTTAAAAATTCAGCAGCATCAGGACCTTTAACGTCAATCTTACCAAGAGTTGTTACATCACAAACACCAACATTTGTTCTTACATTTTTCGCTTCTCTCTTTGAAGCTTCGAACAAAGTTTCGTTTCCTCTTTTATAGTATCTTGGTCTTAACCAAACTCCTGCATCAACAAAAACAGCGTTATGCTCTTCATGCCAATTGTGAATTGGAGATTTTCTTGTTGGTTTTGAATGCTTTCCTACTTCTCTACCAACAATAGCACCTATTGAAATAGGTGTATAAGGAGGTCTAAAAGTTGTGTGGCCAACAGACGGAACAACTTTATTTTCAATCTCAGATACTAATTGTAATCCATTTAAATTACTTGTTTTTCCTTGGTCTGTTGCCATACCTAAAGTGGTATATCTTTTTACATGTTCAATTGATCTATAACCTTCTCTTAATGCAATCTCTACATCAGAAACAGCAACATCATTTTGAAAATCTAAAAATCTTTTATAACTTTTACCTTTTGGTAATGGAACACACCAAAACTTATCATGTTTAGAATATTTTTTTTCAACTACATTTGGAATAGATATTTCGTTATCTTTCTCAGTAATTTTTTTTGATAATTCTTTTCCTTTTTCAAATGATGTTTTTAAAGTTTCTTCTAGTGTAAATACACCATTAGCAGCTCCCAAAGTTGTTTCATTTTGTTTTGAAACTCCTGGAACAAACGCGTCTATCTCTTCATTAAATTTAGTTTTATTTCCTGATTGTGATACCAAATGAATTGTAGGTGTCCAAAATCCAGAAACACATATACAATCACAATTTATATTTTCTATTTTGCCAAGTGTTTTCTTATCTTCAGAAATAGTTGCTACATCAGCTGATTTTACTTTTTTATAACCTTGTGCTGCAACTACTACATATGAATTTTTAATATTAATTCCTAAATTTTTTGCTTCATCTATAATTTCTGATTGTGGATTTGATCTTGAATCTAAAACTATAGGCTCAACTCCATGTTTTTTAAATTCAATTGCAGTTTCATAGCCACTATCATTGTTTGTAAATACTAAAGGTTTTTTTCCAACCAAGACACCATAAACTTTTAAATATTCTTTAGCTGCAGATGAAAGCATCACTCCAGGAGTATCATTATTTCCAAAAACAATTGGTCTTTCAATTGAACCAGATGAAATTAGAACTTCTTTTGCTCTAATGTACCAAAGTCTTTTGTTTGGATGATATTTTTTAGTTTTAGGTAAATGATCACTAACTTTTTCAGACATTACTAACATGTTGTGATCATAGTATCCAAAAACTTGAGATCTATTTTTTACGGTTACATTTGGCATCTCTTTCAATTCTGAAATAATACCGTCCGCCCAATCTTTTCCAGATTGGTTACCGATATTCACATCACTTGTTAATAGTGAGCCACCATATCTTGGTTTATCTTCAGCTAAAATAACTTTGGCTCCATTTTTGGCAGCAGAATAAGCACTCGCTAAACCTGATGGTCCAGATCCAGCAATTAAAAGATCGCAATACTCATACTTATGTTCATATCTCTCTTTATCATGTTTTGTTGATGCTACTCCTAATCCAGCTGCTTTTCTTATAAATGGCTCATAAATTTTATACCAAAAGCTTTTTGGCCACATAAAAGTTTTATAATAAAATCCAGCAGGTAAAAATATTTTTAAAAAATTGTTTATAGCTCCAATATCAAAGTTAACACTTGGCCAACAATTAACACTGCTTGCCTCTAATCCTTCGAATAATTCTTGTTCAGTTGCTTTAATATTTGGCTCCGTTTCACCATTTCTATAAAGTTGAACAACTGCATAAGGTTCATCAACTCCTGCACCAAAAAACCCTCTGGGTCTGTGATATTTAAAACTTCTACCAACTAAATGAACACCATTTGCGAGTAAAGCTGAAGCTAATGTATCACCCTCATAACCAAAATAAGATGTACCGTTGAACTTAAAAGAAATTTTTTTATTTCTATTTATTAAGCCACCTGTTTCTATTCGATAACTCTGAGTCATTAAGCAATTTCTTCGTTAGCTTTGTAAGTTTTAAAAATTTCGTGTGTTGCAGTATCTCTTTCAACTTTAATCCACTGTCTGCAACCAGATAAATGCTGCCAAAGTTCTAAATGTTTTCCTCTGGGACTAACTCTATTGTATACGAAATTATCCCATTCTTGATCTGTAACTTCTTTATTTAGTTCTGGTCTTTTAACAGTAGCATCTCCACCATAAGAAAATTCATTTTGAGATCTCATTCCACAATGTGGGCATTTAATATGTAACATTTATGAAATCCAAGTTTTTGTACCAAGACCTTTTTCATCGATAAGATGACCAGTACTAAATCTATTCAAACTGTATCCTGAATTTAATTCATGAACTCTATCTTGAGCAATAGTATGTGCAAATGTCCATCCTGATGCTGGAGTTGCTTTAAAGCCTCCGTAACACCATCCACAATTTAAATACAAACCATCAATGTGTGTTTTATCAATTATTGGAGAACCATCCATTGACATGTCCATGATCCCACCCCAAGTTCTTAGCATTTTTAATTTACTTAAAAATGGCATCATCGCAATTCCTTCAGTTAAAACGTGTTGTAATGTTGGAAGATTACCTCTTTGAGCGTAACTATTGTAACCATCGAGGTCTCCACCCATTACCATTTCGCCTTTGTCTGATTGACTAATATAAAAGTGACCTGCACCAAAAGTTACAACTTTATCTAAAACTGGTTTCACTGGTTCAGAAACACAAGCTTGTAAAAGATGAGTTTCAATTGGCAAAGTCATATTTAATTTTTCTGCTAAAATATTTGTGCTACCAGCAACGCATAGACCTACTTTTTTTGCTTTAATATTTCCTCTAGATGTTCTGATCCCTTTTATTTTTCCTGCAGAAATATCAAAACCTGTGACTTCACAATTTTGAATTATATCTACTCCCATCGAGTCTGCTTGACGAGCGTACCCCCAAGCAACTGCATCATGACGAGCAGTTCCAGCACTTGGTTGCATCAATCCACCAAAGATAGGAAATCTTACGTTGTCTGAAAAGTCAGCCATTGGAATTAATTCTTTTACTTCTTCTCTGTTTAAAAGAACCGCATCAATTCCGTTTAATCTCATCGAATTTCCTCTTCTTGCGTATGCATTCATTTGTGCATCTGAGTGTGCAAGATTAATAATTCCTCTTGGAGAAAACATTACGTTGTAATTTAAGTCCTGACTCATCTTTCTCCATAGATCCATTCCAAACTCACTGAAAAGACCATTTTCATCATGCATATAGTTTGATCTGATAATTGTAGTGTTACGTCCAACGTTTCCACCACCAATCCATCCTTTTTCAATGATGGCTACTTTTGTAATTTGATGTTCTTTAGCTAGATAATATGCGGTAGCTAGACCATGACCACCACCCCCGATGATAACAACGTCATACTCTTCTTTAGGATTTGGATCTTTCCAAGCTAAATCCCAATTTTGATGGCCAGTTAATGCATTTTTAACTAAGCTAAAAATAGAATACTTTTGCATAATAGAATTTTATATTAATGAATTTAAATAGTTCTTATTTTTTTTATATATATATTTTAGAAGTTTCGAAAAATCTCAAATAAGATAATTATTATGCAAAAAAATTTACAATAAAGGATAACGAATGAGCGAAGTAAAATCAGATATACAGATAGCTAGAGAAGCTAAAATGCAACCAATAAATGATATTTTAGCAAAGATAAATGTACCTGATGAAAGCTCTGCGTTTAGTCCTATGGGCAGACATATTGCAAAAATAAATTTAGAATATTTAGAGAAACTAAAAGACAAGCCAGATGGAAAATTAATTTTAGTAACTGCTATTACTCCTACTCCAGCAGGTGAAGGGAAAACTACAACTTCGGTTGGATTAAATGATGGTTTAAATAAAATTGGAAAAAAATCTATCGTATGTCTTAGAGAACCAAGCTTAGGTCCTTCTTTTGGTATGAAAGGTGGAGCAGCTGGTGGAGGTTATGCGCAAGTCGTTCCAATGGAACAAATCAATTTACATTTTACAGGTGACTTTCATGCAATTACATCAGCTCATAATTTATTATCAGCGTTAATCGATAATCATATTTATTGGGGAAATAAACTGGATATCGATGTTAGAAGAATTGTTTGGAAAAGAGTTATGGATATGAATGATAGATCATTAAGATCTATAAATATAAATTTAGGTGGTGTGGCAAATGGTTTTCCAAGAGAAGATGGTTTTGATATCACAGTTGCATCAGAGATAATGGCAATCTTTTGCCTATCAAATGATTTGGAAGATTTAGAAAAAAGAATTGGAAATATCACTATTGGGTATACTAGAGATAAAAAACTAGTTTATGCGAAAGACTTAAATGCTCAAGGTCCCATGACAGTTCTTTTAAAAGAAGCTATCAGACCTAATGTTACACAGACTTTGGAAAACAATCCTGCAATTATTCATGGTGGTCCATTTGCGAATATTGCTCATGGTTGTAACTCCGTTATCGCAACTAAGACTGGTTTAAAATTAGCAGACTATGTTGTAACTGAAGCGGGATTTGGTGCTGACCTTGGTGCAGAAAAGTTTTTAGACATTAAATGTAGAAAATCAAATTTAAAACCAAGCTGCGTTGTAATTGTTGCAACTATAAGAGCTTTAAAAATGCACGGTGGTGTTGCTAAAGATGATTTAAAAAATGAAAATGTTGAAGCTTTAAAAAAAGGGTTAGTAAATTTAGAAAGACATATTCAAAATGTTAAAAAATTTGGTTTACCTGTAGCTATAGCAGTTAATCATTTTATAAAAGATACTGATAATGAAGTGAAAGCACTTATAGATTTTTGTGATAATTTAGGTGTTAAAGCTAGTCTGTGTACTCATTGGGCAAATGGTGGTGAAGGTACAAAAGAATTAGCAGCTCATGTTTCAGAATTATGTGAAAAAGATGAAGCTAAATTTCAATTTTTATACGAAAGCAAAACACCTTTGTTTAAAAAAATAGAGACTATTGCAAAAGAAATATATAGAGCAGATGAAGTAATCGCTGATACAAAAATTAGAGATCAACTTAAAAACTTTGAAGAAGCTGGATATGGTGATTTGCCAATTTGTGTTGCTAAAACTCAATACAGTTTTTCAACAGATCCAAATCTTAAAGGAGCACCGACAGGTCATGCTTTACCGGTAAGAGAAGTAAGGCTATCATCAGGAGCAGAGTTTATTGTAGTTATTTGCGGTGCCATCATGACTATGCCAGGACTACCAAGGGTTCCTGCAGCTGACTCTATTAAACTAAATGAAAAAGGTGAAATTGAAGGATTATTCTAAGTTAAGATAATCTAACCAATTCTCTAATTCTCTCATTCTGGAAATTTTATCTAATTTTTTGTTTTCTATTTCTATATTTTTAATGTGATCATCAATATGATTTTGGTCTTTAAATGCACCGCGTTCTATAAGTCTATCTTTTCTAAAAATAATTAAGTTAATCATTTTATTGTATGTAATTTCTGGATGATACTGAAGGCCCCACACATCACAATTTCCAATTTTAAAATTTAAACCTTGAACGTTGTTAATTGAGTTCGAAGCTAGCAGTTTCGAATTTTCTGGAAGAGTTACAACTTCATCAAAATTAAATGCTGGAGTATTAAACTTTTTATTTTTGTTTTTATATAATGGATGATTTAAACCATTTTCATTAATTTCAATATCTCTTGCAATCCCTCTGTGTGACCCCTTCTCAGCCTTTTTTACTTCGCCACCAGCAGCGGTTACTGCAACTTGCATCCCCCAACAAATCGCTAGAACTTTTTTAATTTTTTTCTGACACTCTTTCATAAATTCTATCTGTCTTAAAATTTCAGGTGTCTTGTTATAAATATTTAAACTACTTCCACCCCAAATAAGACCATCATAACTTTCTAATGGATCAATATTCTCACTTATATTTTCATCTGAAGATGGATTAACTACATCTATATTTAGTTGATCAGTAAAATGAGAAAGACTATGTTTTAAGCTTTCTGTGTGAGTTTGAATACCTGCTTCTGTAAAACTTTGATTTTCCTCTTGTAAATTACCTTCTACTACCAAAATTTTCTTCATTAAAATAACTCTCCTGAAATACTTTTTTTATACATTTCTTTTAAATCATCTTTTGTTATTTTTTTTGGATTGCCTCCTGTAGATGGATCTTCAAATGCCATTAAAGAAAGTTTTTCCAAATCGATTTCATTACAGTCCATAACATCTGAAAGTTTATGAGGTATGTTTAATTCTTTACGCAAATTTAATATCCATTCTAAAAAGCTTTCAAATGTACTATTTAGATTAAGATAATTACAAATAGATATAATTCTGTTTTCAATAACTGATTTATTGAAAGTTAAAACATAAGGCATAAATATCGCGTTACTTAAACCATGATGTACATCAAACTGTGCATTTATTGGATGACTTAGAGAATGTATTGCACCAAGACCCTTTTGAAAAGCAGTAGAGCCCATGCTAGATGCTGCTAACATTTCAGATCTAGCTTCTATGTTCGTACCATTTTTATAAACCTCTATTAAAGAATTTTTAATTAACCTCATACCCTCAAGCGCGATACCATCTGCCATTGGGTGAAATCCAGGTGCGCAATAAGCTTCAAGATTGTGAGCAAGTGCATCCATTCCTGTTGCAGCTGTTATTCTTGGTGGAAGATCTTTGGTTAAATTCGGATCTAAAATTACAATAGAAGGTAAAATTTTTGGATGAAAAATTATTTTTTTTATTCCTGTTTCTTCATTAATGATAGCTGAAGCTCTTCCTGTTTCTGAGCCTGTTCCTGCAGTAGTTGGAACTGCTATAATTGGAGAAATTTTATTTCCATCAGCTCTTGTCCAATAATCACCTATATCTTCAAAATCCCATATAGGTCTTTTTTGACCGCACATAAAAGCTATTCCCTTTCCAACATCTAATGCACTACCTCCACCAAAGGCAATAACTCCATCACATTTTTTTTCTATATACAAAGAGACCCCATCCATTACATTTTTTCCAGTTGGGTTTCCTGAAAATTGTGAAAATACTTGTAAATGATCAAAGTCTTTTTTTAATTTTTCAATTACTTTTGAAGTCATTGGTAGATTTAAAAGATCCTTGTCAGTTACAAAAAGTGGACTTTTAATTTTTAAGTTCAAACAGGCGTTTGTAAGATCTTCTATTTTATCTGCTCCAAACCAAATAGTAGTAGGATAATTCCACTTCATAAATTAACTAATCACTAACAATATTTTTACCTAAATGCATTATTTTCAGAATCAAATAAATGACATTGATTTAAATCAAAACTTAGTCCAAGGCTGTCACCAACTTCAACTTTACTAGCTCCATCAGTTTGAACTACTAATGGCTCTCCCTCTTTTTCTAGATATAAAAAGGTAGAAGAGCCTAATTTTTCAATTACGAATACTTTACTTTGCCAGCATTTTTCATCACTATTTATTAAGATATGCTCAGGTCTAATACCTATTTTAACACTATCACCAGATGAAACTTTATCTGAAGTTTTTGGAATAATAATTTTTCCTTGTCCTGAAATTTCAACTTCTGTTCCAGAATTATTAGAGCTTATAACTTTAGAATTAATAAAGTTCATCTTTGGTGAACCAATAAATCCACCTACAAACAAATTTTCAGGCTCATTGTATAATTTTAAAGGTGATCCTTTTTGAGAAACAATACCTTGATCCAATACAACTATATCATCTGCAAGTGTCATTGCTTCAGTTTGATCGTGTGTAACATAAATCATTGTTGCATTTAATTGATCATGCAATTTAGCAAGTTCGACCCTCATCTGAACTCTTAAAGCTGCATCTAAGTTAGACAATGGTTCATCAAATAAAAATACTTTTGGTTTTCTTGTAATAGCTCTACCAATTGCAACTCTTTGTCTTTGTCCTCCTGATAATTGTTTTGGTTTTCTCTCTAAGTATTCTTCAATTTGAAGAATTTTAGCAGCCTCCATAACTCTTTCTGTAATTTCTTCTTTAGATTTTTTTTCAATCTTTAATCCAAAAGCCATGTTATCAAACACAGTCATATGTGGATACAAAGCATAAGATTGAAAGACCATTGCTATATTTCTTTCTTTTGGTGGAAGATCATTTACAACTTGTCCGTCTATTGAAATTGTTCCTGAGTTGATCTCCTCTAAACCAGCTATCATTCTTAACATTGTTGATTTACCACATCCGCTTGGTCCAACTAATACAGTGAAAGATTCACTTTTAATATCTAGAGATACATCTTTAATGACATGTGTAGATCCAAAAGATTTATTTATGTTCGAAATATTTATCTCTGCCATCTTAAGTTAATATTTATATTGTAA
This sequence comes from uncultured Pelagibacteraceae bacterium, assembly GCA_902548405.1. Taxonomy (GTDB): domain Bacteria; phylum Pseudomonadota; class Alphaproteobacteria; order Pelagibacterales; family Pelagibacteraceae; genus Pelagibacter. The sequence continues at coordinate 135,404 of CACCRN010000003.1, read as the reverse complement.
TTTTATTTTTAATTTGTTTATATTTAAAAAGCATATTTTTAAACTGGAGAAAACACAATGAGCAAAATTGCAATTATTGGAGCAGGACCTTGCGGTCTATCAATGTTAAGAGCATTCGAACACTTAGAAAATAAAGGTGAAAAAATTCCCGAAATAGTTTGTTTTGAAAAACAGGAAGATTGGGGAGGTTTGTGGAATTATAATTGGAGAACAGGTAGTGACCAATATGGAGACCCAGTTCATAATAGTATGTATAGATATCTGTGGTCAAATGGCCCTAAAGAATGTTTAGAGTTTGCAGATTATTCTTTTGATGAACATTTTGGACAACCAATTCCTTCTTTTCCACCAAGAGAAGTTTTACAAGATTATATTCTTGGGAGAGTAAGCAAAGGCAAAATTAAAAATAAAATAAAACTAAACACAAGAGTTACAAATGTAACTTTCAGCAATGAAAAATTTGAAATAACCTATCAAGACAAAGTTAAAGACGAAATTTTAAAAGATACATTTGATTATTTAGTTGTATCAACTGGTCATTTCTCAGTTCCTTTTATTCCTGAATATAAAGGAATGAATTCTTTTCCAGGAAGAATAATGCACTCACATGATTTTAGAGATGCCGAGGAATTTAGAGGAAAAGATGTGATAGTTTTAGGAAGCAGTTATTCAGCTGAGGATGTTGCTCTACAGTGCAATAAATATGGAGCTAAAAGTGTAACTATTGGATATCGAAATGCACCTATGGGATTTAAGTGGCCTAAAGGTATGAAAGAAGTTCATTATCTTGATAGATTGGAAGGAAAAAAAGCAATTTTTAAAGATGGTACTGAACAAGATGCAGATGCAATAATCTTGTGCACAGGATACTTGCATCACTTTCCATTTTTAGATGAAAGCATAAAGTTAAAAACACATAACAGATTATATCCTCCAAAATTGTATAAAGGAGTTGTTTGGCAAGATAATCACAAACTTTTATATCTTGGTATGCAAGACCAATTCCATACTTTTAATATGTTTGATTGCCAAGCTTGGTTTGCAAGAGATGTAATTATGGGAAAAATTAAAATGCCAAGTGCTGATGAAATCAATAAAGATATAGATAAATGGGTTGCGATGGAGGAAAAATTAGAAAACCCAGATCAAATGATTGATTTTCAAACTGAGTACACAAAAGAACTTCATGATATGTCTGATTATCCAAAAATAGATTTTGAATTAATTAGAAAACATTTCAAAGAATGGGAACATCATAAAGTAGAAGATATTTTAACTTACAGAAATAAATCGTTTTCATCACCTGTCACAGGTTCTGTTGCACCTATACACCATACTCCATGGGAAACTGCAATGGACGACTCGATGAAGACTTTTTTAAATAAATAATTAATAGTTAACTTTTAATTTTGTATTTTTTGTGATTGCACTTAATAGTGCATACATAAGTGGTATTTTATTTTTATTAATTTTTTTCAATATGTAGGGTGCAATCTCTTTAGCTAGATCTGCGCCCTCTACTGTATCATTTTTCATAAACTTATTTTTTGCAACTTTAAAAGTATAGCCTTTTCCTAAATATTCACCCATTTTACTGTTTCTTCCTCCAACTGCACTAACATATAAGTCACCAACTCCAGCTAACCCATGAACTGTTTCTTTTTTACCTTTAAAATATTTTATTAAATATTCCATTTCATCTAATGATTTTCTAAATAAAGCTGAAGCAGTATTTTCACCTTCGCCTGATCCAATAATCATTGAATATATGTTTTTAATTGCAGATGAAAATTCAACACCTTTCATATCACTTGAATATTCTGTTTTATAATATTTAGTTGAGATTAATTTTCCTATATTTTTTGCAATATTAATATTCTTATTTGCTATCACAGTGTAACTTTTAATTTTTTTTGCTAACTCTTTTGCCAAACAAGGTCCTTTTAATACTGAAATATTTAAATTTTGATTTCCTTTGTTTAATTGCTCTGACATAGTAATAATTTTTTTATTATTTCGATCATATTTAAGACCTTTGGTCAAAACGAGAATAGAAACTTTTCTTTTTATTTTTTTTAAATTTTCTCTAACCATTTCAATTCCAATAGAACTTACAGCAACAACAACTAGGTCCCATTTTTTATTAAGTAATTCTGATGAAAATTTTTTTATAGAAATTCTATTAGATAATTTAAGTTTTAATGCTGGATGAAATTTATTTTTTGTTATTAATTTATTTAATAGATCTTTACTGTAAGGCTCGGTTAAAGTTACTTTATGATTATTATCTGCGAGGGGAAAAGTGAATGCAGCACCCATTGCTCCGGCTCCAATTATTAAAATTTTTTTCATAGAACTAGTTACGCTAAAGTTTTTTTAATTGCTAGTTTCCATCCCGCTAAAAGTTTGTTCCTTAATGTTTTTTTAATATTTGGTGAGAAAACACGATCTTTTTTCCACATATTTTTGATTTGATTTAAAGATTTATATTCTCCTATTTGAAGTCCAGCTAATAAAGCTACACCCAAAGCAGTTGTTTCTAATATTTTTGGTCTAACTACTTTTAAATTAATAACATCAGCTAAAAATTGTGTGAACCAATTATTTGCAACCATTCCACCATCTACTTTAACTATTCTTGGTTTCAAGCCATCCTTATTCATTGAATCAAACAAATCAAAACTTTGATAACCAACAGATTCTACTGTTGCTCTAACTATACTTTTCCAATCACTATCTCTTGTTAGTCCTGTAATTACCCCTCTTGCATCTGGTCTCCAATAAGGCGCTCCCATTCCGCTAAAAGCTGGTACAACAAAAACACCATCGTTAATTTTAGATGATTTTGAAATTTTTTCAGTTTCAGGTGCTTTATTAATTAATTTTACTTTATCTCTTAGCCATTGTACTCCTGCGCCAGCTATAAAAATTGAACCTTCTAAGGCGTATGTATTTTTATTATTTAATCGATAGCAAATAGTAGTCAGTAATTTGTTTTTCGAATTAATTTTTTTTAGACCGGTATTCATAATAACAAACGCGCCAGTACCATATGTACTTTTTATAGATCCTTTTTCAAAACAAGTTTGTCCAAATGCTGCAGCCTGCTGATCACCAAGTACTGCTGAAATTGAAATTTTAGCTCCTGTAATTTTTTTGTCTGTTTTTCCAAAATTATCTGCTGAGTTTTTGACTTCTGGTAAAATCTTTTGTGGGATATTTAGTTTTTTTAAAATTTCTTTGTCCCATTTATTGTTATTAATATTATATAGCATTGTTCTACTTGCATTAGATGCTTCAGTTAAATGCTGCTTACCTTTTGTTAATTTCCAAATTAAAAATGTATCTACAGTCCCAAACAATAAATCATTTGAACTAAGAAGTTTTTTGGAAATTTTAACATTATCTAAAATCCATTTAATTTTTGTTGCTGAAAAATATGGATCTATAAATAATCCAGTTTTATTTCTAAATAGATTTTCATAATTTTTTTTCTTAAGCAATTTACAGTAATCTTGGGTTCTTCTATCTTGCCATACAATTGCATTATAAATTGGCTTTCCTGTTTTTTTATTCCATAAAATTGTTGTTTCCCTTTGATTTGTAATTCCAATTGTAAGTATGTGACCTTTTAATTTTTTGGCTTTATTTATTACTTGTTTTAAAGCTTTAAGTGTTGTGGACCAGATCTCATTTGGATTATGTTCTACCCAACCATTTTTTGGAAAATATTGTTTAAACTCATATTGTGAAACAAAAACAATATTACCTTTTGTGTCAAATAAAATTACTCTTGAAGATGTTGTTCCTTGATCAATAGAAATAATAAATTTTTTCAATGGACTAAGCTATGCCTAAGTGTTTTTTTCTTTTCTCAACCCAAGTTCTGATTAAATTATCAAAAATCAATCCTATGAAAGCAACACAGATACCTAGAGTTAATCCTATTCCAGCTCCATTTTTATCTGACAATGCCTTTAAAATGTACTGGCCTAGATCTTCTGTTCCAATAAAGGCTCCAATAATGACCATAAATAAAGCAAATACGATTGTTTGATTTATTCCAAGCATCATATGTGGGAAAGCTAATGGAAATTCAATCTTAGTTAATCTTTGAAATTTATTAACACCAGACATAGTTGCTGCCTCATGCAAACCAGCAGGTACACTTCTTAACCCTTCAATAGTATATCTGGTTGCTGGAATTGTTGCGTAAACAATTACTGCAATTAAAACTGAAGTATCTGTAATTCCAAATAGCATCATTACTGGAATTAAGTATACAAACGATGGGAATGTTTGAAAAATATCACAAACCCCTAGCATAAATGCTGCAGACTTTTTGTTTTGAAAACATAAAGTTCCAACCGTAAAGCCTATTAAACAAGAAACAACTACTCCAAAAGTTGCCATGTACAATGTAACCAATGCTCTATCCCACCATGGACTTAATGCTATAAATAAAGTTAAAGCGGCAACAACTAACGCTGATCTAATTCCTCCAATTAAATAACCAGCACCTACAGCTAACACTAAAGTAGCAACAGCTGGCATTCTTAGATACAGAGCTCTCATTGGTTGAAGCACTTCTGTAATTAACCATGTATTAAATGCTTTTATATAAACAAAAAATGTATCAAAAATCCAATCTACACCTTTGTTCCAAAAATCAGCTGTTGAAAATCCTTTGTTATGTGGAACTTCAAATAAATAATTAAATGTATCTTTAAAAATAAATGTTCCGATATAAGCAAGAATAGCTCCAACAACTACTGATCCACCAAAAAATATAATATTTTTATTTCTTTGGAAAAAAGTAAGATTACCGAAATAATCTTGTTGTTGATTTGCCCATGCTAATGACATTTTATCTAATAGAATTGCAATCAAACTAATACATAAACCTGCTTCAAGAGCTAACCCGATGTTAAGTTGGTTTAAAGCAAGTAATAGATTAAATCCTAATCCTTTAGCGCCAATAAATGCAGAGATTACCGCCATAGAAAAACAAACCATAATAACTTGGTTAACACCAATTAAAATATCTCTTCTTGCGGTTGGGATAAGAACTTTGGTCATTAACTGCCAGTTTGTGCAACCACTCATTCTTCCTGCTTCAATGACTTCTGGAGGAACTGCTCGTAGTCCAAGAATGGTTAATAAAATCATTGGAGGAACTGCTACTACCATTGTAATTATTACAGCTGCATGATCACCAACACCAAATAACACAAGCGCAGGAACTAATACTGCATATTGAGGCATGGTTTGCATCACTAAAAGAATTGGATACAAAACATTTTCTACTCTTTTGCTTTTGTAAGCAGCAATACCTAAACTGATACCGAATGCAAATGACAGAGGAACAGCCACTAATATAAAAGAAAGTGTTTGCATTGAAGGTTTCCACTGACCAAAGATTGAAATATAGACCATTGTTAAACCTGCAAATAAAGCAAGTCCTATACCACTTAATTTATATGCAAGTATTGTTGCACCAGCTGCAACGATAGTCCAAGGTAAGCCTGGTAATTCTAACCAAGGATAAGCATCAATAAAATCCCAGCTAGTGAACGCAACTATGGTTTCTAACCCTCCAAGTAAAATTTCTCTAATCAATTCAATTAAAAACGTCATAAAAGAGGTTAAATTTCTACTTATCTCTAATAACAGCGGTCTTGTTTTAAACTCTTGAGTATCTTCATTCCAAAACTCCATCGGCATCCACTCATTCATCAAGAAAAATAACGTGTCGTTTATCCAAATAGGCAACCATCCAAGTAAAGGTGGTAATCTCCAAAACACATCGAAAGCATAATATCGAACTTCTTTACCTAGAAAAAAATAAACACTTTGGTTAGGATCTTTTACAAATTCTGCTTGGCCTCTTATAAATTTATAAGTTTCAGGAACATCTATTGCAAAACATAGAGCAAAAAATACAACCAGCAAAAATATCCATTGAAACAGCTTTGGGTATTTTTTTAAATATTCCATGGTCTAACTACTATTTTTTCTTCCTCCAAAAACTGTATCAATAATTTTTGAAGGTTTTATTGAACCAATAATATTGTTATTAGAATCAACAACTCCTACAATTTTTTCTTGGGTAAGAATTTTTTCTGCAACATTTTCGATAATGTCATCTTTTGAAACTTTTATATCTCCTAAATTATCTTTAGTTGAACTATCCATTACATCTTCAATGACTAAAACTTTTTCTCTTGGAACTTCTTCGGTAAATTTTCTTACATATTCTGTAGCTGGATTTAAAACAATGTTAGCAGGTGTATCTAACTGTTCTATAATACCGTCTTTCATGATTGCAATTCGATCCGCTAATTTTAAAGCTTCATCAAAATCATGGGTAATAAACATAATTGTTTTTTGTAATTTTTCTTGCAATCTTAAAAACTCGTCTTGCATTTCTTTTCTTATTAGTGGGTCTAATGCTGAAAACGGTTCATCTAAAAACCAAATATCAGGTTCTACTGCTAAAGACCGAGCGATCCCGACTCTTTGTTGTTGACCTCCTGAAAGCTCTCTTGGAAAATAATTTTCTCTTCCATCAAGTCCAACTAGTTTAACCATTTCCATTGCTCTACTAATACTATCTTCAGTCTTAATACCCTTTATCTGAAGTGGGAAAGCAATATTTTCTACAACTGTTTTATGAGGCAACAAGGCAAAACTTTGGAAAACCATTCCCATTTTATTTCTTCTAAGCTCAATTAATTCTTTATTGTTTAATTGAAGTAGATCTTGACCTTCTATGAAAATTTTTCCTCCAGTTGCATCTGTTAATCTTGAAATACATCTTAGTAATGTTGATTTACCTGACCCAGATAAACCCATTACTACTAGCATTTCTCCTTTTGAAACTTCAAACGAAGCGTTGTTAACTCCAACTATGCAACCGTTTTCTTGAAATGTCTTTGCGTCTACATTGCCGTTGGACTCTTCAAGCATTTTTTTGGCATTCTCACCAAAAATTTTATAAACTGACTCACACTTAATAACGGTCTCAGACATAAATCTTTTCAAAGTTATATGAAATTCAATAAAATTTAAATGTTAATTATTGTAACCTTTCATCATTAAAAATTCTTAATATAGTAAACTCTAGTATCAATACCTGTACTTAAAAAACTCAAAGCTTCTCCACTAACAGTAATGGTTTCATCTACCCCAACATTGTTTCCACTTACTGTAAAACCTGCATAACACTTACCTTTTTCTTGATCCCATTTAACAAAAGTTTCATCAATTTTATTTCCGTTGATTGTGTAAATCTCGTGTGCTCTAAAATTTAAAAAATTAGCACCCATAATTGCTCGTTGTGGAATTAATTTCGTAGCTTTACATACTTGCTCATATACCTCATCAGTTAATCTATAGTGGTCAGTTCCATCGAAGGATACTAATATTCCTGAAGGTAATTTAGATATTAATTCACTTAGTTTTCTTTCTTCAGCAATTCTTTGTTCTTCCAATTTCATTTTTTCTACAAGCTCGTCTCCCCCTCCAAATATTCCATTTAAAACAGCAAAAAAAGCTATCACTATTGCTGTAACAATAACTAAACCAATAAATTGCTTTGTTGAGTTTGAATTGTCTTTAGTTTTATTTAAACTGTTTTCTTTTGACATTACTCTTGTAACTTTCCATTTACCCAAGTGCCTGATTTTTGTTTTCCATCTGCCCAAGTAAATGTTCCTTGTCCATTCATAAAACCTTTGGACCATTCACCGTCATAAGTAGATCCATCTGGAAAAGTTAAAATTCCTTTTCCACTCCATTGACTATTTTTAAATTCACCTTTGTAAATATATCCGTTTGGCCATGTCTCAACTCCTTGACCTTCTTTTTTTGTTGCAACCCACTCACCTTCATAAGTTGTCTTATCGGTATAAATCCATTTACCAAAACCATTTTCACAGTTTCCTTCTTTACATCCTGTACTTCGAGCAAATGCAGATGAGTTAATTAAAGAAATTAAAAATATGAAAATTAGAAATTTTTTCATTTTATCACTTTACACAAATTAGAATAAAAAAAAATCCCCCCCAAACAAGTTGGGGGAGATTTTAATTTTTTAACTTTTACCCTTATTTAGTAAAAGGTTTCCAAACTGACTCGTTGTCAGCTAGCCATTTTTTAGCTGCATCTTCGTGAGTCATTTTATCAACATCAACTAAAGCTGCCATCGCACCAATGTGACTTGTTGAGAATGACATCTTTTTAAATGCTGCTGCTGCATCTGGGTGAGTTTTTGGGAAATCCTCATGAACTGCTTTTTTCAAGTATCCATCAGGAGAACCACATTTACCATCACCACCATCTTCTGGTCTGCAACCTGCTGTGTATGGAGGGAAATCAATAAATGTAAAACCAGCACCATCAGTAAAGTTTGGTGTCCAGTTGAAGATTATAGTTCCTCTTCCTTCTTTTTCAGCAGCTGCTAATTCAGCCCAAAGTGCATCTGCACCTCCAGCAAATTTAACCCACCAAAGATCACCTAAACCTAAAGCTTCAACTCTTTGCGGAATTAAATCACCATGCCAACTTTGAGGTCCTTCCAACATTCTTCCTTTTCCATCAGGAGAGTCAGGTGTTGTAAAGTTTTTAGCACAGTCTGGATTTTTTAAAGCTGTCCAATCTGGTAGACCTGGACATAAACCTTTTTCAACAACCCAATTTGGGTAACCCATATCTTCAAGAGTTCTTGCCTCATGATCACCCCAGTCAAGTAAACCACCTTTATCTAGAGCAGTAGTAAATGACTTACCGAATGCAGACTCCCATACTTCGTGAGAAATAGTTACGTCTCCAATTCTGATTGATTCATAAACTGCTTGTGAGTCAGCGTTTACATATTTTACGTTGTTACCCATGCTTTCAAAAATTCCACCAATAACGTAAGCCATTACAATTTGAGATGACCAGTTATGAGTTGGGATTACGATGGGCTTTTTGCTATCAGCGTTAGAAATTCCTGAGAAACTTACTACAGAAATAACTAGAGCAGATAATAATGACATTATTTTTTTCATTTTTTTCCCCTCTATATTAATATTAATATTAACACTCTATGTTAAAACGAACAGCTAGGTAAAGAATTATTAGTTCTAAAAAATATATATATATTTAATCAATAAAAATGGTGATAAAAAATATATCAATATTAAAAAATTTTAAAAATGTTTGGAACAAGTAAAGACATTAAAAATCCTGGACTAAATATTTTACCACCTGGAGTTGAGCGACATATTGTAAATGGCGGTGCTCTTACTGCTTTTCAAATTTTTCCTGATGATGAAATAGAAATTATTAACGATGAAGGAAATCAAATTTGTGAAATAATTTGTTTTAATAAAGATGGAAAGTCAGAATTAGGAATTTTAAATTTAAAAGAAAATAGTCAAAAAAATTTCATAAGAGACATTTTAAATAGAAAAGATGAAACAATCTTAGCAACAAATTATCAATTAAAAAAAAGAAACTTAAATATAAAAGAGTCTAAATCATCAATAGTTTTTGATCTTGATACAAAAGCTGAAGAAAAGATTAAACTTAAATCAAAAGATAAATGTTATGCAATCTTTGCTGCACCTGGCGAAGATATGGATGTTACCAAACAAAATCCACCGACAGATTTAACTATATTTATTAAAAGAGCAAAAATTACAAATGATAAAGAGCTAAGCGTTATACCTGATCCAGTTTTTGAACCACTTTATGAAGAAAACATAGATAAAGAAACCTCAACATCTTACCAAGTTAAAGAAGGAGATTACATTCAAGTCATAAGTCCAACTGGGAGACAATGTTCAGACTTTGTAGCATTTGATACAAAAAAATTAGAAAAAGGAATTGAAAAAGGATTGGATTGGCAAACTACTAGAACTTTTATGGGAAACACTTTTCCTGGTCCTGGATTACATTCAAAATTTTATGATACTGATCATGAACCCTTAGTAGAAGTAATAAGAGATACCGTTGGTAAACATGATACTTTTAATCTTGCATGTACTTCAAAATATTATGAAGATGCTGGTTACTTTGGTCATCCTAATTGCTCTGATAATTTAACTGAGAGTATGTCTAAATATGGAGTTCAAAAACAAAAAGGATGGCATGCAATTAATTTATTTTTTAATACTTCAGCTGCTGGATTAAATTCAGTAATATCTGATGAATCTTATTCTAGACCTGGTGATTATGTAATGTTTAGAGCGTTAAAAGATTTAACAATTGGTACTACAGCTTGTCCTAGTGATATTGATGCCTGTAATTCATGGAATCCTACTGAAATTTTTGTTAGAACTTATGACAAAAATAAAGAATTTAGAAAGTCATTTGCTTTTCGAATGAAAACAGATTCAGAAAAAAAATTAACAAGAAATTCAGGTTTCCACGAACGTACATCTCAACTAACAAGAAATTTTGTTGATGCGAGAGGTTTTTGGCTTCCAAATGATTATACAAAACACGGTATAGTAAACGAATACAATGCCTGCAGAAATGATTCTGTTTTAATTGATTTATCTTCTCTTAGAAAATTTGAAATAATAGGTCCAGACGCTGAGGAATTATTAAACTACACGCTTACCAGAAACATTAAAAAATTATCAGTTGGTCAAGTTGTATACTCTGCAATGTGTTATGAAAATGGAATGATGTTTGATGATGGAACATTATTAAGATTAAGTGAAACAGGATTTAGATGGATATGTGGTGATGAATATGCTGGAGAATGGTTAAAAGAAGTAGCGAAGAAAAAAAATTTTAATGCGAATGTTAAAAATTCAACCGACCAAATTAGTAATGTTTCTATACAAGGTCCAAAAAGTAGAGATATTTTAAAAAAGATAATTTTTACACCACCCACTCAACCATCTATTGATGAACTTGGTTGGTTTAGATTTACAATTTGTAGAATTGAAGAATTACAAGGTATTCCGCTAATTGTTTCTAGAACAGGTTATACAGGTGAACTTGGTTATGAAGTATGGTGTCATCCAAACCATGCCCCTGAAGTTTGGGATAAATTAATGGAAGCAGGAAAAGATGATGGTTTAATTCCTGCTGGTTTTGCTGCTCTTGATAAACTTAGAATAGAAGCTGGATTAATTTTATTTGGAAATGAATTTGATGGTCAACAAGATCCCTTTGAAGCAGGGATTGGTTTTGCAGTTCCCTTAAAAACAAAAGAAGAAGACTTCATTGGTAAAGAAGAATTAATAAAAAGAAAAAATAATCCACAAAAAAAATTGGTTGGATTAGAATTAATTGGAAAAGAAATTGCAGGTCATGGTGATTGTGTTCATATTGGTAGAGCTCAAGTGGGTATCGTTACAAGTGGATGTCTATCATCAACTCTAAATAAAAATGTAGCTCTTTGTAGAATAGATGCTCAATATTCTGAAATTGGAACAGAAGTTGAAATTGGAAAAATAGATGGTCACCAAAAAAGAATTAGTGCAAAAGTCGTAGGGTTTCCATTCTATGATCCAACTAAATCAAGAGTAAGATCTTAAAAAATGCCAAAAGAAAAAAAAAACCTATTAGATTTTTGGGAAGAACAAATGAAACAATCCCATACTTCTAGTAATTATTTTTTCAGAAAGTCACCTTCTCACTATCACATGATGTTATTAGTTATGTCAGCTTTTAAAGAAGGAACAAAACTATCTGTTGAGGAATTGAAAACAAAATTATTTAAAACATCTAGGCCAAAATCAGCTTTAATAATTACAGAAGCCTGTGAAAAAGGATTCTTTAAACTGGAAAAAACTTCAACTGACCAGCGAATTAAAAATATAGTCCCGAGCGAGTCATTTATTAAAGAGTTTAATGACTATTTAGATACGCTCAAAAACATAAGTTATTAAATAAATTTTGATAACTGAAAAAAATATCTAATTTTTATATATAAAATTTACTTCTATAAATAATTATATTAATTGCTCGCATCAAAAAATAGTGTTTTGATATGACGACATTACCTTCAAAAGCAAAAGTAGTGATAATCGGTGGTGGAATACACGGTTTAAGTACTGCATGGAAACTTTCAGAAACTTACAAAAATCCTGGCGACATAGTTGTATTAGAAAAAAAAGATACAGCTGCTGGTGCAAGTGGAATTGCATGTGGAGTTGTAAGAAATAATTATTTTCAGCCAGCAATGAGAGAATTGATGGCTCATTCAGTTTCGGTTTGGGAAAGTGATCCTAAAGCATTTAAATATAATCCAGTTGGATACTTACAAATTTCTCCAGAAGTAATGCATGAAGATGTTGCAAGTATATATGAACAACAAAAAGCAATTGGATATGAGTCTGTTTTTATTGAAGGTGAAAAAGATTGCACAAATTACATGAAGGGAATTTTTGATGATTGGCAAGCTCAAGGCATCACTTCTGTACTTCATGAGAAAAAAGGTGGATACGCATTTAATAAAGATTCAATTAAAGCTTTAGAGAGTAAATCTACATCTAATGGTGTTCAAGTTATGAAAGGTGTAAGAGTAACCGGTTTTAAAAAAGGAAGTAACAGTCAAGCAGTAACTGGTGTTGAAACTGACAAGGGAACTATTGAGTGCGAACAAGTTGTTGTTGGTGCGGGACCATGGGCAAGAGATTTTTGGAATATGTTAGAGTTACCAAAGACAGCTCACATAAAAGGTAAAGATGGTAAGATGCATGAAACTGATATGTGGACTTACTGGATGCTTCAAGAAGGAGTTATCGGTGTTGAGCCAGATTTCTTAAAAACAAATGACGGTAAACAACCACCTGTAGTTCACGTTGACTCAACAGCACCTTTGTACTCTGACAAAACAAAAAAAATACTAACAGATAAAATTTGGGGAATTTATTATAAACCTGATATTGAAGGTTTAGGTGTACAAGGTGGAACTTCTCCTTACATTGTTAAAAAACATTTTGATCAAGTAAACGTTGATCCTTATGGAATTGAATCTCCAGAGTATCAAACAACAGACGCTTTTAGTGAAATGTGGTGTTCAGCACTTGCACATTGCCAAAAAAGATTTGAAGGGAAATCAGACTTATACAGAAAAGGACCATCAGGTGGTTTGGGATGTATGACACCTGACTCTTTTCCTATCTTCGATAGATTTTTTGAAAACGTTTACATGATTGCTGATGCTAATCACGGATATAAAATGATTGGTGTTGGTGAACTTGTTGCAAAAGAAATTCTTGGTACTGAAAGTGATTTATTGAAGCCGTTTAGATTCAACCGTTACGAGAAGGGTGAACTTCATCCTACCTCTAACAGTCCGTTCCCTTGGAGTTAAACTCTAAGCCTAGACACGAATAAAGTTTTCAGCTACGCTTGAATAATTAATAATTCATTGAGGGGTGAAAATGACGGATCTAGAAAAACATGTTAACCAGCCAGGTAGAGCTAAACTAGTAAAAAAAGTTCGAGAAAAAATTAACGAACTTGGAATAACTTATATTTATTATCAATTTATTTCTGTAACAGGAAGAGTCGTAGGTAAAGGTATACCTGCAGATCACTGGGAAAGAACAGCAGAAAAAGGATTTCAATTAGTTTACGGAGCAACAGCAAACTTATTTTTAGATCGTCATAATAACTACATTGGTTATGGTCCAGAGGCTATGGAGCTTGTTGGAATACCTGATCCAGAAACTTTTGTGCAATTACCTTGGGACAAAAGAGTTGGAAGAGTTTTTGTAACATGTTTTAGAAACAGAGAAGAAAGAGAAAATCCAGGTGGTCACTTAACTTCAGACTGCAGAGGAAATCTAAGAATTTTCATGGATGAATTTAAGAAAAAACATGGTCTAGAATTAAGAGTTGGTACTGAGCCTGAAATGATGTGGTTAACAAAAAATGAAGATGGCACTCCAACAGGTAAAGGTTTTTCTAAGCCATTCTGTTATCACATTGATCAATTTGAGTCGTTGAGACCAGTATTTATGAAGGTAATTGAATACGCAAAAGCAATGGGACTTGATATGATTCAAGGAGACCACGAAGATGCACCAGGTCAATTAGAATTAAACTGGACTTATGATAACGTCTTAAGAAACGCAGATAGATTATCAACATACAGACAAATTTGTGCTCAAGTTGCAAGGGAACATAACTTGATAGCTTGCTTTATGACTAAACCTTTTATGGGAGTTTCTGCAAGTGGATGTCATACAAATATGTCTTTATGGAAAGGTGGAAAAGTTAAAGTAAACAAACTTGGAAACAAAAATCTTCCAGGTGTTGAAGAAGTGTTTAGTTACGTTGAAGGTGGAACGAATACATTTATGCCTGATACTAAAGACATGCAGTTACCAGGTAAAATTGGTTTACAATCAATTGCAGGTATCATGGAACACTTGCCAGCACTAACAGCATTAGGATCTTCTACAGTTAACTCTTATAGAAGATTATGGGATCAAGGTTTTTGGGCGCCAGTTTATGCTGACTGGGGATACCAAAATAGAACATGTGGATTAAGAGTTTCTGCACCAGGTAGATTTGAATACCGATCTGTAGACTCTATGCATAATCCATACTTATTAGGTGCAGCGTTACTAAAAGCATGTGATCATGGAATTAGTAAAAAATTAAAACCAGCTGCTCCTGAGTCTAGAAATATTTACGAAGCTCAAAAGGCTGGTAAAGATGTTAAGAAACTTCCATTAAGTCTTGGTGAAGCTTTGGCTAGACTTGCAGAGGATGAGGTAATTAAATCTGCAATGCCGGATGAAATGTATAAAGTTTTCCATTGGTACAAAAACGATGAGTGGGAAAGATTCTTGGGTGCTACAACTCAATGGGATCTGGATACTTATCTTGATTGCTTACCGTAGGTCATAAAATAATAGAAAGGGTATAAAAATATGTGTGGAATAGCAGGATTAATTCATAGAGGAAAATCCTCAAATGTTGGAAGCGAATTACAAGGTATGCTTCAAGCGTTAAAACATAGAGGTGAAGACTCAACTGGATATGCTTTGTATGGAGATACAGATGGCAAAAATTTCATCATGCGTTTTAAAGTTGGTGAGAACGTTGGAGAAGGAAGTTCGTCTGTTATGGAAGATGTTTCTGTATATGATGAAAGAAAAAAAGTTGTAGATCAAACTCTAGCTGAGATGGGAGCAAAAGTTGTTAAGGAAGAAAGAACACTTCCTTACTCTTTAAGATATGAGATTGATTACAACACAAAAGATTTGTTAGATTTTTCTCAAAGAATAGAAAGTATTCCAGGTGTAGAAATTTTATCTATGGGTAAATCATTAGAAGTTATTAAAGATTTAGGTAACGCAAAAATGGTTTGTGATAGATATAGTCTAGATAAAGTTGTTGGAACTCATGCAATAGGTCATGCTAGAATGGCAACTGAGTCTGGTGTTGATATCAAATCTGCCCACCCTTTCTGGGGCTATCCTTTTAGTGACGTTTCTGTAGTACACAATGGTCAATTAACGAACTATTGGAACAACAGAAGAGTATTGGAAAATAAAGGAATGAGATTTATGTCTGAGTGTGACTCAGAATTAATCGCAGTTTATCTTGCAGAAAAAATGAGAGATGGTGCAACTTTAGAAGAAGGCATGAAAGAGAGTTTAACTGGTTTAGACGGTGTATTTACTTATTTTGTGGCTACAAAAGACTCTTTGGGAATGGCTAAAGACACTATGGCTGCAAAACCTTTAGTTTTATATGAGTCAGATGATTTAGTTGCAATGGGATCAGAGGAGATAGCTATTAGATCAGTGTTACCACAAGAAATAGACACATATGATCCATTTGATGGGGAGGTTAAAGTATGGCAAATCTAAAAACAGTATCAAAAAAATCTAAAGCCCAATCAATGGGTATGCATACCGAAGTTCTAACAGGGAGAACTCAACAAAAATTTTTTAACCCAGATGAGGCAGAGAATTTTTATTACTTCGGTACTTATGACGTAGACTTTAACAAAAGAACTGATCTTGATGTTAAAGATATGACTGCTGCAGAGGCTAATAAAGAAATTGATAATTTAATGAGCCATGGTTACGGAACAATTGTAATCAAAAACCCTCAAGGAAAACATAGTTTGGGTGTGGGTATCCTTAATAAATTAAATTTAATTTTTGAAGGAAGTTTAGGTTATTTTGGAATTGGTTCGTGTGATGGACCAATTGTTAGAATCAATGGAAGAGTTGGTTGGTCTTGTGCAGAAAACTTGATGGCTGGTAAAGTTGTAATTGAGAAAAACGCTGGATCTTGTTTTGGTGCAGCAATCAGAGGTGGAGATTTAATCTGCAAAGGTAGCGTTGGTGCTAGAACTGGTATTGATATGAAAG
The DNA here is from genome assembly GCA_902548405.1 of uncultured Pelagibacteraceae bacterium. GTDB lineage: Bacteria > Pseudomonadota > Alphaproteobacteria > Pelagibacterales > Pelagibacteraceae > Pelagibacter. Next base: position 119,055 of record CACCRN010000003.1, on the reverse strand, counting down.
GTGGAACTATCATTATTGGTGGTGATGCTGGTGCTTTTACTGGTTTTATGATGCAAAGAGGAAGAATAATAATTCTTGGAGATGTAGGAATTAACCTGGGCGACTCAATGTACGATGGGACAATATTCGTAGGAGGAGAAATTGGATCTTATGGTAGTGATGCTGTAGATGCTGAATTAACAGCAAGCGACCAAGATTGGCTAAAAAGAAAATTAAAAGTTGCTGAAATTGGTGAAAATTTTGACGTCAGTAAAATGAAAAAAATTGTAGCTGGTAAAAAACTTTGGAATTACGATAATTTAGAACCTACAGAGAAGAAGGGAGCAATTTAATGCCTAAGAAAAAAAGTAAAAAGAATGGTAAAGGCGTTGGTGGAAAAGCTGACGTTCATGTTCATGAAGAAGGTAAAAGAAATAAAAGTCTACTAGGACACAATGCTATTTTTACTCCTGAAGTAATAGACGACATTCACATCAAATCTCAATTAGGAAGATACAGAATGCGTGGAATGGCATTAATGAAAAAAATTCCAACATTTGATGATTTGGTATTTTTGCCTGGAACGCTTACAAGATTTGTAATCGAAGGTTACAGAGAAAAATGTGAAACTAAAACAGTAATTGGTCCAAGATGTGAAAACCCAATTGAATTAGATATACCTGTTTACATTACAGGAATGAGTTTTGGTGCACTTTCATATGAAGCGAAAACTGCTTTAGCAAGAGGAGCTACTATGGCAGGAAGCGCTACTTGTTCAGGTGAAGGTGGAATGATACCAGATGAGAGAAGATATTCAGAGAAATGGTATTACCAATGTATTCAATCAAGATATGGTTTTAATCCTCATCACGCTCAATTGGCTGATGGAATTGAAGTATTTATTGGACAAGGACAAAAAGTTGGTATGGGTGGACACTTAATGGGTCAAAAAGTAACCGACCAAGTTGCAGAAATGAGATCACTACCTTCTGGTATTGACCAAAGATCACCTGCAAGACACCCTGACTGGTTAGGTCCAGATGATTTAGCTCTAAAAGTTGAAGAGTTAAGACAATTAACGAAAAATAAAGTTCCAATTCAGTTAAAACTTGGTGCATCTAAAGTTTATGATGATGTGCGTATGGCTGCAAAATGTGATCCAGACTCTATTTATTTAGATGGTATGGAAGGATCTACTGGAGCAGGACCACACATTGCTGCTGCAAACACTGGAATTCCAGGCATTGCTGCTATTAGAGAAGCAAGAAGGGCAATTGATGATGTGGGTAAAACTGGGAAAGTAACGTTAATCTACGCTGGTGGTGTAAGAGATGGTGCTGATATGGCTAAAGCTTTAGCTCTTGGAGCTGATGCAATTGCTATTGGTACTGGATCAATGATTGCACTTAACTGCAACAAAGATATTCCAGAAGCTGATTTCGAAAAAGAAATGGGTGTAAAAGCTGGAGAGTGTTATCACTGCCATACTGGAAGATGTCCAGTTGGTGTTGCTACTCAGGATCCAAAATTAAGAGCAAGATTAAATCCTGATGATGCAGCGTTGAGAGTATATAACTATCTACACTCAATGACTTTGGAAGCTCAATTATTAGCTAGAGCTTGTGGTAAGACGAATATTCATTCGTTAGAACCAGAAGATTTAGCGGCTTTAACTTCTGAAGCTTCTGCATTAGCGAAAGTTCCACTTGCAGGTACAAATTACACTGTTGGTGTTGATAACTATCATAAAATATAAGAGGTAACGATGGCTAAAAAGAAAACTAAAAAAACTAAATCGAAAGCTAAAGTTTCAAAAGTTAAGTTTGGAGTAAAAAAACAAACTGCTAGAGAAAAAATGATAGGCCAGTCGATTGGTTATAGATACGACGTCAACCTGTTGCCTGATTATAAAAAAATAACTCCATTCTTAAAAAAATATATTGAGGCAATGGGATGGGATGATTTAAATTGGTTGGAAGATGTACACATGGGTTACGAAGAAGGAAGACCTGCAGTGTTTTGCAGAAATGCAAATGGATGGGTAACAATTCCAAAATCAATTAAACTTCCTAACAATCAACAAGACAGAGACATGATTGCAAGAGAGCTTCTGGTTAAGTTTCAAATGTCTCCAAAACATCCTCTTGTTGATTTGAAAAAAGCATACCTAAAATTTTAAATAACAATCAATAGTTGATTTAAATTCTAAAAACCTAGTGACCACACTAGGTTTTTAGTCTCTCTTTATATTTGTAAGTAACCTAATAATTTTATAGGGTTTAGGATAACAAATATGGAGAGAGAATATGACTGATCAGTTAGCTGCTCTTACTACCATATTTACAGAGTTCTACTACTGGGTAACAGTGGTGCTGATGTTCTTAATTCACGTTGGATTCTGTATGTATGAAGTTGGAGCTTCTCGATACAAACACCATCAACATACTCTTATGAAAAACACAATGCTGATACCTTTGGTAACAGTAACTTGGTTTTTATTTGGTTGGTGGATTTACTGGGCTTTTCCAACAGGACCTGGATTAGCGCCTTCAATAATGAATGAGAGTACTGCTCTAATCACAGATGAGTCTGCGTTTAGTGCTACTTGGTATACAGCTACAAGTGAACTTATGGCAATCAATCTAGGAGATCACATTTCTGGTGTCTTCTGGGCTGCTTTCCTTCTGTTTTCTTGGACAGCTGCTTCTATCGTTTCAGGAGCAATCATTGAAAGAATTACAACTTTTGCATTTGGTATTCTAGCAATTGCAATCGGATCTGTATTTTGGACAATTGATGCTGCTTGGGGATGGCACTTTGATGGATGGATGTTAAAACTTTTAGGATATCATGATGCATATGCATCAGGAGTAATTCACGCAATTGCAGGTGGATTTGCTTTAGGTGTTCTTGTGGTTTTAGGTCCAAGAATTGGAAAATTCTCATCAAGTGGTGAACCTAGAAATATAGGGCCTAGAAATCCTTGGTTGGTAACAGTTGGATTATTTTTAATTTATACTGGTTTCTGGGGATTTTATGCTGCATGTAACATTCCAATTTTCGACTTAGGTCCAGAATATGGGATGGAGGGTATATCTTATTGGACAGCTACAAACATTTACGTAACTCCTACTACACTTAGTGGTATTACCTTTAACTTCTTGATGTCATTATCAGGAGGATTACTGGCCGGATATTGGATTGCTAAAGGTGATCCTTTCTGGACATACTCTAGTGGACTAGCAGGTGTTATCTGTGCTTCAGCTGGAAATGACTTATATCATCCAATTCAATCAATGATCATTGGTATGATCGGTGTTGTGATTGCATACAAACTACATTACTGGGTTGAACGAAAGTTCAAAATCGATGATGCAGTTGGTGCAGTAGCAGTTCACGGTTATGCGGGATTTGTTGGTCTTGTAATTTGTGGTTTTGTTTTATGGGGCTACCCTTCATCTGGTTACAGTGTGGGTGCTATGTGGGATGGAACTACTTATGCAACAATCAATCCTCTTGGACAGTTCATCGGAGCAATAATTATGTTTGTTGTTCTTGGACTAATACCAGGCTATGTCATAGCTAAAGTGCTTCACGGTATGGGTAAATTAAGAATCCCTCGAGAAGTAGAAATAGCTGGACTAGATTATGAAATGATGGAGGCTGCTAAAGAAGATGAAAAAGCAGTTTCATCTGCAACCAGGTAAAGGAGAAATATATGGCTACAGTAACAAACTGGATAGATCACCTTAACAAGCCAGCTGAAGAAGTAGTTGGTGCTGTTTACCCTGGTGCTGGATCTAGTGAAGGTATACTGGTAATCATTGCTATAATTTTATGGATTGGTTGGCACGTCTTAACTGCAAAATCTGAAAGTGATGAACTTTCAAGATTAGCAAAGAAGAGACATGGTGCTAATGATCATAAAAGCAATATTACCGATTGGTAATTAAAATAAAAATTTGGGCGCTGTTTTAATTAATAGCGCCCTTTTTAATTTAATTTTTTTATGACAGATGAAAATGAAGAATTAAGACCCTCAAAAATGAGGGGAGTTGCATTTCCAAAAGCTAAATACGGTGTGATTTTAGCAATAATAATTATTATAGTTGTAAATCTAATTTATTATAAAGAAACAATCTTATCTTTTTTTAAATAATTATGTTAAGCTAGTTAATGGCTAAAAACTTATTTAAAATTGCAAAACAAAAAAAAATTAAATATTTTTTAATTAGCTTTGTCGATCTTTTTGGAGTTTTAAGATCAAAACTTGTTCCAGCTCATGCAATCAAAGAAATGCAAACTGCAGGTGCTGGTTTTGCTGGTTTTGCGGCATGGCTAGATATGACACCAGCAGACTCTGACATGTTTGGGATCCCTGATCCTGATAGCTTGATTCAATTACCATGGAATAAAGAAGTCGGATGGTTAGCATCTGATTTATGGATGAATGGTAAACCGGTGCAAGCCTCGCCAAGAGTAATGTTAAAAAATCAAATTAAAAAACTTAAAAAACAAAATTTAACAATGAAGTCAGGTGTTGAATGTGAATATTTTTTAATATCACCTGATGGAGAGACAATTGCAGATCCAAGAGACACTCAATCAAAACCTTGTTATGATCAATCTGCATTGATGAGAAGATATGATTTAATTAAAGAAATTTGTGACTGTATGATTCAAATGGGATGGGGTCCTTATCAAAATGACCATGAGGACGCAAACGGACAGTTTGAAATGAATTGGGATTACTCTGACTGCTTAGAAACTGCAGACAGACATACCTTTTTTAAATACATGGTAAAAACAATTGCTGAAAAACATGGATTAAGAGCAACATTCATGCCTAAACCATTTAATAATTTAACAGGTAATGGGTGTCATGCTCATGTATCAGTTTGGCAAGGTAAGAAAAATAGGTTTCTAGATAAGTCTGATAAACTTGGATTGAGTAAAATTGCATATAATTTCTTAGGTGGGGTAATTAAAAATGCATCATCGTTATCAGCATTTTTTAATCCAACAATTAATAGCTATAGAAGAATTAATGCACCACCTACAAAATCTGGAGCATCATGGTCACCAAGTAGTATTTCTTACACTGGAAACAACCGAACACATATGATTAGAATTCCTGATCCAGGAAGGTTTGAATTAAGATTAATGGATGGATCTGCTAATCCATATTTATTACAAGCTAGTATTTTGGCTGCTGGCTTAGATGGTATTAAAAATAAAATCAATCCAGGCAATCCTTTACATTGTAATATGTATGAAGACTTTGCTAAATATCCTGACTTACCAAAATTACCAGATGAGTTAGATCAATCACTTTCTCAATTAAAAAATAATAAAAGTATGAACGATGCTTTTGGACTAGATGTTATTTCAAGTTATATAAAATTAAGAGATACAGAAATAAAAGAATTTAAATCTAAAGAAAGTTTTGATAAATCCAAAGCAGTTACAAAATGGGAAAGAGATAACACATTGGATTGTTAGTTTATGGGGATTTTATCAAACGGTCATCAATGGAAATTGACTGAATTTGCAAATAATAATAAATATTCATTTAATAGAGATCAAATCTTAAGCTCATTAACCTCAACGGATATAGATGATGCTTACAACTCTATTTCAAAATGGGAAGGATACTCCCCTACACCCTTAGTAAAATTAAACAAATTAACTAAAGAATTAAATTTAAAAAATATTTTTTATAAAGACGAAAACAAAAGATTTAATTTAAAATCCTTCAAAGCTCTAGGAGGAGCTTATGCTGTTGAAAAAGTTACCAAAGGAAATAAAGAAATTGTCGTAGCGACCGCTACAGCTGGAAACCATGGTAGGTCTGTTGCTTGGGGTGCAAAAAGATTAGGTTTAAAATGCAAAATTTTTATAAGTGAATTTGTAAGCGATGCAAGAGGCAAAGCAATGGAAGCACTTGGTGCAGAAGTTATAAAAGTTAAAGGCAATTATGAAAATTCTTTAATTGAATGCATAAAACAATCTACAGAAAATAATTGGCAAATTGTTCAGGATGTTGCTTGGAAAGATTATATTCTGGTACCTAAATATACAATGGCTGGTTATTCAGTCATGATGAAGGAAATAGCTGAACAAATTAATAATGATAAAATTTCTCATATTATTTTACAAGCTGGAGTTGGAGGCATGGCTGGTGCAATGGTAGCTGGAATAGCAAGATATCTGAATAATATTCCAACAATAATTGTTGTGGAACCTGATAGTGCGGCTTGCGTTATGGAAAGCATTAAAACTGGAAAGATAGAAAAAATTGATATTAAAAGAGAAAGTTTAATGGGAGGAATGTCATGTGGAGAAGTGTCACTTGTGCCATGGGAAATCTTAAAAAACTCAGTTAAACACTGTATAAGTTTACCGGATGATGATATCGCTAAAACTATGAAATTACTTGGAAATGCAAGCTTTAGTGAAGAGAGTATAATTGCAGGTGAAAATGCTGCACCAGGTGTAATTAGTTTAATTGCAAGCTGTGAAGATGAAGCAATTAAGACAAAAATTGATCTTAATGAAAATTCTAATGTATTAATTTTTGGTTGTGAGGGCGATACCGATCAAGAAATGTATCAAAAATTAGTAAATCAAAAATAATTATAATGAAAAGCACTGGAATATTTTGGATTAGAGAAGATTTTAGAATTGATAATAATCCAGCTCTTTCCTTTGCAACTAATAATCATGAGAATGTGATTGCGTTATATATTTATAACAATAATGAATTTGATAACAAAAGAGAAGCTCAGAAATGGTGGTTATTTAAATCATTAGAATCAATAAAAACAGAACTTTCAAAATTTAAAATCAATCTAGAAATTTTAAAAGGTGATGAGTTAGATATTTTTTCAAAGCTTAAAAAAAAAAATGATGTATGTATCTATTGGAATAAAATTTATGAACCAGATGTTATATCTAAAGGAAAAAAAATAAGAGATCTATTTATTAAAAATGAAATAGAATATAAATATTTCAAAGGAAATATTTTAAATGAATTTCAAGAAGTAACTAAAAATGATGGTACACCATTTAAAGTATTTACACCTTTCTGGAGAACTGCTGAACAAATTTATTTAAATCAACCACCGAGTAAAAATTACACTATAAAAAAAAAAACTAAAGCCATCAATTTTTTTAAGAATTCTCTAGATCTCAAAAATATTTTACCAAATAAAAAATGGTATGAAAAATTTGATAAATATTGGAAAGTTTCTGAAAATGATTCTCAAAAAATTTTAAAAGATTTATTAGAAAATAAAATTAAAGATTATGGGACTAATAGAGATATTCCTTCTATAAATGGTACTTCTAGGTTATCCCCATATTTAAAATTTGGTCAAATTCATGTGAATACAATTTGGAAAAAGTGTAGTGAGCTAAAATCAAAAGGAATAGGATATAGAAAATATATAAATGAACTTGGTTGGAGAGAATTTTCTCATAGTCTAATTAATTATTTTCCTGAATTCCTAAAAGGCAACTTTAGAAAAGAATTTGATAAATTCCCATGGGCTAAAAATGAAAAATTTTTAAAAGCATGGAAAAAAGGTATGACAGGTTATCCGATAGTTGATGCTGGTATGAGAGAATTATACGAAACTGGATGGATGCATAATAGAATAAGAATGGTCGTTGGATCCTTTTTAGTAAAACATTTGAGAATTAATTGGGTAGAGGGAGAGAAGCATTTTAGAAACTGCTTACTTGATTTTAATAAAGCTAATAATGTAGCACAATGGCAATGGGTTGCAGGCTGTGGAGCTGATGCTGCGCCATACTTTAGAATTTTTAATCCTATTCTTCAGGGTGAAAAATTTGATAAGGAGGGAATTTATGTAAAAAAATGGGTTCCTGAATTAAATAAAGTTCCTGCAAAATTTATTCACAAACCTTGGGAAATGGAAATCAAATATCAAGAGGCTATTAAAACAATTATAGGTAAAGACTATCCACAACCAATAGTTATTCATGAAAAAGCAAGAGCTGCTGCATTGGATGCATTTCAATCTCTGAAGAAAAAATAACTTATTCTCCCAAAAAATGATGAATTATAGATCTTTTTTGAGACTCTAATCTATGTTCAAACAGATATAGACCTTGCCAAGTTCCCAGTAATAATTTTTTATTTTTAATACTAAGAGAAATTTGATTATTAGTTAATGCAGATTTTATATGAGCTGGCATATCATCTTTACCCTCAGTTGTATGAACATAAAGCGAATTATCCATTGGTGCTAACTTGTCAAAATATTTAATCAAATCAGTTTGTACATCTGGATCGGCATTCTCCTGTACAATTAAAGACGCACTAGTATGCTGGATGCTCAAATTTAAAATTCCATTCTTAAAATTATTTTCATTTATCCAATTAAGAGTTTGATCTGTAAATTCATATAACTTTTGACCATTTGTGTTTATTTGAAGATTAAAAAATTCTTGTTTCATGAATTCATCACTTTAGATGTTAATTCGTATAATCTACTGATTGTTCTTTCAAATGGTTTTTCTAGTAGTTTTGATGATGTAAATTTATCCAAACTTTGATTAGCTGTTACTGCAATTGGAACACTATTATCATAAATTATATCTAATAAAGTTATAAATCTTTGCTGTTGGTTAGAATTAAAATTATCAAACTGTGGTATTTGATCGATTACTATAAAAACACAATTTTTAATAATTTCTAAATAATCTTCTGCACCTAAATTCTGATCACATAATGTTTTAAAATCAAATCTAGCCACGCCTTCATAAAAATTTTCTATTTTAAAATTTCTTCCTTTTACATTAATTATTTTCTCAGTTTTATTTTTATCTTTAGTAATAGTTCTAAAAAATTTATTTATTTTAAAATTGGTTTCTTCATCAAGTGGAAAAAAGTATCTATCTTGAGAATTATTAGATTTTCTATAGTCATCTTCTATTACAAGTTCGTATTGAAAAGATTGATCCTCCATTATTTTTATAAATGGTTTGAACTGATCTCTTTGAAGACCATCTTTGTAAAGCTCAGAGATTTTAGTATTGGAAGTTACAATTATTTTTATATCTTCTTTGAAGATTTGATCAAATAATTTTCCTAAAATCATAGCATCAACAATGTTAGTTACTTGAAACTCATCAAAGTAAATTATCAATGCTTTTGATTTTAAATCTTTAACAAATTCATTAATAATATTTTCTTGATTACTACCTTTTCTTTCGTGAACAAAATTATGAAAACTCAACATAAACTCATTAAAATGTGACCTTTGTTTCTTATGATCTAATTGATCGAAAAAGAAATCTAAAATCATTGTTTTGCCTACACCAACATCACCATATAAATAAAATCCTTTTTTAGAAGATTGACTTTGAAAAATTTTTGATATTAATGATTGGAAATTACCCTCGTAGTATTCTTGTAATTTTTTTACTAAATCTATCTGACTAGGATTAATTTCTAAATTTTGTTTTTTACAATGAGATATAAATTTTTTTTCAAAAGATAAGGCCATTATCTTCTTTTAGTTTTAAAATCGATACCATATTCTGATCGTGGTCCTTTTCGTAAACCAAATGGTCCTGGAATGAATATTGTCATTGGTTTTGTGCCTGGTTCTAAATCAACTCTATGAAAAGCATTTGCAGATCTGAAACCAATATATCCAGGCTTTCTCCAAAATCTTCCATTTTTTGTTGTTTCCCAGTACCCTCCTCTTAAAATTATTGTAATGTATGGGCATAAATGGTTATGCACCCCATCACCATGATCATCATCTAACATTTCATGAATTAATATATTAAATGGAAACCATTTAGGTCTATTTCTGAATATCACATAATATCTATTCATCCACGGTTTTGCTTGATCAAATTTTGGGTGTGATGGTCCTCTATCTAGAACTACTTTTTTTCTTCCGATCTTTTCTAAAAATTTCAAGATCATATTTAATTGTATTGTAGGATAGAACCGTTTCTAACTACATACAAATTATTATCAAATATAAATGGTTCTGAAACAATGTCTCCAGAGACTTTTTCTACGTTTAAAACTTTTCCTTCACTTAAATCAGCAATTATTATTTTTCCGTCAGTATTTGTTAAATACAAATTAGTATTACCTATCACAAAACCAACTGGTTCAATTTCTTTTCTTTTTTTAATTTTATAGTTATTAAAAAGATCTGTAATTCTAAGAATGTTGCCTTTATTTTTTTCAACAACATACAAATATCCGTCATTAGAAACTGTAAAAATCAAATTGCCAGTAATTATTGGAGTAATATTTGAATTTAAATCATTTATCCAATTAACTACTCCTGTTTTAACATCTACTGAATAAAATTCATTTTTATTATTTGAAAAAAAGATAGATTTTCCATCTGATACTAGTTTTGATATTTTGAAATTATAAGTTTCATTAATAATACTACTGCTTTGAGTTGGTAACTGCCAAGTGATTAATCCAGTCTCAATATCAACAGCTGTGATATCTCCAATTGAGTTACTAAACACCACCATTTCGTCAATTAAAATTAATGAATATTTTGCATTTGATATTGTAAAAGAATCTTCTGTTTGCAAATTCCAACATTCAGATCCGTCTTCAATTTTATAGCATCTCAAAGTATTTTTATAATCAACAACGAAAATTTTGTTTTTATAACTTTTGATATCTGAATTAAATGGATAGGTATTATTTTTTGTCCAATTCAATTCACCTGTTTCAAGATTAATCGAATAATATTTAGCAATACTGTCAGTAATGAATATACTATTTTCTTTAATTGCAAAATTTAACTTTGGTCTTAATTTTTTTTCTGACTTGGTGTAATGATTTTTTTTCCATAACACTTTTTTATTATTATCAAATCTAATAATTGTGCCTTTTTTATCAAAGAAAATTAATCCATCTGATAGGAAAATTGGTTTGTAATTAAGATTATTTATTTCATCTAACTTTGAAAATTTAAAATTACCTATTTTTTCTAATTGGCCATCATAGCTTTGGGCACCGTAGTTATTGGCATTATCAATTATTTTGTTGGTTGTTCTTAATTCAGATAAATCGAGTTTAACTTCCTGATTAAATTCAGAAGCTTTTACCTCTTCCTCTGCAAATATTTTTTTTACATTTTCTTTTTCTGATAAATCTTTTTCCTTATCTTTCCAAATTCTTGAATTTTCATTGAAAGAACAATTATTTAGAAGAAAAAATGTAATAAATAATGCTAATAGTCTAATCACTCAAATCTCTGTTTAATCTTTTCTCTGATTCTATTCTTATATCTGGATTTGGATTTTCTAAAGTCGTTATTTGTTGAAAAAATTCTTTTGCTTTTTGTTTTTGATCTTGTGCATAAAAATATTCGGCCATTAAGTATAATGCGTGCGATTTCCATACACTTTCTGAATTAATTAATGGATTTAGCATATTTAGTAAATCAGCTTCATTTGCCTGATCTGCATTAAATAGTGCCTTTTTATAGATAACTAAATTTTTAATTTCTTTATCTAGTGATGTTTCATCGATTATGACATCAAATAATTTATTAACCTCGCTTTGATCAGAAAGGAGATTGTTATCAATTATAAAATAAAGAGAGAGCGGAGAATAAGTTGGATCTTTTTGATTAATTATCTCTAACAATTTATTTAAAGTTGTGTCTTTAGAATTTTCAGAATGATCGATCGTAATTGCATTAAAATTATCAGATATCTGTCTTTTTTTGTCAGTTGTATATTTATCGTAACTGTAAACACCTATTACAACCAAAACTAAAACAATAACTGAAAAAATTAGAACCTTTTTGTTATTTACAAAAAAGTTCTTAATTTTTTCGTTTCTAGTGTTTGCATTTATTATTGATAAATCTTCGTCCATATCAAATCATGTTCCTTAGCACATATTGGAGAATTCCTCCATTTTTATAATATTCCAACTCATTTTTAGTATCTATTCTAGATAAAGTCTTCACTTTTTTAATTTCTCCAGAGATATACTTGATTTCTATAGTAACTTCATCAGAAGGATTGATGCCTTTTTCAATATCAACTACACTTATTAGTTCTGAACCAACTAAGTTTAAGCTTTTTCTGTTTTCTCCATCTTTAAATTGCAGTGGTAAAATTCCCATTCCAATTAAATTTGATCTATGAATTCTTTCAAAACTTTCAGCAATAACTGCTTTTACACCTAAAAGTTTAGTTCCTTTAGCAGCCCAATCTCTCGAAGAGCCAGTTCCATATTCTTTACCACCTATTACCACTAAATCAGTTCCTCTTTTTTTATACTCAACAACTGCATCATAAACAGGCATTACTTTTTCTTCAGGATATAATTTTGTAAATCCACCTTCAGTTCCTGGAGCCATTTCATTTCTAATTCTAATATTAGCAAAAGTTCCTCTCATCATAACTTCATGATTTCCTCTTCTTGAGCCATAAGAATTATAATCTTTAGGTAAAATTTGATGTTCCATAAAATATTCTCCAGTTGGACTATCTTTTTGTATGCTTCCAGCTGGTGAAATGTGATCTGTTGTTATCATATCACCCAATATTAATAACGGTCTTGCATCTTTAATTTCTTTAAATCCTTCTGGCTCATCAGACAAACCTTCAAAGAACGGTGGTTTTTTTACATAAGTTGAACCTTCATCCCATTTGTAAATACTGCTTTTTTCAGTTTTAATTTGTTGCCATTGAGTAGGGCCGTCGGATACATTTGAGTATCTTTGGATAAACATATCAGCATTCAAAGATTGTTTTAAAGTATCCTCTATTTCTTGATTTGATGGCCAAATATCTTTCAAAAATATATCTTTCCCATCTTTACTTTTTCCAAGAGGGTCTTTGTATAAATCAAACTCCATATGTCCAGCTATTGCGTAAGCAACCACCAATGGTGGAGAGGCTAAATAGTTTGCTTTAATATGCGGGGAAATTCTTCCTTCAAAATTTCTATTTCCTGATAGTACAGAAACGGCGTGAATATTTTCTTTTTGAATCGCTTCAACTATATTTTCAGGTAATGGTCCTGAGTTTCCAATACAAGTAGTGCATCCATATCCAACTAAATTAAATCCTAATTGATCTAAATAAGTATTTAAACCAGCTTTTTCTAAATAGTCAGTCACTACTTGAGATCCAGGTGCTAATGATGTTTTAACCCAAGGCTTAACTTCTAATCCATACTCAACAGCTTTTTTAGCAAGCAAACCTGCTCCAATTAAAACATTTGGATTTGAAGTATTGGTACATGAAGTTATAGCAGCAATTAAAATTGAACCATCTTGAATTTCATAATCAGTATTTGAAACTTTTGATATTGATTTTTTATCTTTATTAGTTGCTTCAGATAAAACTTTTTTAAATGAAGTTGGTGCATCAGTTAACAAAACTTTATCTTGAGGTCTTTTTGGCCCAGAAATAGTTGGTACAACCGTAGACATGTCTAATGAAATTACATCAGTAAATTCTAAATCATTACTTGCCCATAATCCTTGTTCTTTCGCGTATTTTTCAACTACTTCGACAGTGTGCTGATCTCTTCCTGAAAATTTTAGATATTTTAAAGTTTCATCATCTATTGGAAAAAAACCACAAGTAGCACCGTATTCTGGAGCCATATTTGCAATAGTTGCTCTATCTGCAAGAGTTAGATTTTTTAATCCATCTCCATAAAATTCTACAAATTTTCCAACAACACCTTTATCTCTTAACATTTTAACCACTGTTAAAACAAGATCTGTTGCTGTTGTACCTTCGGGCATTTTATTTTTAACTTCAAAACCAATCACTTCAGGTATCAACATAGATATAGGTTGGCCTAACATTCCTGCTTCTGCTTCAATACCTCCTACTCCCCAGCCTAAAACAGAAAGTCCATTAACCATCGTTGTATGGCTGTCTGTGCCGACAAGTGTATCTGGAAATATATATTTCTCACCTTTAAATTCTTCAGACCAAACTACTTTAGATAAGTATTCTAAATTTACCTGATGACAAATTCCTGTTCCTGGAGGGACAATTCTAAAATTATCAAAAGCTTGTTGTCCCCATTTTAAAAATGAATATCTCTCACCATTTCTATTGAATTCTATATCTACGTTTTTTTCAAATGAATCTGCTTTTGCAGATTGATCAACTTGAACAGAATGATCAATTACAAGATCAACTGCTGATAATGGATTGATTGTATTGGGATCTTTATTTTTTTCTTTAACAGCCTCTCTCATTGCAGCTAAATCTGCAACAGCAGGAATTCCTGTATAATCTTGAAGCAAAACTCTAGCAGGTCTATATGCGATTTCAGTTTTTGATTTTTTTGACTCCAGCCAATTTTTAATTGCTTCTATTTGAGATTTTGTAACACTCAAATCATCTTCGTATCTTAATAAATTTTCTAATAAAACTTTTAGAGATTTTGGAAGTTTATTAATTCCATCTAGCCCATTTTTTTCTGCTTCGCTTAATGAATAATAATTATACTCTTTGTTGTTGATATTAATTTTTTTAAGAGAATTATAAGAATTTTTGTTTCCTGGTGTCATATTTTATAAGTAAAAAGTTATTATGCTTGTTAAAAGAAGCAGTGACATAGCATAATTAAAATAATTAATAAATTTCTGATTTGTCGCAAATTTCCTAAAGAATTTACCCAAAAATGTCCAAAGAGTTATACTCGTTACTGAAACTAGTAAAGCCATAATAAGAATTTGAGTCGTATAACTCACAAATGTTTCACCTGGGTTTATATAAGTGGATACAAGAATTATAGATGCAATTACACCTTTTGGATTTAGAAACTGAAAGATAAAAGTTTCATGAAATTTAATCGGATTTTTATTTTTATTTTCTTGATTTGATGGACCTGAAAAAGAAATTTTATAAGCTAAATAAATCAAAAATAGAGTTCCTAAATATTTTAATATTTCTTGAATCAAAGGATAAAGCTTAAATATATTTATCAAACCTAAAGCTAGGCATAATAACAGAAATGGAAATCCTAGGGTAACCCCGATTATATGTGGAAGTGTTCTAACTATACCAAAGTTAAAACCAGAATAAAAAGCAACAAAGTTATTAGGGCCAGGTGTAAATGCAGCAACAATTCCAAATAAAGTTATCGAGAGAATTTCAGGATGCATTACTAAGCAATTGGTAAACCATTCTCAGCTTTTTGTGATGGGTGTACTAAAGTAACTTTCCCTTCAGCATCTATTGCTCCTAAAACTAATACTTGTGAAACTACACCAGCAATATTTTTCTCAGGAAAATTACAAACTGCAATGACCTGCTTTCCTTTTAAATTCTCCTCATTATAATAATGAGTAATTTGAGCTGATGATTGTTTGATGCCAATTTCACTTCCAAAATCTACTTCAACTACTAAAGATGGTTTTCTAGCCTTTTCATTTTTTTTAACTGAAATTACAGTACCGACTCTAATATCTACTTTGTCAAAAATGTCATAGGTAATTTGCTCTTTAATCATAATATAATATAGTGTTTTAAGTTTATGAGTATAGATAACAATTTATATGAAAAATCAATCAAGATTTTAACTGACTTAATTGCATTTAAAACTATCTCAGGCCAAGATAATAGTAATTTGATTGATTATTGTGAAAACATTTTAAATAACATCGGAATAGATACTTTCAAAGTTTACGATGATGATAAAAAAAGAGTTAATCTTTTTGGAACTTTAAAAGCAAAAAATCAAAGCACAAAAAAACCAATCATTCTATCAGGACACACTGATGTAGTTCCAGTTTCTAAAGGTTGGAGCACCGATCCATTTGTTGCAACAATTAAAAAAGATAAACTTTATGGAAGAGGCTCATGTGACATGAAAGGATTTATTGCATGTACACTTGCTTATGCACCAATCTTTAAAGAAAGTAATTTAGATAGAGACTTACATTTCTGTTACACTTTTGATGAAGAGACTGCGTGTATTGGTGCTCCTCTGTTGATAGAGGAATTGAAAAAAAGAGATATCAAAAATGGAATTTGTATAATAGGAGAACCAACTACAATGAAAATAATAGATGCTCACAAAGGTATGAATGAATACACAGTTCACTTTGGAGGACTAGCAGGACATAGTTCAAAACCACATCTAGGAGTAAATGCTGCAGAGTATGCTACTAGGTATGTTGGAAAACTTTTAGAAATAAGAGAACAGTTAAAAAAACGAGTTAAAGAAAATAGTATTTTTGATCCTCCACATTCAACCTTATCAATTGGAGGCATTAAAGGTGGTATTGCTCATAATGTTATTGCAGACAAATGTAGTGTTGAATGGGAAACAAGGCCAGTTGTAAAAGAAGATGGGGAATTTGTAACAAATGAAATTGATAAATATGCAAATGAAGTACTGCTCCCGGAAATGAAAAAGGTATTTCCAGATTCTTACATAAAAAAAGAAACGATTGGTGAAGTGGTTGGGTTTAATAGATTAGATGAATCTGAAGCATGTGAATTTGTATCAAATATAACTGGTGATAATTCAAGGGAAGTGGTTTCTTTTGGAACAGAAGCCGGTTTATTTCAAGAACTAGGAATTAGTACAGTTGTTTGTGGACCTGGATCCATAGAGCAAGCTCATAAAATTGATGAGTTCATAGAATTAAACGAGATGAAAAAATGCCTTAAATTTTTAGAAGGTGTAAAAGATAAATCAGTAAATTAACTCCAACCACCTACTGCTTTCACCTCTAAAAATTCTTCTAAGCCATGTTCGCCAGCTTCTCTACCAATACCAGAGTGTTTAAAACCTCCAAAGGGTGCATCAACTGCAATACCAGCACCATTAACATCCACCATTCCAGATCTTAATTTTCTAGCAACTCTTTGAACTTTTTCAGAGTCTTGAGTTTGAATATAGTTTGTTAATCCATATGAAGTATCATTTGTAATTTTAATTGCTTCTTCCTCTGTTTCAAATGGGATAACAGATAGAACTGGTCCAAAAATTTCAGTTCTTGCAACATCCATATCATTATTTACATCTGCAAATACAGTTGGTTTAACAAAGTAACCTTTATCTAATCCGTCAGGTTTACCTGTTCCTCCAGCAACTAATTTTGCTCCTTCATCAATACCTTTTTGAATTAAAGTTTGAATTTTATTGTATTGAGTTTCTGAAATAACTGGACCTATGTGCTCCCCTTCTTTTTTAGGATCACCCACTTCAAAATTTTCAGTATATTTTTTTAATCTCTCTATAGCTTCATCATACATTGATTTTTCAACCAACATTCTTGTTGGAGCGTTACAAGATTGTCCAGAATTTCTAAAACATCTTAAAGCACCTCTTTCAATTGCTTCTGGATCAGCGTCTTTAAAAATTATATTTGCCCCTTTACCACCTAGCTCTAAGCTTACTCTTTTAAAATCTTTAGCAGCATTTTGAGAAATCAAAGCTCCAGCTCTTGTTGATCCTGTGAAAGAAATCATATTAATATCTGGATGGCTTGTAAGAGCATCACCTGTTGTTCCTCCATCACCATTAACTAAATTAAACACACCTTTTGGAAATTTTACTTCATCAATAATTTCAGCAAGTATCATTGATGAAAGTGGCGCTAATTCTGATGGCTTTAATACCATTGTGCAACCTGCAGCAATTGCTGGCATTACTTTTAAACAAACTTGGTTCATGGGCCAATTCCATGGCGTTATTAATGCACAAACACCTTTAGGTTCATAAATTAATCTTTGGTTAGGAGCGTGTTCTCCCAATGGTTTTTCAAATTCGAAATTTTTCAAATATCTGATAAATGATTTAATATGACTTGCTCCTGTTCCTGCTTGTAATTTTGTGGCAAAATCTTTTGGTGCACCCATTTCAAGAGTTATGGCTTCTGCAATATCTGCCCATCTTTTCTTATAATTTTCATAAAGTTTTTCTAATAATGTAATTCTTTCTTCTTTAGAGGAAAAAGCCCAAGACTCATAAGCATCTTTTGCTGCACTAACTGCTAGATCAACATCTGCTTTATTTCCCAAAGTAATTACGGCACAGTTATCTTCTGTAGCTGGATCGATTACTTTAATTTCTTCAGCGCTGTTTGGTTTAACCCAAGCACCATTAATATAAAAATTTTTTTTATCTAACATGATTTAAAATTATCCTTTCCTTATGATTTTGCAAATAAATTTGTTAATTCGTAAACTATTGTTGCAGCTGCAAGAGATGTAACTTCAGCATGATCATATGCTGGTGAAACCTCTACTACATCAGCTGAAACTAAATTTAATCCAGACAACCCCCTTAAAACATTTACCATTTCTCGTGTGGTCATTCCCGCTATCTCTGGTGTTCCTGTACCAGGTGCAAAAGCTGGATCTAACACATCAATATCTATAGATAGATAAAGTGGATTATCTCCTACTCTTTTTCTAATCCTTTCTGCAATTTTATCTGTTCCTTCAGTTTGAAATTCATCACAGTGAATTATTTTAAAACCAAAACTTTCATCATTTTTTATATCATCTCTACTGTAAAGAGGCCCTCTTATTCCCACATGCATTGAGGCATCATCTAAAAATAGACCTTCTTCTCTTGCTCTTCTAAATGGAGTTCCATGTGTATATGGAGCGCCGAAATAAGTATCCCAAGTATCTAAATGAGCATCAAAATGAACTAAAGAAACTGGTCCTTTATTTTTTTTATTAATTGCTCTTAGCAATGGCACTGCAATTGTATGATCACCACCTAAGCTAATTATTCCACCTACTTTATTTAATAAATCAGTTGCTCCCTCTTCTATTTGTTTAATAGCTTCATCAATACTAAATGGATTGCATGAAATATCTCCAGCATCAGCAACTTGTTGAATTTTAAAAGGTTCCACATCATAACTTGGATGATAATTTGTTCTTAAATGTCTAGATGCTTGTCTTATGCTCTGAGGACCAAATCTAGCCCCAGGTCTATAACTGGTTCCTGCATCAAATGGAACACCAACAATCGCTACATCACAACTCTCGACATCTCTTAATTCTGGCAATCTTGCAAAAGTACTTGGACCAGCATATCTAGGTACCTTTGTTCCACTTACTGGTTGAATAGGATTTTTGTTTCTTTCTTTTGTCATTTTTTAATAATCTAAGATAATATTATCTAATCTAATTCGTCTATAATAAATTAATGAAAATTATTATTTTATTCATCTTAATATTTCAGTTTTCACATGTAAATGCTGATGAAATATATAATCTAATCAAAATTCCGAACTTAGAAATCTATAAACTAAAAAATGAGAACAATATCCGTTATTTAAATACAAAAGGAAATTTTAAAATAGGAGTAGATGACAACATTACTTGCAATAAGACAAATCAAGAAAATCTTAATACAAAATTTCCAACAATTGAGAGAAATATTAAAAGATACAATTCTAAATTTCTTAAAAAAATAAATTTAAAATATGTTGTATTTTGTGAAGGTTTATTTATTTCGAACATCAATACTGGCGGAATACCAAATAATAAAAATAGAACTTTAATATTAGACATAAATTTTAATGAAAAATATTTTGAAAGAATGATTCATCATGAAATTTTTCACATGATTCAAAATAGTTATGAGGATGATTTTAATGATCAAAAATTTTCTTTATTTAATAATTCTGATTTTGAATACGCTGAATGTTCCACTTGCTCAGATAGATTAAATTTAGATTTATATGAAAATACTAATGGTTTTTTAACAGAATACTCTAAATCAATTCCATCAGAAGATATGGCTGAAATCTTTTCTTTTTTAATGGTTAATAAAAATTTGATTGAAGAGAAAATAAAAAACGACTCTATATTAAATAATAAGGTTAATTTTATTAAATTAAATATATCTAAAATCGATGAAAATATTTTATGATTAAAACAATTAAGGCATCAAAATCAGAAAAAATTTTATTTATTTTTTTAATAGTTTTGGCTATTTCTGCTTTTTCATCTTTTTTTTTATTAAAAAGTAAATGTCTATTTATAGACAGCAACGATTTAAAAAAATTAAACTTTAAAAACCCAGATAATATTGCAGTAATGAATTTAGAATGTGGAAATGTTATTATTGAGTTATATCCTGAAATTTCTCCTAAAGCTGTTAAAAGATTTAAAATATTAATTGAAAAAAAAATGTATGATGGCTCAGCTTTCTATAAGGTAGTTGAAAATACTTTAGTACAAGCTGGTGATATTGAATTTGGGAACATTAAATATTTAGATTACTCAAAAATCGGAAGTGGAAAATCAGGATTAGGATTATTAAAATCAGAACTTAGTGATGATTTTGAATTTACTGAAGGTAGTGTTGGTTTTGCAAGATCAACGGAATTTGACTCTGAAGATAGTGAATTTTTTATTACCTTGAAAAATATCCCAATTTATCAAGGAGAATATACTCCGATTGGAAAAGTAAAGTTTGGTCTAGATATTCTTAAGAAAATTAAAACAGGCAATAAAGCTATCTATGTACTTAGACCTGATTATATAAACACTTTTAGAATGTTAAAGACTAATTAACTAAAGGTTTTCCAGTTGAAAGAGTGTGTTTAATTCTATCTTGAGTTTGTTTGGTTTCTATCAATCTCATAAAAGAATCTAACTCTAATTTATATAGATCATCTTCTGATAAAGTTTTATCTAAATTTGTATCACCACCACTTAAAACATTTGCAAGTTCAGTTCCAACATGCATTCCATGATCTAATATTATTTTATCATTATATAATTTCTCTAAAACTTTAATCATCTTTTCTTTCAAAGGTTTTCCAGATAAATTAAATTTACACTCTTCTCGAGGAACAAAATCGTTATTTTGATGAATAAGTTTTCTCGCCTCTTCAAAAAGACTGTTTCTATTCATGATTTTTTTATCCTCAGGTTTTAAGTATTTTAAAGGCTCTGCTTCTACAGGAGAAGTTGCAGTTTTTGCGTATCCAATAATATCGAATACTTTTAAAGGAGCATAATCAGGATCAGATTTTGCCTCATTAGTTTGTGACCATCTCCAAAGCATTTCCTTGCACCCACCTCCAGCTGGTACCAATCCAACAATTGTTTCTACAAGACCAACCACAATATTTGTGTGTGATGCAACAAAGTTACTTTGAACTAAAACTTCAAAACCACCACCTAAAGTAAGACCTGAAGGTGCAGAAACTACTGGGTACTTAGAATATTTTAATGTTTTGCAAGTATCCTGAAAGTATTTAATAAATTTTTCTATAGATTTGAAATCATTCTTGTCTGCAAAATTCATCGTATAACTCAAATTCACACCTGCAGAAAATTGCATGCTTTCATTCATAACAATAAGTGGTTTGTCAGTTGCATTTTTTAATGCATCCATTGAATCATAATCTAATGCACAAGCTTTTGTAGTAAATTCGACAATATTAAAATCTTTAAAACGATGAATTTCAGCAGAATTATTTTTATCTACTTTTATTGCTGTTGGTCTAATTTTTCCTAGTGTTTCAATATCAGTATATAATTGTCTTTTTCCATAAAAGTTTTCATCTTTTGACTTAGATAAATTTTGTAAAAATTTATTATTTTCAAAATTATCTATCCTTGAAAAAAAGTTTTTTACTCCAATTGATTTTAACATTTCAAAAGGACCCATTGCCCAATTGAAACCAAGTCTCATTGCTTCATCTATATCGTTGAACTTATCTGTAATTCCTGGAACAAGAGAAGACGCATATTTAATTATTTTAGAAATTACTTCCCAAGCATATTCTCCATATTTATCTTTTCGATTAATTAAATTATTAATATCTACAGTCTCAATTCCTAAATCTATTTTTTTTGAGGTTGTATATTCTCCTGTTTCTAAATTGATAGCTTCTAATATTTTTTGGTTTCCACTTTTATTCATTCTATAAAAACCACCTTTTCCTTTACGTCCAGTGTAACCAGTATCAATCAATTTTTTTACTAAGGGAATTTCTCTTGCAACAATTTGAAATTCATCATTATCAGAAAGCTCTTTAATAAAGCTTTTTAAAACATCAGCCATCAAATCAATTCCAATTAGGTCATATAATCCAAAAACTCCTGTTTTAGGTATGCCCATTGGCCTTCCAAAGACTGCATCAGCTTCTTCAATTGATAATTTCATTCTAAAAGCTTCTGTCATTGCTACCTGCATTGCATAAACACCTATTCGATTTCCTAAGAAACCAGGTGTATCATTACAAACGATAGCACCTTTACCTAATTCAATTTCACAAAATTTTTTGAGAGAATTGATTTTATTCAAATCATTATTTTCATTTTTTACAATTTCAAGTAACCCCATGTATCTAACTGGATTAAAGAAATGAGTAATGCAAAAATCTTTTTTTTCTTCCTCAGTTAATTTTTCAGATAATATTTTAATTGGGATAGATGATGTATTTGATGAAACAATTGCTCCCTGTTTTCTATTCTTAAATATTTTTTCATAAATATTGTGCTTTATATCAATTCTCTCAACAACAGCCTCAACAACCCAATCAGCTTCTTTTACTACATCAAAATTATCATTAATATTTCCAACTTTAATATTTTCAATTTTGGTTTTATCTAAAAGTAATGGAGGTCTTGATTTGTGAATTCTGTCTCTAGCTTTTTCTGAAATTTCAGTTGTTAAATCTAAAAGAGTTACAGGTACATTTGCATTACACAGGTGCGCAGCAATTCCACTACCCATCGTACCAGATCCGATAACAACTACTTTTTTTATATCCATAAACAGTAAACTTTTATTGAATTAATCAAAAACTTGAAATAAGACAAATTTCCTGATTAATTAAATTGGTAAGCTATATAAATTAACACAAGATTAAAGAGAAAAATGTACAATTCAGTAATAGCTGGTTACTCCAGATCGCCCTTTGCAATGGCAAATAAAGGAAAATTAATAGATGTAAAACCAGTTAATCTGCTAGCTGAAGTAATAAAAAATCTTGTTTCACAATCAAAAATTAATCCAAAAGAAATTGACGATGTTGTTATTGGTTGTGCTTTTCAGGTTGGTGAACAGTGTTTTAATATTGGAAGATTGGTAACTTTTTTATCAGATCTAGATATGAGAGTTCCTGGTATGTCTGTAGACAGATGGTGTGGATCTTCAATGGAGGCAATTCATATTGCAGCAGGAAAAATAGCAATGGGATCAGGTAAGATATTTATTTGTGGGGGTGTTGAAAGCATGACAAGAGTTAGAACTGGCTTTGATCCTTTACCCTACCCTTATTCTGATGAAGAAAAACAAAATCCACATTTATATTTATCAATGGGAATTACAGCTGAGAATGTTGCAAAAAAATATAATATTTCAAGAACAGAGCAACAAGAGTTCTCTTTAGAAAGTCATAGAAAAGCAAATGAAGCACAACAAAAAAATAAATTTAAAAACGAGATTACTAAAATAGGGGATTGTGAATTAGATGAAAATATAAGACCTAATAGCACAATGGAAAAATTAGATAGTTTAAAGTTGGTTTTTGATCAAAATGGAACTGTAACAGCTGCAACTTCTTCTCCTCTAACTGATGGAGCTTCTGCAACTCTGATATGTGAAGAAAATTTTGCTAAAGAGAATGGTTTAGAAATTCTTGGGAGAATAAAATCAACTGCTGTTGAAGGATGTGATCCAAACTATATGGGGTTAGGACCAATTTCGGCGACCAAAAAAGCTCTGGAAAGAGCTAAACTTTCAATAAAAGACATTGATATTGTGGAGCTAAATGAAGCTTTCGCATCTCAATCACTAGCTTGTATTAAAGATTTAGAAATAGATATTAATAAAGTAAATTTAGATGGTGGCGCAATTGCTTTAGGGCATCCATTAGGTGCAACGGGTGCGAGGATAACAGGAAAAGCTGCACAACTTTTGAAAAGAGAAAATAAAAAATACGCTCTTGCTACTCAATGTATCGGTTTAGGAATGGGAATTGCAACAATAATTGAAGCAGTTTAATTTTATCTATTAATTCCTCTTAATCTCTCAGATCTTCTTCTTAATAATTCTGCACTAATCAAGATTAAAGTCGAAAGAATAATTAAACATGTTGCAACAGCTAAGATTGTTGGACTTAACTGTTCTCTAAGACCTGTCCACATTTGAACTGGAATTGTAGTATTTTCTAAACCAGCAAGAAATAAAACTACAACTACTTCATCAAATGAAGTTACAAATGCAAACAAACCTCCAGATATTACTCCTGGTAATATTAAAGGAAGAGTGATTTTCATGAACGTATTTACAGGGTTACTCCCTAAACTGGCTGCTGCTCTTGTTACACTATGATCAAATCCTGATAGGGTTGCGGTTACAGTGATTACAACAAACGGAGTTCCTAGTATTATATGCGCAAACACTATACCTGTATGCGTTGCTGCTAAGCCAACTTTTGCCATGAAAAAGAATATTGCAACACCTGAAATAATTAATGGAACAATCATTGGAGAAATAAGAGTAGCCATTATAATTCCTTTGTAAGGCATGTGCCTACTACTCAAACCTAGTGCTGCCAAGGTTCCAAGAATTATTGAACCAATAGTTGCAAATATAGCAATTATAAAACTATTTTTTGCAGCTAATCCCCATGGGTTTTTAGTTCCATAAATCATATCTTTGTACCATCTCAAAGAAAACGCATCTGGATCTAGATTTTTCATTCCCTCAGAAAAAACTAAAAATTCTTCAGCATTAAATGACAATGGAAATATTACAAACAAAGGTGCAATTAAAAAGAAAAATACAAAAGCACAAACGGCTAAATAAAAATAATGCCAAATTTTATAACGTGTTTCTGTATAACTTGGTAATGCCATAATTATCCTAACTTAATATTATCTACTCCAACTAATTTGTTATAAATCCAGTAAATTACTAAAACTCCAGTTAACAACATTAAGCCCATTGCAGATGCAAAACTCCAATCCAAAGTTTGCTTCATATGAAATGCAATCTGATTACTAATCAATGTTCCAGAAGCACCTCCTACTAATGCTGGGGTAATGTAATATCCAATTGCTAAAATAAATACCAACAAACATCCAGCTCCTATACCTGGAATAGTTAATGGGAAATAAACTTTCCAAAACGCAACAAAAGGAGTTCCTCCTAAAGATTTTCCTGCTCTCATTAAGCTTGGTGAGATCGTTTTCATCACGCTGTAAAGTGGAAGAACCATAAATGGTAACAGTATCTGTGTCATCGCCACATAAGTTCCGACTTTATTGTACATCATTTCTGGCCTGTTATCGTCTGCAACCAATCCTATCATGACAAAGAAATCATTAACGACTCCCTGTTGTTGTAACAAAATCATCCAACTAGCTGTCCTAACCAAAAGTGATGTCCAAAATGGAAGAAGGACACAAATCATCAATAAATTTGAGTACTTCATCGGCAATGTAGCTAATAAATGAGCTATAGGATATCCCATTAAAAAACAAAACAGTGTTACAAAAAAAGCAATTTCAAGTGTTCTTAACCACAAAATTCTATGAATCCTTCTATCCTCGTCTACTTGGACAATGCTACCATCTGGTGCATAATACATATCCATACCCTTTAGATATTTAGCTAATGTATATGGTGGTGCAGTTCTTTTTATAGCCTGCCAATACTCAACGTTACCCCAATTTTTATGTACCTTCATCATCTGTTCTTTGATACTAGCATTTTCATCTATCTTTTTTCTTTTAATGCTTCTAAAAAGTCTTTTAGTTGTTGAATTAAAACCATTTTTTTCCTTATTTAGTCTTTGACCAAGTTTTCCGTGCTCTTGTTTTTCAACAAGCGCTTTGTAGTCATAATAAAAACTAGAAAAAACTTCTTCTGATGGCAATTCTTTTCCATTCCAATTTTCCATTTCCTTAAATGTTTTGGGAAGCATATTGGTAATCATTTTATCATCAATACTTCTCGTAAACATTTCTCCAATTGGAAATATATAAGTGATGACTAAAAATAATAATAATGGAGCTACTAGAGCAAAAGCTTTAATTTTGTTTTTTCTCTCAGCTTTTTTTAAGCTGACTTCAAGAGGTATACCGTCGGTAGTTA
Source organism: uncultured Pelagibacteraceae bacterium (assembly GCA_902548405.1). Lineage (GTDB taxonomy): Bacteria > Pseudomonadota > Alphaproteobacteria > Pelagibacterales > Pelagibacteraceae > Pelagibacter. Next base: position 92,969 of record CACCRN010000003.1, on the reverse strand, counting down.
ATATTTTAGTTTCTGAGCTCATAAAAAAAGGGCGGTTATAAAACCGCCCTAAATATTATATAATTATTTAATTAAAAACTAGGTTTAATTTAAACCTGCTTTCATTGCTTCCCATTTTTCACCGATCTCTGTTCCATAATCAGCCCAGAAGAACGGGTCAACTAAAAAGTAATTTTTAGTATTAGCAGGAGCTGTAGGCATTTGAGGCATCATTTCAGTTTTACCATCTTTATACCAAGGCTCACCAGCTTTGATTATTTCAAGAGAAGATTTTCTCCATGGAGCGTATGCAATGTACTTAGCACTACCAGCTAACATTTCAGTATTAGTCATCATAGCTAAAGCTTTCATAGCATTCTCTTGGTCTGGACCACCATCAACAAGTGCGAAATATTCATAGTCTAAACCTTGACCATCCCATACTTGTTTAATAGGAGCACCTTCACCAACTTCAGCGTTAAAGAATCTTCCGTTCCAACCTGTTGCCATTACAACTTCACCTGCAACTAATAATTCAGGTGGTTGAGCACCAGCAGACCAGAATACACATCCTCCATTTGGATCTTCACAAAGTGCTTTTACTTTGTTCATTGCTCTATCGATGTATCCATCTTTTTCTTCCATAAATCTATAAAGTCTGTCACCACCTTTACCCATTTTAACTCCATCAGCAGCTAAAGCGATTTCAAGGTTAGTTAAAGCACTTTTGTAGATTGCTCTTTTTCCAGGAAACTTTTTAGTATCAAAAAAGTCTTTGATAGTTGTAGGTTCTTTACCATCAAATGCTCTTGTATCGAACGCATAGTTCCAAGAATATAAGATGTTACCTACAGCACATTCACTTGGCATTCCTGTAAAGAAGTCTTCACTTGCAGGAGTTCCATCTGGTGCAGGTGGAAAGTCTTTGTCAAAATCAAATTTAACAAATAAACCTTCATCACATCCGTTAATTGTATCGAACGCAAATAAGTCGATGATATCCCAAGTGATAGCACCTGCTTCTTTTTGTGCCTTAATTTCTGATAAACCACCAGAGTAGTCAACCCAGTTGACTTCAATTCCTAGTGCTTTAGCAGTTGGATCACCATACCCTAACTTTTGTGATTCTGTATAAGCTCCACCCCAAGATGCAACAGTAACTGCAAATGCTGATGAAGTTATTGAAAGAGCAAAAGAAAGAGCAAGTAATAATTTACTTAATTTATTCATTATTCCTCCGTTTAAACGTTAATATAAATTAATTTATATAATGAAAGTACACCAAAATGAGCAAGTGAAGTCAACAGCTCATTTTATCTAATGCTATTTTGATTTTTTAATTCAGATTATTTAGGATCTAAAGCTCTAGCATCAACACTGTTCCAACCAATATTGATATCCTCTTTTACTTTAAGCTCAAGGTTTGAGGTGCTATTTGGTACTTTTAAAATAAACTCAGAACTACCAAGTAAGTCAAGTCTAACTCTTGTGTGATCTCCATGGTAAATAACTTCTTCAATTTTGCCAGTAAACATATTATCCATTTTATCTTTTGGATTTATTAAAGCTCTTTCTGGTCTTAAAGATACTGTAGTTTTTTCACCTTTAGATTTTACAGAAATAGGGTTAGCTAATATTTCTGCATTAACTAATTTAACTTTACATTTGTCTTTATCAATATCCGATACCTCACCATTGAATGTATTATTTTCACCAATAAATTCTGCAACAAAAGAGTTTACCGGTTTCTCATACAGTTCTGCTGGATTAGATAACTGTTGAACTTTACCGTCATTAAATACAGCTATTCTATTTGACATAGTAAGAGCCTCACTCTGATCATGTGTAACATATACTACGGTCACACCAATGCTTTCATGAATATGTTTAATTTCATACTGCATGCTCTCTCTTAAATTTTTATCTAATGCACCAAGTGGCTCATCCATTAAAACAACAGCTGGATCAAAAACAAGGGCTCTTGCAACAGCTACCCTTTGTTGTTGTCCTCCAGAAAGTTGCGCTGGCATCCTAGATTCAAATCCATTTAAAGAAACCATAGACAAAGCTTTATCTACTTTTTTATCAATTTCATCTTTTTCAACTTTTCTTACTCTTAAAGGAAAGGCTAAATTTTCATAAACTGTCATGTGTGGAAACAGTGCATAATTTTGGAACACCATTCCAATTCCTCTTTTATGAGGTGGAATGTTTGAAATAATATTTCCATCTAATAAAATTTCTCCATTAGTTGGAGTCTCAAATCCAGCTAACATCATTAGGCAAGTTGTTTTACCTGAACCAGATGGTCCAAGCATCGTTATAAATTCACCTTCAGCAATATCCAATTGAAGATCTTTAACGACGAGTACTTTACCGTCATAACTTTTATCTACTTTATCAAATTTTACGAATTCTGGATTTTTAGACATAAAATAGATTATTAAACATTTGTGAATGTAGATTTCAATAGTAAATTAACTCTTGAGATGAAGCTCTTTTGGAAAATTACAAAATAACTCTGAACCGCTTTCTGTAACCTTGATAGCCTCAGACGCCTCGACACCCCAGTCACCAAATTGCATCACAGCAATCATATGAAAACAAACATTTGGCTCAAGAACTGTCTTGTCTCCTTTATATATATTAAGAGTATGCTCTCCCCAATCAGGAGGGTAACCAATCCCTATTGAATAACCAGTTCTTGACCTTTTTTCTATACCGTATTTGTCTAGTATTTTCCAAAAAGCTTGAGCAACATCATCTACGGTATTTCCTGCTTTAATTGCCTCTATTCCTGAGTTTAGGGCTTCAATAGTTTTATTCATTGTATCAATTTTTAATTGATTAGGTTTTCCAAGCAAAACTGTTCTCGCCATAGGAGCGTGATATCTTTTATAAACTCCAGAAAGTTCAATAATTGTTGCTTCTCCCTCAACAAATTTATCTTGAGTAGCGGTCAAATGTGAAGCAGAAGTACCTTTTCCTGTTGGAAGAAGAGTTGCAATACTTGAATATTCACCCCCAAATTCCTCTGTTCCATAAAAAAGTGCTTTTTGAATTTCACCAACTGCATCACACTGCCTTACACCAGGTTTAATAACCTCCATTGCAGTTTTCATTCCTTGTTCTGAAATTTTTGCTGCAGATTTCATATAATTTATTTCTGCATCAGATTTTGTAAATCTTGCCCAATTCACTAATCGATCACTGTCTTTTATTTTAGCATTTGGCAAACCTTGTTTTATTTTTTCATAACAAAAAGCTGTAAAATAGTGAGCATCCATCTCTAGCCCAATTGATAGATTGTCCCATTTTCTCTCTTTAATTATTTCAACTAATCTATCGTAAGGATGTTTTGGCCAAGTATGAATGTACTCTTCATCATACACTAAAATATTTTCATCTTTTAAATAAGTTTTTATATAAGCCCCACCCGCATCTTGAGCTCTTACAAAACATAATGGTTCATCAGCATTTACATGAACGATTGCACATTGAGCATAATAGAATGACCAGGCGTCATAACCAGTTAGATAATATAAATTATTTGTGTCATGAGAAATTAAAAGTTCGATGCCTTTTTCTTGCATCATTTTTTGAACTTTTTTTAATCTTTGTTTGTATTCTTCTTTAGTAAATGACATTAGTTTGCCTCAAATAGTTTTCCAAATCCCTCAACAGAGTTATTTTTATTTATTTTTACAAGTGTATCCCAAATTAATGCTTGATTGCTAGATAAAACTATTGTGTTCAATTTTTTTTCAAGTTTATCAATAATTTGTAACACAGGTAATGCTGTACACGAAACAAACAAAGCTTCTGCCCCATTTAAATCAATTTTAGATAATACCTCATATAAATAATCTTGATCTACTTTACCAATGTCATAATCAGCTTCAATATCAAAGTAAGAATTAGAAGTAATTTCAAAACCCTCTGTTTTAAAATAATCTAAAACCTCGTCATTTAGTTTTTTACTATAAGGTGTGAACAAAGAAATTTTTTTTATATTTAATTTTTTTAAAGCTTTAATTGCTGCAGTACTAGGCGTTGTAACATCAGCCATTGGTTTTGCTGCTTTTACTTTTTGTTCAATAGAATTATATCCAGCTGCAATGGTTCCAGAAGTGCAACCATAAACAATACAATTAATATCTTGATCTGGTAAAATATCTTTTGCAACCTCAGTTACTTTATTAGACATTTTAATCAGGTTTTCTCGAGTTAATGGATTGTAACACTCAATACGATTAACAAAAAAATCAATTTCTCTGTCTTTTATGACATTAATGAAATCTCTCTCAATCATAAAATCACTTGCAAGAGCTATTAAGCCGACTCTTGGATTTGATTTACTAATGTATTTTGGGTCTATTTTTGTTGAATTCATATTTTAAAAGATGAATATATCAAAAGTTCTTTAATAATCATTAATATTAAATTAACGACATGAATTTAAAAGATACCTTCATTGCATCGCTGGTTCCAATTTTTTTAGGCTTTGGTTTTGTCATTGCAAAACCAGCATTCGATTCTTTTCCACCAATATTATTAATGGGTTTGAGATTTATCTTTGCAGCATCAATTTTAATTTGGTGGTTTCCAATACCAAGAGGATATTTATTAAAAATATTTATAGCATCTTTAATAGCTAATACTTTGCAGTACAGTATTACATACTCTGGTTTAGACTTAATTGATGCATCTTCAGCAGTTTTGTTGGTACAAATGGAGGTGCCGTTTGGAGTTATTTTTGCTTACTTTATGCTTAAAGAGAAACCAACAGTTAGAGCTTTAATTGGTATTGGTATAGCATTTATAGGTGTTTATGTTTTAACTGGCTCACCAAATTTAGATGGAAAAATTATTGGTATTGGACTGACAATATTAGGCTCTGCTATTTGGGCTCTTGGGCAAGTAATGGTGAAACCTTTAAGTAAAGAAATTAATCCTTTGGCATTGGTTGCTTGGATGGCATTATTTTCTGGTCCAATTTTAATACTGCTATCAGCAATCATTGATGGAAATACTATAAATTATATCACTAATGCAAAAATTGATCATTGGATAATTGCTATCTACATTGGTTTTATAATGCAGCCTGTAACATATGGTTGCTTTTATTATGTCATAAAAAATAATCCAATTTATAAAGTTCTACCAATTGTAACTATGGGAATTCCTCCAACAGGATTATTAGCTGCAATTTTTCTTTTGGGAGAAGAGCCGACTAAAGAATTATTCATTGGTGGAGCAATAATAATAGTTGGTGTCATATTAATAGTTTTTACAAAAAATAAAAAAGAAGAGGTAAATTAATGAAGATAGGTTTTATAGGTCTAGGAAATGTAGGCGCTAAACTTGCAGGAAGTTTACTGAGAAATGGATTTGACTTAACTGTAAGAGATGTAGATCAAAATTTAACAGATCAATTTAAAAGTTCTGGTGCAAAAGTTGCAAACTCTGGAAAAGAACTTGCGGAACAAGTTGATCTTATAATTACTTCTTTGCCATCTTTAAAAGTAAGTGCAGAAGTTATGGAAGCTGAAGATGGAGTGCTTCAAGGCCTTTCTGAAAATAAAATCTGGCTTGAAATGAGTACTACTGATGAAGCTGAGGTAAAGAGAATTGGAGAAAAAGTAATTGCAAAAAATGCTATACCTTTAGATGGCCCTGTAAGTGGTGGTTGTCATAGAGCTGCAACAGGAAATATTGCAATTTTTGTAGGTGGTGAGAGAAAAGCATTTGAAAAAATTTTACCTGTCTTAACAGTCATGGGGAGAAAGGTGTTACATACTGGTGAATTAGGTACAGCAAGTACTCTTAAAGTAATTACAAATTATTTAGCTTCAGTGCATTTGGTAGCTTTAGGAGAGGCTTGGACTGTTGCTAAAAAATCTAACCTAGACCTTGAAAAAACATTTAAAGGAATTGCAGCATCATCAGGAAATTCGTTTGTTCACGAAACAGAGAGTCAGGTAATTTTAAATGGATCTTATAATATAAATTTTACAATGGATTTAGTTTTAAAAGACACAGGCTTATTTGATGATCTAGCGAAGAAGTTAAATGCTCCATTGGAGATATCTCCGAAAATTGTTGAGATATTTAAAGATGGACAAAAAAAATATGGATCTAGAGCGTGGTCTTCTATGATTGTAAAAAGAATGGAAGATTTAAACAACATTGATTTTAGAGCCAAGGGTTTTCCAGATGAATTAGTTGATAATGAGCCTGAGGAAAAAGGATATGAAATCTAAATTTTATGCTAAAATAATATCATGTTAGATAAAAGAAAATTTTATATTGATGGTGAATGGGTAGATCCAATTAAAAAAAATGACTTTGATGTTATCAATCCATGTAATGAAGATCCTTGTGCAGTAATTTCTCTAGGATCCACTGAAGATACAAATAGAGCGGTAAAAGCTGCAAAAACAGCATTTGAAACTTGGAAAGAAACCTCAAAAGAGGAACGAATTAAATTATTAGAAAAATTATTAACTATTTATAAAAAAAGATTTAATGAAATGGCAGAAGCTATTTCATTAGAAATGGGTGCTCCAATGGATTGGTCAACTGATGTTCAAACAGCATCAGGAAGAGATCATTTAGAGGATTTTATATTAAGACTTAAAAATTTTAACTTCGAAGAACATTTTGATGAAAAATCAAATAACCATATTTGTTATGAACCAATTGGAGTTTGTGGATTAATTACTCCTTGGAATTGGCCAATAAATCAAATCGCTCTTAAAGTTGCTCCAGCATTTGCAGCTGGTTGTGCAATGATTTTAAAACCCTCAGAAATAGCTCCTATATCGGGAATGTTGTTTGCTGAAATGATTGATGAAGCTGGTTTTCCAAAAGGAGTTTTTAATTTAGTAAATGGTGATGGGGTCGGAGTTGGAACAGACATTTCAAGTCATCCGGATATTGATATGGTTTCTTTTACTGGTTCAACAAGAGCTGGAAAGTTAATTTCTAAAAATGCCGCTGATACAATTAAAAGAGTTTGTCTTGAACTAGGTGGTAAAGGTGGAAATATTGTTTTTGCTGATAGTTATAAAGATGCAGTGAGAGATGGTATCAGAAATGTAATGAGTAATTCTGGACAATCTTGTGATGCACCTACAAGAATGTTGGTTGAAAAATCTATTTATGAAAGAGCAGTAAAAGAAGCTGTTGATGAAGCTAATAAAATTAAAGTTGATCAAGCGACTAAAAAAGGAGATCACATTGGTCCTGTAATTTCAAAAGTTCAGTACGATAAAATTATAAATCTTATTGAAAGTGGAATTTCTGAAGGAGCAACTTTGGCTGCTGGAGGACCAGAATTACCAAATGGTTTAAACAAAGGATATTTTATCAAACCAACTATTTTCACAGATGTTACTAATGAGATGAGAATCGCAAAGGAAGAAATCTTTGGGCCTGTTTTATCAATTATTCCGTTTGATACTGAAGATGAGGCAGTGAAAATTGTAAACGATACTTCTTATGGTTTAGGAAATTATCTTCAAACTGATGATAAAGAAAAAGCACATAGAGTTGCAAAAAAATTAAAATCAGGATGTGTCTACATAAACGGTAACGCAGCTGATGTTGGAACTCCTTTTGGTGGTTACAGACAATCTGGAAATGGGAGAGAAGGAGGAGTTTGGGGATTGGAAGAATTTTTAGAAGTAAAAAATGTAACTGGGTGGAATTAATTTGAATCTCTCAAATATTTCAATCTTCCAATAATCTCATCTCTATCCATATAATAACCCTGAAGATGCCTATGTCCTGAGTTCGGATCAAATTCAGTTCTCCCATGAAGCAACCTTCTATTATTGAAAGTAAATATATCTCCTGGCCCTAATCTAAATTTAATTTGGAATTTATCATCGTGTAATAAATTTCCAAATCGATGATGAGCCTTATAAACTTTATCCATTAAATCAGGATGGCAATCTAGAGCATCCATAGTTGCAACACTAAATCTAATGTCATGATAATCATTATCTTTAGTTAAAGAAATTGCTGGCGCATAATAACTTCTTACCGATTCTTGGGTATAGTCCATATCTCTAAATTTAAGGTAAACATTAACTAATGTATCAAAAATTTCCTTTTCATTTTTTCTTAAATAATCTGCAACTGCAAATCCATCTACAGCTGAAGAATCTCCACCATTTGCAGAATTAACCAAACAGTGAAGAAATTGATAACCTGGAGGTGTTTCAAACCAAGGTAAATCCATATGATTTCTAAGAGCATGAGCTGTGTAAGCAGAATTATTTGGTTTTGGAATATTAATTACCTCAAAAGGAGTTTTAAAAAAAGTTTCTCTAGTATGACTAATTCTATTTAAAACTTTAAACCCAGAGTTCTCGTCTGTCGGTGCATTTTTTACAATTGCAATTCCAGTATGATGCAAAAGTTCCAACCATTTTATTAATCCTTCATCTGAATTAATAATCTCATCATGATCAATCTCCACAGTTTTTAAGTGATCCTGGAGAGAATTGTCCCAAAGCTTGTAGGGTGATTTGTATTCTAAATTGTTTTTAATTGTATAACAATTATCTCTCAGCCATTTTTGATCATAATAACTAACATGATCTCCTTCACTCCACTCAATTTGAAGCTTACCATCATTGTTCAAAGAAAATTTTTTAGGATTTATATCTTTAGATACTTTGAGAATGTTAAACATTCTGTGGCGAGAGTCTTTGTCGTGTGCTGTAGGACAATTATCTCTTAACCATAAATAATTAAACTTACTTTTTTTTCCATCACTCCAATCAACTTCTAAATTAGTAGAATTTTTAGTTATATTTTCAATTTTATAATTTTGTTCCATCAACTTTTATAATCTGAATTTTCACGATCTAATTTTCTTAATAAAGCAGCCCACTCTGTTTTTCCATCATAATTATAATCATCTGAACTACTCATATTGTCCCAAAAATAAGCAGCTTTTTGTTTGTCTATTTCATGTTTACTTAATCCCATTGATAAATTTTTAACTTGAACAGTACATGCTTGTTCTAAATAATAAGCTCTGAAAAAAGCTTCTGCAGCAGTTTTACCTACCGTGTAGTACCCATGATTTCTTGTAATTAAAATATCGTGCTTGCCTATAAGGTTTTCAAATTTTTTTCCAAAATCTTTATCTTCAACAAATTCGTAATCAATATATCCAACTAAATGATTTAAATAGACTGCTGCTTGTGATAGATGCATCAAACCTTCTTTTGTCCCTCCAACTGCCATAACATCGTTAGCGTGTCCGTGAACATAAAAGTTAACATCAGAACGTGAATTAAAAATCCATTGCGCAAGATTAATACAACCATCATTTAACCATGGTCCATCTGAATTTATTTTTCTTCCATCTTTATCAATCTTTACTAAAGATGATGCTGTAATCTCTTCATAAAACATTCCATAAGGATGAACAAAAGAACAATCTTTATCTTCAGCTGATCTAGCTCCTGCACATTGATTAGCTAAATCAGTCATCCCATACATGTGTAAAATTCTATAAAGTGCTGATAGTTCGCATCGAACATCATGATCTGATTTGCTCATGAATTAAATGATTATTTAAATTACTAACAAAATCAAACAAAATCGAATTTGGAAAAATCAATTAAAAGTTGTATATAAATTGTTTTACATTGTGCGCCATGAACTGTTAGAACTTAATTGATGTCAAAAATCGAAATCAACAACGTTTATAAAATCTTTGGTAATAATCCAAAATCAGTACTTCCAATGGTGAAGGAAGGTTCAACTAAAGACGAAATATTAGAAAAAACTGGGCATACCGTTGGATTAGATAATGTTTCTCTTAAAATTGAAGAAGGTGAAACGTTTGTTTGCATGGGTCTTTCAGGCTCAGGAAAATCTACATTAATTAGACATTTAAATAGACTTATAGATCCAACTGATGGTGAAATTTTAGTTGAGGGCACAAATGTGATGTCGCTTGATAAAGAAAAACTAATTGAGTTTAGAAGACACAAAATGAGTATGGTCTTCCAAAGATTTGGTTTATTCCCACATAAAACAGTTTTGCAAAATGTTGGATATGGTTTGGAAATGCAAGGCAAAGCAGAAAATGAGAGAAATAAAATCTCAATGGAAAAAATTGATGCTGTTGGATTAAATGGATTTGAAAACCAATATCCAAATCAATTATCTGGTGGAATGCAGCAGCGTGTTGGTTTAGCAAGAGCATTAGCAACAGATACAGACATAATGTTAATGGATGAAGCTTTTAGCGCTCTAGATCCACTAATAAGAAGTGATATGCAAAAACAACTTATTGATCTTCAATCAGAATTAAAAAAAACAATTGTATTTATTACTCATGATCTTGATGAATCATTGAGACTAGGTGACCATATTGGAATTTTAAATTCAGGAAAATTGGTACAAGTCGGAACTCCAGAAGAAATTATAATGCACCCTGCAGATGATTATGTAAAAGCTTTTGTTAAAGATGTTAATAGAGCAAAGGTAATCAAAGCAAAAATAATTATGAAAAATTTAAATGAATCTGAAAATATAGATAAATCAAATGTTATTAAAGTGAATGAAGATCAATTTATTGAGGAATTTTTACCTCAAATAGTTTGTTCAGATTCAAATTGTGAAGTAGTTGATAAGAATGGTAATATTAAGGGCTATATTACTAATCAAGAATTACAGTCTTCTTTAACTAAATCTTAAAATAATTTTATTTAGCAAATCTTTTATATTTTGGAAGTTTGTCATTGATTTGATAAAAATCTGACTTTGAACCTACAAATATATTTCTAAAAGTTTTTAGTTTTGTTTTACCATCAAACATTCTTGCAGAAATCGAAACATTGTCAGATTTATCAACTTTAAAAAATATACTTGCTCCGCATTTATTACAAAAACCTCTCTTGGAATTTTTAGATGACTTAAACCACTTTAAAGTAGTTTTTAAAAATTTAATTTCTTTGTCTTTAATGTTTGTATAAGCGCCAAATACACCATGAGTTTTTCTACATTGAATACAATGGCAATTTGATACACTTCTAAGTTTATTAAGTGTTTTAAATTTTACACCTTTGCATAAACAACTAGCTGTTAATACTTTTTTAATAAAAACTTTATTATATGATATTAATATTAAATTAAAAAATTAAATGTCAGTTTTTCTTAAAAGTTTCACGATCACAAATAACTGGGTTGATTATAATAATCATATGAACATGGCCTATTATGTTTTGATATTTGATGAAGCATGGGAAGTAGCACTTGAAAAGTTTAAAATGGGAGCAAGTGCAGCAAAAAATCTTAATAGAAGCACTATGGTTGTCGAGACAAACACTAAATATCTTAATGAGGTCAAAGAAGGTGAAACTGTTGATATAAACCTTACTTATTTTGACCATGATAAAAAAAGATTACACTTAAAAATGGAAATGATTGCAAAAGAGACAAAAAAAATCTCGGCATCAATGGAATGGATATCTCTATATATTGATCTCAGCAAAAGAAAGGTAACAGAATTCGAGGAAGAAAAGTTAAAGTTGATGGATGCTTTTATAAAGGAAAATGAAGCTGAATTTTCAAGTGAAAATCTTTTGTTCTCTTCAAAACTGAAGAAATAAATAAATATAATTCATTATCTTATTTTGGTATAGGTGCGAAATGAGTACCGATAATAACTCTAAAGGAATTGTTCTTATTATTATTGCAATGACTTTATTTGCAATGCAGGACTCATTAATCAAATTTATATTTGAAAAAGCAGCATTATATGAAATTTTTTTTGGCCGATACTTTGTTGCAGCAATTTTACTGTTTTTCTACATCAAATTTAAAAAGGAAAAGGTTAGTTTAAAAACGCATTATCCAATATTAACTTTGGTAAGAGTAATTTTACATTTTTTAGCTTTTTCTGCATTTTTTATTTCTCTAACTTACATGCCATTAGCAACAGCTAATGCACTTTTTTTCTCTTGTCCTTTTTTTGTATCAATCTTTGCTAAATTTTTTTTAAAGGAATTTATTGGAATTAGAAGATGGTCTGCAATTGTATTTGGTTTTATTGGTGTGTTTATAGTTTTAGATCCAAATTTTTCAGATTTTGAATACAAAAGTCTACTTCCAGTTGGATGTGCATTTTTTTATGCAGCCTCTATGACAATAACAAAATATACCTCAGACAAAGATGACGTAAACACTCAGTTGTTTTACTTTTATTTAATTGCACTCATATTATGTGGAGTTATTTATCTGTTTATGGGCAATGGTCAGTTTAACAATTCTAATTTTGATCCAACAACTCAATTTATTTTTAGAGAATGGTTTTCTAACTTTGATTACACATGGAAATTTATATTATTTTTTGGTGTAGCAGCATCAATTGCTTTTCTTTGTATATTTTCTGCATATATAGTTGCATCTCCATCTGTTGTTTCTTTATTTGAATACTCTCTAATTATAATGTCGATGATACCAGGGTATTTCCTATTTAACGAGATTCCATCTGGAAGAACATTTCTAGGTGTTGCGTGTATAATAGCAGCTGGAATATACATATATTTAAGAGAGAAAGTCAGAGAGCAATACATTGCTACAGAAACACCTGTTAGAAGATGACCAAAAATTATATTCCAACAATTAATGTCTCTTCACTAATTAAAAATAATTTTGAAACTCAATCTGCATTAAAGACAATTAAAGAAATTGAAAAAGCTTGTGTAAATGTTGGTTTTTTCCAAGTGATAGGACATGAGCTTGATTTGAAAGAAATTAAAAAAATATGTGAAATAGGAAACAAATTTTTCAATTTATCAGACAGTAAAAAAAGAAAATTATCACCAAAAAAATGGAATAAAAAAAATAACAATCTTTACAGAGGTTATTTTCCAAATGATGTAAATGGAAAAGAAGGTTTGGATATAGGAGATTTAAAAATTACCAAGAAATATTCTTCAAAAACCAGAAACCAATATATTGAATATTTAGATCTAAATAAATGTTTTAACAAAACTTCAATTAAAACCTTGAATAAATATTTTGAAAATATTTACAATTTAAGTGAAATTTTATTTAAAAGTGTGATTAAATTAAATAAACTTGATCCAAATATTTCAAACAAAGCTTTTTCAAGGTTAAAAACTTTAAGTACTTTAAGATTTAATTATTATCCAAATCAAACAAGGCCAGTGGAGATATCAAAACAGGATGGAGTTGCACTTGGATGTGAAACGCATGTAGATAGTGGAATATTTACAGTTCTGTACCAAGATAAAAAAGGTGGTCTTCAAGTACAGAATAGAAAAACGAAAAAATGGTATGAAGTACCATTTAATAAAAAAGCTTTAGTAGTAAATACAGGAAGGGCTTTAGAGTTTTTAAGTAAAGGTAAATTTAAAGCTACAAATCACAGAGTGCTATGGAATAAAAGCAAGAGACTTTCCGTTCCATTCTTCTTTGAGCCCTCTTATGACTTTAAAATGAGTAAATCTTTCCTTAATTCAAAAAAATACTCTAACAGAGGTCAGATTTACGAAAAATTTCTAAATCAATCTTTAAAAAAATTTATTGAATATCAACGTTAGAATAATTTAAGTCGTTGAAAATTTATTATTAAATTTTATAAACAATTTAGTTTGATGTCTAAAGTATTTGATTTATTCATAATAGGTGGCGGTATAAATGGAGCTGGTATCGCAAGGGATGCTTCTGGAAGAGGTTTGTCTGTATGTTTAGCAGATAAAGGAGAAATAGGAGGAGCAACTTCTTCTTGGTCAACAAAATTAATTCATGGTGGTCTTCGTTATCTGGAAAATTACGAATTTAAATTAGTAAGAGAGTCTCTTAAAGAAAGAGAAATTGTTTACAAAATTGCAAGACACATCTCAAAACCAATTCCATTCATTATTCCTCATACTGATAAAATTAGACCAGCATGGTTAATTAAATTTGGTTTACTTTTGTATGATAATTTAGGTGGAAAAACTAATATTCCAAAATCAAAAACATTAGATCTTAATAAAAAATTTCCAAATATTCTTAAGGAGAAATTCAAAACTGGTTTTCAATATTACGATATTCAAATTGATGATAAAAAATTAACAAAACTAAATGCTCAAGATGCAAAAAAAAATAAAGCCAAAATACTAGAATACAATAAAGTTAAAAAAGCTGAAATTATTAATAATGAATGGGTCATTAGTCTTCAAGATAAAAAAAAAATAAAATCAAAAGTTTTAATAAATGCATCAGGACCATGGATAAATGAAACTTTGCATAAAAATATAAAAATAAAATCTAAAAATAAAATCAGATTAGTTAAAGGTAGTCACATAATTACAAAGAAATTATACAAAGAAGATGTTGCATTTACATTTCAAAATATAGACAAAAGAATAATTTTTGTAATTCCCTACAAAAAGAAATTTTCATTAATTGGAACAACTGAAGTGGAAGTTAAATCTCCAGAAAATACTGTAATATCAAAACAAGAAACTCAATATTTAATTCGATCAGTAAATAATTATTTAAAAAAACAAATCAGGAAAAAAGATATAGTTGATACTTATTCAGGAATAAGACCTCTAATAGAGGATTTTAAAGAAGCCTCAAAGGTTACAAGAGATTATGTTTTTGATTTAAACATTGTAAACAAATTACCTCTTTTAAACATTTATGGAGGAAAACTTACTACATACAGAAAGCTGTCTGAAAAAGTCCTATTAGATCTTAAAAAGTTTTTACCCAAAACAAAAAAAGGTCCATGGACAGATAAAAAGAAGCTTTTTTAGATTTCCACTGCTATTAAAAAGTGATATCGTTATTTTATAAAGCGATACATAACTCGTCGTTAAAATCAAAGATTTACGAAAGTGGGATCGGTCGTCTTTAAATTAATTTTTAAAGGAGGCTTTATGAACTTTGGATATTTTTGTAATACTACCAACTGGGACAAGAAACCTTATACTCAGCTTTTAGACGAAGCTAGAGAAATCACAGAATATTGCGACCAAAATAATTGGAATTCTATTTGGTATACAGAACATCATTTTAATCATGAGGGGATGGAGTCCTGTACTAATCCTTTAATGATGTGTACAGATGCTGCGGCCAGAACTAAAAATATTCGTTTAGGGCAAGCATGTAACGTAATCACATTTCATAATCCAATAAGACTTGCTGAAGATATCGCTACACTCGACCAAATGTCTAAAGGTAGAGTTGAGGTCGGTATTGGTAGAGGTGTTTACGGTAGAGAAGCAATCAACATGAATAAAGAAGCTGACCTAAAAGATCAGGCAAAAAATTTTAGACTTTTTTCAGAAACATTAGAAATAATGAAAAAAGCATGGTCTGAAGACTTTTTCTCTCATCAAGGAGAATTTTATACTTATCCATCTCCTAATTTTATTTGGCAACACGACATGAGTCCTCCCAAAGAAAATGTTGTGGATTTAAAAACAAACGAACTAAAACAAATATCTGTATTACCAAAACCTTATCAGAAACCATTTCCACCAATATCACAAGTAGTTGATGGAGAAAGATCAATTCAGTGGGCAGCAGAAAATGGACTTAATACAATTATGTGGATCCCAACTGTAAAAGCTTTGAAAAAAAGATTTGAAATTTTTAAAGAAGCAAAATCTAAAGCTGAAAACAGAGATGTTCCTTTAGGTGAAGGTATAAGTTTGGTTAGAGACATGTTTGTTGCAGAAACCATGGAAGAGGCAGAAAAAATGGCTGGAGAACATATTGTAAATTATATGAGATGGGTCTGCCATTGGAGGGGGTTAGGAAACCATATGGATCCAGATGAAAAATTGCCTGAGACTAAAAATAAATTGGATTTATTAAATTATGAATTTCTTCATAAAAGAAATCTTTTATTTGGAACACCTGAGTTTGTAATAGAAAAAATAAACGAACTTCAGCAAGAATTAAATCTTCAAAATTTACAAGTTTGGTCTAACTTTCCTGGTATCAAACATGAAGACTGTATGAGAAGCATCAAATTATTTACAGAAGAAGTAATTCCAAATATAAAACCTATTAATTCTAATATACAAAAAGCTAGTTAACATATGGATCTAAAACTTAGAAAATTTGCAAAATTTGTAGATAAAACTTTTATTGAAGGTGGAAAAAAAGCAAATGAACCTGTTTTGTTAGTTTCTGTTGCAGCTGTTATAGAAAATCCTTGGGCTGGAAAAGGTTTTGTAGAAGATTTAAAACCAGAAATATTAGATCTTGCACCTCAATTAGGAGAACTTTTGGTACCAGAATTAATCAAAGAAATTGGATCAGGTGAAAAAATTTTAGCCTACGGTAAGGCAGCGATGGTAGGATTAAATGGTGAAATAGAACATGCATCTGCATTTATTCATACTCTTAGATTTGGAAATAAATTTAGAGACGCTGTCGGTGGAACTTCTTATTTAAGCTTTACAAATACAAGAGGTCCTGCAGGAGCAAAAATTTCAATTCCAATGATGCATAAAACTGATGCTGGATTAAGACCTTTTTATTTAACCCATGAATTTACTATTCATGATGCGCCTAATGAAGATGAAATAGTTGTTGCTATAGGTGGAGCTCCAACGGGAAGAGCTCATGCAAGAACTGGTGATCGATATCAAGATATGAAAGAGATGGGCATTGATAATTAATTGATGTCTTATAATTTTGATACTAATCAAAATCATTATTATTTTAATAATAAAAATTCTTTACCTTTGATCTTTATTCATGGTGTTGGTTTAAATCAACAAATGTGGAAACCACAAATTGAATTTTTCAAGGACAATTCATTTATAACTTACGATCTTTTAGGACATGGGAAAACACCCTTTAAAGAGCCAAATTTATCAATGGAAAATTTTACCAACCAATTGTCAAATCTAGTAAATAACTTAAAAATAGAGAAATTTAATTTAATTGGATTTTCTATTGGATCGTTAATAGCAATAGAATTTGCATCAAAATTTGAAAATTATTTAAATTCCTTAACATTAATTTCCACTACATACAAAAGGACAGATTTGGAAAGACAAAATGTTGTTGATAGGGTCAATTTAGCAAAAAAAAATATGCCTATTTCTCAAATGGCAATGAAGAGATGGTTTTCAGATAAGTACCTTGAACAAAATCCTGAATTATATGATGAGTTTATGAAAATTCTTAACAAAAAGGGAAACGACCAAGAAAATTTTATAAAAGCTTATGAGTTATTTGCTAATTACAAAGATAATCTTGAAAATGTAAAAAATATTAAAACTAATACATTAATAATTACAGGCTCAGATGATCCAGGATCTACACCTGATATGTCTAAAAATTTAAATAAAGATATTCAAAACTCAACATATATTGAAATTAAAAACGGAAAGCATTTGTGTACTATTGAATATGCAGACGAAGTAAATAATGCAATAATGAAACATATAAATAATGTCTAAATTAAAAAAATATCAAATGTTTATAGATGGTCAGTGGATAGACTCTGATACAAAAAAAACTTTTGAAACTTTAAATCCAGAAGATAATAAGCCATGGGCTGTAGTTCCAGAAGCTAGTGTAAACGATGTAGACAGAGCTGTAAAAGCTGCGCAAAAAGCTTTTGAAGGTGAATGGCCAAAAATGCTTGCAAGAGATAGAGCAAAGTTTTTAAGAGCTATTGGAAACAAGCTGAGAGAGAATTCTGAATTGCTAGGTAAGATTGAAACAATTGATACAGGAAAATTGTACAGAGAAACTTATCAACAAGCAAAATACATTGCTGAATATTATGATTATTACGCAGGATTAGCTGATAAAGTTGAGGGAACAGTTCTTCCAATAGATAAACCAAATATTCAAGCAATCACAACTAGAATTCCAATAGGAGTTATTGCAGCTATCATTCCTTGGAATTCTCAAATGTTTTTAACTGCTACAAAAGTTGCTCCTGCTTTGGCTATGGGTAATACAGTAGTAATCAAATGTTCTGAATTAGCTCCAGCAACAATGTTTGAATTTGCAAAACTTGTTGAGGAAACTGGAATACCTAAAGGTGTAATTAATGTAGTTTCTGGTTTTGGAGATCCATGTGGTAAAGCATTGACTACTCATAACTTGGTTGAGAAAGTTGCTTTTACTGGAGGACCTGAAACAGCAAGACATATAATTAGAAATTCTGCTGAGAATTTATCTGAAGTAAGTTTAGAGTTAGGAGGAAAAAGTCCTGTTGCAGTCTTTGATGATGCTAAACAAGAAAATGCTATTAATGGAATTACTGCTGGAATATTTGGGGCTAGTGGTCAAAGTTGTATAGCAGGTTCAAGATTATATTTACAAAAAGGAATCTATAACGAATTTTTAGATAAGTTGGCAGCTAGAGCAGAAAAAATTAAAATTGGTGCTCCAATGGATACCGATACTGAGATGGGTCCATTAAGTAACTTTAAACAATTAGAGGTAATAGAAAAAAATATTAAATTAACTGTTGAACAAGGTGGTAAAATCAAATGTGGAGGTAAAAGACATTCTTTTTCAAATGAAGGTTATTATTTTCCCCCAACTATTATTGAATGTGAAAATCATAACTTACCAGTAGCAGAAAACGAATTATTTGGACCTGTCTTATCAGTTATGAAATTTGATACTGAAGAAGAAGTGATAAAATTAATGAATGATAATCAATATGGTCTCTCTTCAGGTGTATACACCAGCGATCTTGCAAGAGGTATGAGAGTATCCAATGCTATCAGGGCAGGAATAACATTTGTTAATACTTACAGATTAATTTCACCGTCAGCTCCATTTGGAGGTATCAAGGATAGTGGATATGGTAAAGAGGCAGGAATCGACTCAATTAAAGATTATACAAGAGTAAAAACAACTTGGTTCTACACATCAGATGAACCATCTTTAGACCCGTTCTCTATTAGATAATAGTTTAAAATAAGCCAATTTTGTCATTGAATATTCAGATTATTCATACTTAAATTAGATTTTATAAATTGTTAACAATAATGAGGAAGATAATGAGAAAACTATTTATCGCTGCATTTATGTTTGTATCAAGCTTTGGTTCAAACGTTATGGCAGACGGACATTCGATCAAAATGGGAATCATTTTAGGATTTACAGGTCCTATTGAATCTCTTACTCCAGCTATGGCTGCATCTGCAGAGCTTGCATTTAAAGAAGCTTCAGATTCAGGTTCATTACTTGGTGGAAAAAAAATTGAAGCAATGAGAGCAGACTCAACTTGTGTTGACTCAGCAGCAGCAACAGCAGCAGCTGAAGGTTTAATTTCAGGTGGTGTAGCTGCAATTATGGGAGCTGACTGTTCAGGTGTAACAGGTGCTATTGCAACAAATGTTGCTGTACCAAACGGTGTAGTAATGATTTCACCTTCAGCAACTTCTCCAGGATTAACTACTCTAGATGATAATGGATATTTCTTTAGAACTGCTCCATCAGATGCTAGAGGTGGTCAAATCTTAGCTGACATTACTAAAGACAGAAAAGTAAAAAGTGTTGCAATCACTTATACTAACAATGATTATGGAAAAGGTTTAGCTGATGTTTACAAAGCAGCAGTTGAAGCTCATGGTATTAAAGTTACAACTGTAACTGCTCATGAAGATGGCAAAGCAGATTATTCATCAGAAGTAGCAACTCTTGCTTCTGCTGGTGGTGATGCTGTTGCGGTTATTGGTTATCTTGACCAAGGAGGAAAAGGAATTATCCAAGCTTCTTTAGACTCTGGTGCATTTGATACTTTCGTTTTATCAGATGGTATGATTGGTCAATCATTAGTTGATGCATTCGGAAAAGACTTAAGCAAATCATTTGGATCTCTACCAGGTTCTACTGGTAAAGGTGCTGGTGTATTTGCGGAAGTTGCAAAAGCTGGCGGTATAGATTCATCTGGTCCTTACACTGGAGAGTCTTACGATGCAGCTGCATTAATCGTTCTTGCAATGCAAGCAGGTAACTCTGCTGATAGAGCATCTATTGCGAAAAATGTAATGGATGTTGCTAACGCTCCTGGTACTAAAATCTACCCAGGTGAATTAAAGAAAGGTCTAGACTTACTAGCAAAAGGTAAAAATATAAACTACGAAGGTGCTACTGGAGTATCTTTTACTGAAGTTGGTGAAGCTGAAGGTTCTTTCTTAGAGCAAGAAGTTAAAGGCGGAAAATTCAAAACTAAAAAACAAAGATAATTTAAATCTTATTTTAAAAAGCCCCGGTAAATTAGTTTGCTGGGGCTTTTTTTATATCTGCTCTTAAAATTACAAATAAAATAATTATCAAAAAAGGAATACACATAAAATTTACTATTTTCCAACTCAACAATGAAATTAAAATTCCTGCTGATAAACTTCCAATTGCTGTAGCAGAAAAAACTATTAGATCATTAAATCCTTGGGCTTTAAATTTTTCTTGCTCATTGTAAGTGGTTACTAACAAGCTAGTTCCTGAGATATAAAGAAAATTCCATCCTATACCTAAAAATATCAATGAGGCAAAATAATTTATAAAAGTCGGTTCAAATAAGCTTAATGATATTGTCAAAGCATAAAAAAATACTCCTGTGTACATTATATTTGAAAAACCAAATCTCTTTATTAGATTGCCTGTGAACAATGATGGAAGAAACATTCCAAGTACGTGAAATTGGATAACCAATCCAACTTTATCTATACTTAATTTATGAACATAATGCATACTAATTGGAGTAGCTGTCATTAAAAATGCCATAACCACATAACCAAAAGTAGCAGCTACCATTGCTTGTAAAAATTTTGGATCAGAAACAAATTCTTTGTAAGTCCTAACATTGGAATATGTTGAATTATTTTTGTTAATAATTTTTGAATTTTTATAAAAACTTAAAAAAATTGCAGGCATAATAGTAAGACATGCTAACGCAATATACGATCCAACATAAACATGATCGCTAATTATATCTTTTGTTTTATTTGCTAAGGTAATTCCTATGAATGCAGAGACAATTCCAGCTAACAAAAGCATAGAAACTGCCTTGGGTGCTTTATCTTTTTCAACTGTTTCAGCTGCTGCAAATCTATACTGATGTATGAAAGCCATTCCAGTACCAAGCAAAAAACAAGAAAATGAAAATATTATAAAGCTATTAATGAAAATTGAGTAAGCAGCAAGTAAACAAGCTAAAGAGCTACCTATAGATGCCAAAACAAAACCTAAACGTCTGCCAATAATTGACATAACTTTTGCAGCAAAAATAGTAGAGATCGCTATACCAACTACATAAATTGAAGGAGGAAAAGTAGCTAGTGATTTAATAGTTGAAAGCTGACTTCCGATTATTCCACTTAAAAAAACTGTTACATTGGCTGCTGTGAAACCAAAAACCTGACTTGAAATAAGTAGCGAAAGATTTCTGTTCATTAAAACATATACTTGTCAGCCATATACATAGCCCAAGCAATTGCGGCACCTAAAATAATATATTTCATGTTCAATTATTTTATTTCTATTTTTTCTGGAAGTATACCTTTAGGTCGGTATCTCATAATGAACAACAAACCTAGACCCATCAATAAAAATCTAAAATAAGGAACACTTTCAATAAGATGAGCTTTGATAGCATTTGTTTCGGGAATGCCTGCAGTAAAGAAGTTGATTAAAAACATTGAAATTGGTGCTGCTTCAATCCATAAAAACCATACAACAAAGCCACCTAAAATTGCACCAAAGTTGTTCCCGCTTCCTCCAACTATGACCATTACCCAAATTAAGAATGTATATCTCATTGGTCTATAACTTCCTGGTGTAAATAATCCATCCTGAGTTACTAGCATTGCTCCTGCAATTCCAACAATTGCTGAACCTAAAATAAATATTAACAAATGTTGTTTAACAACATTTTTACCCATAGCATTTGCTGCCTCTTCATTGTCTCTTATTGCTCTCATCATTCTTCCCCATGGTGAATAAAGAGCTTTCTGAGTAAGAATTAAAAGTATTATAACAACAACTAAAAACAAACCTGAGTAGCATAGTTTAACAAATATTGAAGAACCTTCGATTACAAATTGATTTAACGCTGCTTGTCTTTCGGATAAATCAGTAATTAGATCTAACTTACTAGATTTAAACTTTTCTACTAAATTTATAAACCAATCAGTGGTCTGCAGATCAACTTCATATGGAGCAGGTCTCTTTAAGCCGATTACATTTTTAACACCTCTAGTTAACCAGTCTTCATGCTTAATTATTGCTATTACAATTTCTGAAATCAATAGAGTTGCGATTGCTAGATAATCAGCTCTTAAACCTAAAGCAACTTTTCCTACTATAAAAGCTAAACCTCCAGCAAATAATGCACCTACAATCCAGGAGAAAATGATAGGTAAACCAAACCCGCCAAGAAAACCAGTAGTTGCAGGATTTACAGTTTCAATTTTTTCAATACCTGGTTCCGCTGTAACTCTGATAATTATTATGGCGGCAATAATTAGACCTGCAATACTGTAAGTTCTTAGTTTTGATTTTTCAAAATTTTTCAAAATAAATCTGATAACTAAAACCATTACAATGATGAGCCATAAGCACATTAAAATATCAAATCCACCAGCTCTCCATGCTTCTTGAACTGGATCAACTGAAATTATTACTGCAGCAAGCCCCCCTAAAGCAGTGTATCCCATTATTCCAAAATTAATTAAACCAGCATAACCCCATTGTATATTTGCACCCATGGTCATGACTGCTGAAATTAAACAAAGATTAAATATTGATAATGCAATATTCCATGATTGAAAAATTCCAACTAATAGAATTAGAACCATCATGATACTGTATGCTGCAATAACGTTTAGATTTTTTCTCACAATACTTTCCCTTTAAATATCCCTGATGGTCTATAAAGTAATACAATCACCAAGATTGAAAATGAAACTGCAAATTTGTAATCGGTCGAAAGTAATTGAACTAAGCCTTCTGGCTCCATACTTTCAGGTAATATGTACATAAAAAATTTCTTATATGCATATGTTAATAAAATTTCTGAAAAAGCAATCACATAGCCACCTAAAAATGCACCGAAAGGATTTCCAATTCCTCCAACGATTGCTGCAGCAAAAATAGGAAGCATATTATTAAAGTAAGTGAATGGTTTAAAACTTTTATCTAAACCATACAAAGCTCCTCCAATAGTGGCTAAAATTCCTGCAATTACCCAAGTTACCAATACTATTTTCTTAGGATCTATTCCTGAAAGCAAAGCAAGATCTTCGTTATCAGAGTAAGCTTTCATGCTTTTTCCTGTTTTAGTTTTATTTAAAAACCAGAATAATAAAGAGACTAAAACTATTGTAACAAAAATAGTAATGACCTGAGTAGATTTAAGAGCAAGTCCTTCGTTTAAACCTGTCATTTCTTTAAATTCTCTAGCCTTGATAATGAATTTTTCTCCATCAAAAAACCTTCTATCTCCTGGACCTATTATAATTCTAACAACTGCTTGAGTTACAAACATCACACCGATACTAACCATAGCAAACTGAACTGGTGGACTTTTTTGAGTTCTGTAATACTTAAAAACAAATTTATCAATTGTAAGCATGTATAAGATCATAAAAAAAATACCAAATGGAAGTGCAATTAATGCTGTAGGCAGCACTCCAAGAGAAATACCTAAAGATTGAAAATACCAGGTGAATAAAATTGTCATCATGGTTCCAAATGACATCATGTCTCCAGTTGCAAAATTAGCAAATCTCAGAATTCCATAAATTAAAGTAACAAAAATTGCACCCAAAGCTAATTGAGAACCATAAGTAAGTCCTGGAATAAAAATATAATTTAGTAAAAGAATTATTGCATTAATAAGATCCATACTATCCTCCTAAGAAAGAGCTTCTTACTCTTGGATCGTTCAATAATTCTTTACCTGTTCCTGAATAACGATTTTCTCCAGTAACCAATACGTAGCCTCTATCAGAAATATTTAATGCTTGTTTGGCATTTTGCTCTACCATTAAAATGGCAACATTAGTTCTCTTTACTTTAACGATATGATCAAACAATTCATCCATAACAATTGGGGATACCCCTGCAGTCGGTTCATCGAGCATTAGCACTGTAGGTTTAATCATCAACGCTCTTCCAAGTGCAACTTGTTGTCTTTGACCACCAGACAATTCACCTACCATTTGGTTTCTTTTTTCTCTAAGGATTGGAAATAATTCATAAATCTCTTCTATAATATTTTTTATCTCAGAGTTTACTAAAAAAGCCCCCATTTCTAAATTTTCCTCAACTGTCATTCCAGCAAAAACATTTTTGGTTTGAGGAACAAATGAAATTCCTTGTTTGACCCGATCTTGTGGAGAAAGTTTAGAAATATCCTTACCATCAATTTTAACTGATCCAGATTTTAAATTTAATAAACCTAACATTGCTTTCATAGCTGTAGATTTTCCAGCTCCATTAGGACCTAGAATAGAAACAATTTCTCCTTTATTTACTTCAACAGAACAAGAATTAATTATATCTGGTCCATTTCCATAACCACCAGTCATCTCTATTCCCTCAAAATATGCCATTAAACTTCATCCTTTAATTTTGATCCTCTGCCAAGATAACTTTCTATTACCTTTTCATCTTTTTTAGCTTCCTCAACAGAACCCTCAAATAAAACTGACCCTTCGGCCATAACAATTACAGGATCACATAATCTTCCTATAAAATCCATATCATGCTCAATCATACAAAAAGTATAACCTTTTTCTTTATTTAGCTTTTCGATTGCAGTGCCAAGATCTTTTAACAAAGTTCTATTTACTCCTGCTCCCACTTCATCCAATAACACTAATTTTGCATCAACCATCATGGTTCTTCCAAGTTCTAACAATTTTTTTTGTCCTCCAGAAAGATTACCTGCAAGCTCATTTGACAGATGTCCTAAATTTAAAAATTCAACTACTTCTTTTGCTTTTTCTTTAACTTCTGCTTCCTCTTTTGCAACTAACCCTGGCTTAAATAATGCTGTCATTAGCTTTTCACCTGATTGATTTCCTGGAACCATCATTAAGTTTTCTAGAACTGACAAATTTGAAAACTCATGTGCTATTTGAAAAGTTCTAAGCAATCCTTTTGAGAATAATTCATAAGATGGAACATCTGTGATATTTTCTTCATCAAATGTTACACTTCCACCTGAAGATTTTAAATTTCCAGCAATTAAATTAAATAAAGTTGTTTTACCAGATCCATTTGGACCAATTATACCTGTTATAGTTCCTCTTTTAACTTTAATAGAACAATCAGAAACTGCAGCAAGTCCCCCAAAATACTTTGATAAATTATTTATCTCTAAAATATTTTCAGACATTTATTTATCTAATCTTTTGTAAATACTATTTAAAGTTTTCTCTAATGATTTATAAAAACCAGCTTTTGTCAATTCATTGACACCCTGCTCGTTTAATCCCTTAGGTGTTTGCGATTCTTTAACTAACCTTCTTAAGTTTTCTTTAGAATGTATTACAGAATCTTCTGACAAAGCTAAAAACAAAGAAGTTATATATTTTTGAGCATTATTTCTTTTTACCCCTTTTTTAACTAACCAATCAGACATTACTCTTTGCATTTCATAAAAAGGTGCCATCATTCCAGAAGTAGACCAAAAGTTTATTGAAGATTTTTCATTTTTAATTTCTACAGTAGTTCCTAAATGATTAAAAAAAGCTTTAACTTTTGAATTCGGAGGACAAATTGGAACTGGTCCTTTCTTTAATGATATTGGTGGCAAAGGAATTGCTCTTACTATTTTTGCTTTTACTTTAATGGCTTTTTTTAACTGTGATAGAGTTATTGTAGATATAAAGCTAACAATTGTTTGATTAGACTTAAATTTTAAATCTTTAATTATCTTCTCTCCCACCGTAGGTGTAATAGATAAAAATACCCAAGTAGATTGATCAACAATTTGTTGATTATCTTTCGCAATAACTATTTTTTTAAACTTTTTTTTTAAACTTTTTGCAATCTGTTTATTCCTTGGAGAAATTATTATTTTTTTAAATTTAAGATTAGATTTACATATTCCAGTTATTACTGAAGATGCAATTTTACCCGTACCAATAAAACCTAAAATCATAATATTTTGGTTACTTTATATTGATTATATTGAATTAATTAACAAAAAAAGAACCTCTAATTCGCAACAATTCTCTACTTAATTCTTTATTTTCTTTGAAAGGTTTTCTTCCATGAAGCCAAAAATAATTATTTGCAATTATAGAACAGCCAACTGGAAGCTTTGTAATAACTTTATTTTCACTTCCCTCTAGAGCATCAGATAATCTCTGTAAAAAATTACCCTGCTCCATGTTTTTTGGTTCGGGAAATTGGTCAATGTATGAAATATGTGGTCTTCCTTTATCATCTAAAGAAAAAACTGGATGCTCAACTTTATAATCTACATTTTTACTTTTGGGTGAACTCCAAAGAAAATCTTGTTTACCCACAGGATCATTTGATAATTCTTTGCAATATTCCCAATCATCTAAATGCAACATAGCAGTTTCTCCACCTTCTACGTTTTCTTCTTCTAACTTTGTCATAATTAACCAATCGGTAACTTCTTTAACATAAGTTCCATCTGTATGAAGATCCATATTTCTATAAGCTTTTCTTAAATAAGAATCACTTGCATCTTCGTGTTTGACATGAAAACGAGCATAGTATTTGCCTGCCATTGAGTCATGGTTAGGATTACCAATTAGATAAGCAATAGCAGTTGATAATTTTACTAAAAATTTATCATTAATTTTTGGTGAAATATTTTTTGGTCCAATTATAAAACAACCAGTTGAACGATCTCTAATTATTGAGTTCATTAATTTACTAAGTTTATTTTCTGTCAAATCATCTAAATTTTTTGCTATGGTAAACCTTGTAAAAGGCTTTAGCTCTAAAGCTGTTAAGTCAAATTTATTAAATGGAAAAACTAGTTTCTTAATAATTTCATCGGTAAATTTAATATTCAAAATTCTTTTTGATTTATCATGTTCTTGAATTTCTAAACCAGGTATTTTTTCCATAACAAAACCTTAAGTTAACTTATTTAATAAATCAATTTTATTTAGAAATAATTAACTAATATTGCCATACTTATCGCAGAGAAAATTGTAGGATAAACATAATTTTTTTTTGAAATAAAAAAAACAGTTAGGGATAATACAACAATAACAAACCTCACTAAGTAGCTTGAGTCATCCATTACACCGACTGGAAATATTATTGTTCTTGCAATTAGAGCCGCTAAAGTTGCGTAAGCTAAACAGTTGAACCATTTAAATATCTTAGAAGTTTCTTTTATACCTTCTGAGCTTACTGCCCCAAGAAATCTTGATAAAAAAGTTGCAAGAGATGTCGCTAAAATTGCTAAAACGATACTAGTTGACATTTTTTTCTCCTACTAAATAAGCAATAGTCCCACCAACTATTCCGCCTAATAAAATAGACCATTCTGGTGAAAAAAAATAAAAAACAGGTCCCAAAACAATTCCAAGTAAAACTGATAAAGTAACTTGTCTTGTCTTAGACGCTCCTACCATCATGCATAAAAAATAAACAGGATTTAAAATAGCTAAACCCATCATCATTTCTTTGTTTAAATATTCTGAAAAATAGAAACCTATTAAAGTCCCAATTACAGCAACACTCCAAGTTGCGCTTCCAATCCCTATCCAATAATCAATTCTATATTTTTCTGGAATAGTCTTATAATTACTTTTCATAATCAGCCAAGCTGATACAGCTATGAAATGGCATGAAAAATAATATTTCCACTTTGGTTGATCCTCATGCATCATTAATGGAAACAAAGAAACAGCCATTGGGTATAAACGAGCATTAACAAACCATACAGCTAGAAAAATATTTAATAAAGAAGCACCAACCAATAATGACTCTGCCATAACTAGAGATCCTGGTAAAGCATAAGTCAGCATTGTAGAAAAAACACTTTCTTGAATGTTAAAGCCAAGATTTTTTAAAAGTGCTCCTATAGCAATAAAGCAACAACCTAATGCTATTGCCGGACTATCGTGTGCTAATATTGATTTATAGCCTTTAAAAAAGAAATCTTTATTTATCATTAGCCACCAAGGAATAGTCTACCAACATCAGGGTTTTGCAATAACTCATCCCCTTTGCCAGCAATTGCAGTTTGTCCAGATACCAATACATATCCAATGTCTGCAAACTCTAATCCTTTTTTTGGCATTTTGTTCAACTAATATAATAGTTTTCTTTTCATTTTGCTGAAGATCTCTCAAAATTTCAAAAACCATATCAATATATCTTGGTTCTAAACCAATTGATGGCTCATCAACCAACAATACTGATGGCTTCATAACTAATGCTCTAGAAATTTCTAATAACCTTCTTTCACCACCAGATAAAACTTTAGCAGGCTGATTTCTTCTATTTCTTAATCTCTCATATTTTTCTAAAATTCTTTCAGCTTCTTCAAAAGATTCCTCTGTTTTATCTTTAATATATCCACCCATTAATAAGTTTTCTTCAACTGTCATATCTGGAAATACTGAATTGTCTTGCAAGATATATGCAATTCCAACTGATTTTAATTTTTCAGCTGGTGTAAGATTTGTAATTTCTTTTCCTTCTATTTCAATTTGACCAGAGAAGATATTTGTAAATCCATAGATTGAGTGAAGAATTGTAGATTTGCCGGCTCCGTTTGGTCCTATCAAGCATAGCGATTGTGCTTTGTTTACAAATAAATCAAAATTGTGTAAAATTTCCATTTTACCATACCCAGCATTTAAATTTTTAATTGTCAGATGTATTTCATCTGGAGATAGTTTTTTTAAATCTTCTGGTGTTGGAGCTTTTCCTAAAACTTCATATTGATTTGACATTATTGGGCTCCTAGGTATGCATCGATAACACGCTTATCGTTTTTAATTTCATCTGGTGAACCATTTGCTAACATTTTACCGTGAGCTAAACAAAATATATTCTCCGCTAATTGCATGATCACTCTCATATTGTGTTCAATAACCAAGAGAGTGATACCAAAATCTTGATTTACTTTTATTAATCTATCAATAATTCCATTGATTAAGGTTGGATTAATTCCTGCTGTTGGTTCATCTAGTAAAAGCATTTCTGGTTCATTCATTAATGCCATGGCAAGTTCTAGGAGTTTTTGTTGTCCAAAAGATAAATCTCCTGCTCTAAGTTTTCTCTTTTGATATAAACCAACAAAATTTAGTAAATTTTCTGCTTTTTCTGTAAGCTCTTGAGGTATTTTTGAAAACAGTTTTAATAAACTTTCATCACTACCTTTATGGCTAATAAGCATATTATCAATACAGTTTAGTTTTCCATAAATTCTTGTTTGTTGAAATGTTCTTAATAATCCTAGCTTTGCTATTACGGGAACAGGAAGTTCAGAAACTTCTTTTCCATTAAATTTAATTGAGCCCTGGTCAATTGGATAAGTGCCTACAATTGAATTAAACAAAGTTGTTTTTCCTGATCCATTTGGACCAATCAATCCTACAA
The DNA here is from genome assembly GCA_902548405.1 of uncultured Pelagibacteraceae bacterium. Taxonomy (GTDB): domain Bacteria; phylum Pseudomonadota; class Alphaproteobacteria; order Pelagibacterales; family Pelagibacteraceae; genus Pelagibacter. The sequence goes on along the minus strand of CACCRN010000003.1, from coordinate 63,395 downwards.
TTTTACCTTTTTCAACTGACATGGAGATATCAACATTAGCCTTTACTCCCCCAAAAGATTTACTAACATTATTAACTTCTAAAATACTCATTTTATCTCTACCTGAGCCTTTCGATCAGCTTCATCAACTACTTCTCCAAATCTGTGAGGATATTTTTCTCTCAACCATCCCATCAATCCCTCAGGGAAATAAATCACAATCACCACAATTAAAACTCCCAAGGCTACATACTGCCAGCCTAGGAAGAACGTCCAAAATCCTTCTTTAAAAATATGGAATATTGTTGCACCAATAACTGGTCCCCAAAGAGTTCCTTTACCACCTAATATTGCCATCAAAACCATGAACACTCCCATTTCTCTTCCATCAAAAGCAACGTCTGTAGAGTCGATATATCCAACTAGTCCGCCCATTATTCCTCCTGCAAGACCACAGAAAAATGCAGAAATCATCCAACCAATAATTTTATATTTCATTGTTGCAATTCCCATAGCTTCAGCCTTGTCTTCATTATCTCTGATTGCATTAAGAATTAATTTAAATCTAGTAGAGTAAATTGCTTTAACTGCAACGAATGTAAGTATCAAAACTAAGAAACTTAAAAAATAGAAGAACTCTCCTCTAGCTTCTAAGCCTCCTACGTTAGGAAAAGGTGGAGTGGTAAAACCTTGACCTGCTCCAATAATTTCAATTCCTCCAGAAATTTCACCAGCAGCTACTCCTAATCCTAGAGTACAAATAGCAAAGTAGTGACCTCTCAATCCTAAAATTGCATAACCAATTAAACCTGCAACAATAGTTGGAACTACTGCGGCAACAACAAGTCCCATCGCCATACCTTGGAAAAATTGGGTAGGAGTATGTACAAATGTTTTTTCACCACCACTTTCTGTCCATTCTGCTAATGGAAAAAACATTCCAACTTGAACAGAAGCACACAAATACATTCCCAGCCCATAGAACAAAATATTTCCAAATGTATTGTAGCCCATCTCTCCTCCTTGAATATTCCAAGTGGTTGCAAGAACAATTAGAATACAAAGAATAGATAATTGAACTTTAAATGCTGGAAATATAAATGGTGCTGCTAAACCAAATATTAAAATTCCTATATAAAGTATTAAATTATTTTTGTTCATATAGACTATTAATTTTTTCTCTGAAATTTTGATCAACTGTAAAATAATGACCATCTTCATCATGTACACTTGAGCCTGATGAATGATATTCATCTAAGTGTTTTTTAAATTTATCTATGTCAACTTCAACTGATTGACCTTGATTATCATTAATTTTAACTTTCCTCATTTTAAGTACTCTCTTTTTCTTGAAAGTTTAAATCTTCGATAAACTAAAATTAAAACTAGTAATAAAAATACTGATCCAATTCTAAATTCTGTTCCTAAAATATAATCTGCAAATTCCTCAAAAACTCCTAATCCCATTCCTGACATAGCGACACCTGGTAAGTTTCCTAAACCAGCAACAATAACAATCATAAAAGATCTAATCGTATAAGGTAAACCCATATAAGGATGAATAGTGAATGTTATAGAGATTAAAGCTCCAGCTACACCACATAAAGCAGCATTAATTCCAAAAGTTGCTGCATATACTTTTTCAGTATCTACACCTAAAATTTTTGCAGCACGTGCGTTTTGAGCAGTTGCTCTAATTGCTCGTCCAAGCTTAGATTTTTTCATATAAATCACTAAACAAACTGCAAATAAAATACTGATAAATGCTGAAAATATTTTTGAATTAGGAAGAACAACATTATTATCAAACAACATTGTTGTACCGTAATGAGAGTTTGCAAGCACAACATCTGCACCAAATGCAAAGTTCATTAATTGCATGAATAAAATACTTATTCCAAAGGTAGCTAGAATTGAGATGAATAAGTCTCTATCAACTACTTTATTTATAACCAGTTTATAGATCGCAATACCTACGAAATACATTATGATTGGAGCAACAATTACTCCCCATGCTGGATGAATACCGTAAAGATACATAAAGTATGCAATGTATCCTCCTAAAATAACAAGATCTCCTTGAGCAATATTAATTATATTCATAACACCCCACTGAAGTGCCATTCCATATGCAATCAATGCGAACAATACTCCTAAAAGAATGCCATCCAAGCAAGCTTGAACAGTTATCATTGGATATTGAAATACAAGAAAATCCATAAAATCTTTTTTGGTTTATATAAAAAAAAGCCCCCTATTACTAGGGGGCTCAATTTTTAATTATTATCTTTCAGACCACTTAGGTACTGGGTGAATTAACTTAGCAGATGCCCATTTTAATGGAGCAACAACTTTGTTTTCACACTTACCAGCATCATCACACATTACTTGGAAAAGTACCATTGGCTTATCAACGTTTTGACCGCCAGGTGCAAATTTAATATTTCCATAGAATGTTTGCATGTTAGTAGCCGCAAGAGCATCTCTTACTTTCTTTTGATCGAAAGAATTAGCTCTTTCAAATGCATCTTTGAATACCAATAATGCAGCTGAAGATTCTGCAGATTGGTATGGCGGATCATATCCAAACTCTTTCTCAAAGTCTGCAGCATAAGTCATTCCATCTTTAAAGAAATCATCTTTATAAGTTAGAGATTTATGCCATTGAGAAGCACAAAGCGCATACTGAGAGTTTTTACCATGTTGTTTTGATAATTTCGCAGCATCACAGTGAGTCATAGCCAACATTGGAACATCAACTTTCATCTCAGCAATTTGTCTGATTGCAGTCAATGCACCTTTAGTATGACCTGATACAACAAGAACATCTGGTTTCATTTGTTTTACCTTAACCAAAGTTGCAGCCATATCATTTAACTCTTTAGGCAATTTGTCATCTATAATGATCTTAGAACCAGTTCTTTCTGCAGCATCTAAAATACCTAATCTAACGTCCTGTGAAAAAGCATCTTGTTCAAAAGCTTGAGCAATTCTAACTGGTTTTCCACCATTTAGCTCAACTGCTGTTTCAATCGCTACATCAAGATATAAGTTTGCTGGAGCTAGTACCGCAAATAGATATTTGTAACCTTTAGTAAACAAAGATCTAGACGCACCATTTGCCTCAACCATTGGAACACCATATTTTTCAGTTACAGGTGCAATCGCTTTTGTCAAACCTGAACTGTATGGGCCAAGCATAAACTCAACACCATCTTGTGAAATTAATCTTTCTGCAAGCTGTGCAGCTCTCTTAGGGTTCGACTCATCATCATAGTAGATAATGTCAAACTTATAAGTTTTTCCACCAACTTTAATACCACCCATGCTGTTAATTCTGTCAACGGCCATGTTATAACCATTTTGAGTATGAACACCATTAGATGAGTATTTACCAGTTAAGGAAATTGCAGCACCTAAAATAATTTTGTCACCAACTACCTTTGCAAAAGATGCAACAGAAGTTGAAAATAAAATTACTAATGCAGAAACAAAACTTAAAATTATTTTATTTAACTTCATTTTATTTCCTTTTTAATTAATTAATTTATAATCAATTAAATAAATAAATTGTATGCAATGCAAGTGGCAATAAAGACTTAGTTTAGGTTTAATATTGTTGTGTAATAACAATAATTCCAGCGATAATAACTAAAACACTCGCTGAAATTGTATTAATTGTTTTAGGATTTGCTGTAATCCATTTAATCAATTTTTGTGCAAGTATTGCATAACCAATCAAGGATAAAAAATCTAATATAATGTAAGTTGTAATTAAAATTATAAATTGACTTAAAAGATTAGAGCTAAAATCAATAAATTGTGGAAATATAAAAGGAAAAAACATCCATGCCTTAGGGCTAGTTCCTGCAACTAAAAACCCATCTCTAAAAAAAGATAAATTACTTTTTGTAATTTCTTCCTTATCTTTTAAGTTTTTTGGGCGAGACTTATAAATATCATAAGCAAGATACAAAATGTAAAGAACTCCAATCCATTTGAAAATATTAAGAATTAATGAATTTTCTGAAAAAAAAGAACCTATCACAAAAATTACCAAAGTCGCTTGAATTAAATTTGCAGTAACATCACCAAGTGCTGACCAAACACATTTCCCTACACCATAATTCATTGAATAAGAAATTATAACTATTCTTGGAGTACCCGGGGTAATGAACAAAAAAATGATGATTTGTAAGTAGAGTATAAATTCTAAAGGAAGCATATTCGTAAAGAGAAGATAGTCCTTAAAAACCGGGAGCTAAAGATGGCTAAGAAGGACTATCTAGGTGATAATATCAGAAGGTAAAAAAAATGCATTAAATTTTTTTTTCAAATATAAAGGGTTTATGAAAAAAAAAGGGTACACCCCTGTTACCAAAGTTAAAAATCCTGAACCCAGCATTGATGACCCGGACTGGATAATTTGGGCAGCTTGGGCAGACCGGATCACTTTTGAAGAAATTGAGAAAAAAACAGGTAAGCGAGAGTCTGATGTAATTAAAATTATGAGAAGATCTCTAAAACCTTCTTCTTTCAGATTATGGAGAAAAAGAGTAAATCAAAAAAGCATTAAGCATAGGAAAAAATTTGAATATTCTAGAAAAGAAATCACTAGTAAAATTAAAAAAGGTGACTATCTATAAGTCATGAAAAAAATTACTATGTATACTGGCCCCCTATGTAACTATTGCGAGGCTGCAAAAAGATTATTAACAAGAAACAATGCTCCATATAATGAAATTGATATTTCAAAAGTTGAAGGTGCAATGGATGAAATGATTAAAAAAGCAAATGGAAAAAGAACAATTCCACAAATTTTTTTTGATGAGGAACATATAGGTGGTTATGACGAAGTAAGAGCTCTAGAAAAAGAAAATAAACTTCAAGACTTGCTAAAAAATTAAAATTATTTTTAAATTTTCGGTTTAAAAACTAAACAGACACCATTATTACAATATCTTTTCCCTGTTGGTTCTGGACCATCATCGAATATATGTCCATGGTGACCACCACATTTTTTACAATGATATTCTGTTCTTCCATAACCTAAATGATAATCTGTTTTTGTTTCAAATACATCTGGCAAAGATTCATAAAAGGATGGCCAACCAGATCCACTTTCATATTTAGTATTTGAATCAAATAATTTCTCACCACAATTTGCGCAATGAAAACTTCCTTCTCTTTTTTCATGATTAAGTTCACTTGATCCAGCAAGTTCTGTGCCTTCCTCAAACAAAATTAATTTTTGTTCTGCTGTCAGGTTTAGATTAATTTTTTTTGTCATCTAAATATATTTAGCACAAGTTTGATGCAATAAAGAGTGCAATTCTACTAATTTTTCAAAATCTTTATTGTATCCTCCTCCTAAAACTCCACAAAAAGGTATTCTTTTTGAATAAAAATTTTCTATTACTAGCTCATCTCTCAATTTTACACCTTGATCGGAAATTTTTAATTTACCTAATCGATCATTAAAATGAATGTCTACTCCTGCAATATAAAAAACAAAATCAAAATTTTCTTGATTTAACTCTGTTAAATAGTGCTTTAACGTTTTGATGTAAGTATCATCTTCTGTGTTATCTTCTAGTTCTACGTCTAAATCACTAATAGATTTTTTTGCAGGATAATTAGTTTTTGAATGCATACTAAACGTAAAAACATTTCTATTTTCTTTAAAAATATCTGAATTTCCATTTCCTTGATGAACATCAAGATCTACAATTAAAATTTTATTTGCTAGGCCCCTGTTAAGTAAATAATGAGCTGCAACTGCTACATCATTAAATACACAGTAACCGGCACCACCATTGTAATTAGCGTGGTGACTCCCTCCAGCTGTATTACAAGAAATTCCATAATTTATAGCAAGTTTTGATGCCAACACAGTCCCCCCTGTTGCAACCAAAGATCTCTTAACAACACTGTCTACCAAAGGAAAACCTATTTTTTTAACACCATCTTTGTCTAAAGTTTTATTTGTGATGTCTCTTATATATTTTTCAGAATGAGCAAATTTTAATGTTTCAGATGAGCATGGATAAGGTTTATGAAACTTTTTGACTACATTTTTTTTAATTAAATAATTTGCAAGTTCACTAAATTTATTTATTGGAAATTTATGATCATCTCCAATTTTTGCAAAATAATCTTCGTGATTTACAACTGGTAACTCCATGGTTACTCTAAAACTCTGATTGGCTTTCCATTAACACAAGCCTCTAATCCCTCGATCATTTGATTGTAAAAAATACTGTAATTTTCTGCTGTTACATATCCTATATGCGGAGTTAACAAAGCGTTAGGTAAAAATCTTAATTTATTATTTTCAGGCAGAGGTTCTTTTTCATAAACATCGATTCCAGCTCCAGCAATTACATTAGTTGATAATGCTATAGTCAAATCATCTTCATTAACTATTGGACCTCTTGAGGTATTAATTAAAAAAGCTGTCTTCTTCATATTGTCTAACTCTTTTAATGTTATGCAATCTTTGTATCTCTCTCCACCTTGCACGTGAATGGACAAAACATCTGAGTTCTTAATTAAATCATCTTTGCTACATGGCAAGACATCGAGCTCTTTGCATTTATCTAAACTTAAATTTTCACTCCAAGCCATAACTTGCATTCCAAAAGCTTTTCCAATTTTTGCAACTTCACTCCCTACTCTTCCCAATCCTATTAATCCTAATATTTTTCCTTTTAGCTCAACACCAATAGTAGTTTGCCAGTATCCTTGATACATATTATCAAACTCTTCTTTAAAATTTCTAGCTAAGCCAAGAATTAATGCCCAAGTTAATTCTGGTGTTGGATTGATATTAATATCTGTTCCACAAACTATAATTTTTCTTTTTTTAGCAGCCTCAAGATCTATAGATCTATTTCTTAATCCACTTGTGATAACAAATTTTAAATCACTTAAATTATCAATAAGATTTTTTGTAATTGGAGTTCTTTCCCTCATTATCAAAAGAGCCTCAAAATCAGCTAATTGTTCAATAGCGTCCGCTTCGTCTACAAAAGGTTCACTGAAAATTTTAAATTCATATTTTCCAGATAATTTTTCTAAATCAACAAATTGTTGAGCAACATTTTGGTAATCATCTAATATAGCTACTTTAAGCATTTTTAATTTTTTTGTTTGATAAAAATAGACCTAATATAATTAAAATAGACCCAATTAAATGAAAAAATAAAAATTTTTCATTAAAAAGTATAATTGCAAAAATTGTGCTGAATAATGGAATTAATGATAAAAAAATTCCTGCCCGATTAGCTCCAATTATCGCAACAGCACCTGCCCAACAATAGTAAGAGCCAATACTTGGAAACAAAGCAATATAAAATAAAATATAAAAAAAGTTACTATTTATCTCTACAACCTTATCTTGAATTATATCTATAAAAAATAGAGGTAAAAGAAATATTAGGCCAAAAGTGCATATGATTTGCACAAGGGCAAGTAGAGAAACATCAAAATTTCTTTTTCTTAAATATGCTGAATAAACTCCCCATGCAATTATCGCACCTATCATAAATAAATCTCCTTTATTAAAATTTAAAGAAAGCAAAATATTAAGATCCAATCTTGTGATAATAGCTAAAATACCTAATACAGAAATAAACAGGCCTGATAATTGAAAAATATTTGTTTTTTCAATTTTTAACAAAAAACAAACTAAAATTATTGTGACTGGTATTGCAGTATTAAAAAGAGATGCATTGATTACTTGGGTATGATTTAAAGCATTATAAGTAAATGAAGTAAATATACAAACACTGGTAAAGCCAAGGATAAAAAATAAAGATAAATTTTCTTTAATTTTATACTTTAATTTAAATATCTCCTGATAGGTAAAGGGAAATAAAATTATCCATACAAGACACCATCTTAAAAATGAAAGAGTATTTGGTGGTATGTTTTGCAAGTATGCAAACTTTGCAATTGTAAAATTGCCTGCCCAAAATAATGTTGCACAAACCAACATTAAATATGCTTTGGCGTTCTGACCCACTTAGCTAAATCTTAACGAACTATAAGGTTTTAAATCTAAGTTTGTATTTTCGTTCGCAATCATTCCTGAAACAATCTTTCCAGAAATTGGGCCTAAAGTCCATCCTAAATGATGATGTCCAAAACAATAATAAACATTTTTATAATTTTTTGATGGCCCCATGACAGGTAAAAAGTCTGGTAAAGTTGGTCTAAATCCTAACCACTCATCCTCATGCTCGGGTAAATCACCAAGCATATATTTTGCATTATTAATTAAATTTTTAACTCTAGATTTTGACAAAGGATTTTCCAATCCACCAAATTCAACTGTACCAACTACTCTTAATCCTTGTTCCATTGGTGTAATACCAAAACCACGGTTTGAAAATATTACTGGTCGGCTTAATAAATGATCACAGTTTTTAAAATGAACATGATATCCTCTTTCAGTATCTAGAGGAATTTGTTCATCTAAATTATCAGTCAATTTTTTAGAAAAAGCGCCACAAGCAATTACTGCTTTATCAAAAACATAACTTTGTGTTTCAGTTTTAAAAATAGGTTTTTCATCATCAAATTTTATATCTTTAATATTTACTTTGTTAAACTTTCCACCTTTTTGTAAAAATAGATCAAATAATTTTAAAAGGATTCTTTTTGGATTTCGAGCATGTCTTGCATAAGGATAGTAAACTCCAGCATGATAGAAAGGTTTAATATGGGGTTCTAAATCATGAATTTCAGCTTTATTAACTAGTTGCTGCTCTACTCCCAATTCATCTCTAACTCTAATTTCTAATTCCCTACTTTTTAAATCCTGATCATTCCAGATATAAAGTATTCCTTTGTTTTCCACTAATCCTTCAAGATCTATTTCATCAAATAATTCATCATACGCCGGTAGAGCTAAATCTAAAATTTGATGCATATTTTTTGCTGTGTGCATCATCTTAGTTTTTGTGGTGTTCATGATAAATTTTATGAACCATGGAATCATTTTTGGAACATAATTCCATTTTAAAGCTAGAGGACCTGTTGAACTTAATAACATAGCCGGAACATCCGCTAAGACATCAGTTCTATTTAAAGAAAGTGAAGCATAAGGCGAAAAATGTCCTGCATTTCCATACGATGCTGCTTGGCTTCCAGGATTATCTCTATCAAATATTGTTACATTAAATCCCTTTTTTTGAAGGAACAATGCATTTGAAACACCTTGGATACCTGCACCAACTATTCCAACCGTAATGTTCTTATTCATAAGGACTTTATACAATTAAAAAATTAAAGTTTCATAGTGACAAATTATGCTTAATTAAATTAAATATTTTAAGCAATCATCTGTTTGTGATTTATCTTGGCGCTAAGAACAATACCAAATCCGATCATAGTTGCTAACATAGAGGAACCTCCGTAGGACATTATCGGTAATGGAGAACCAACAATTGGCAATAAACCTAAGACCATTGAAAGATTTACAACAATGTAAATGAATATTGCAAAAGCAAATCCAAAACAGAATAACCTTGAAAAATTACTTCTTGAGATAGCACCTATTCTCAAAATTCTGATAATAATAATTGAATACAAAATTAATAATCCTACTGATCCTATAAATCCAAACTCTTCAGAAAATAAAGTGAATATAAAATCAGTATGTTTTTCAGGTAAAAAATCCAAATAACTTTGCGTGCCTTTTAAAAAACCTTTCCCCTCTAAGCCACCAGAACCTATTGCTATTTTTGACTGAATTATTTGATAACCAGCGCCCAATGGATCTCTATCAGGGTCTAAAAAAGTCAATATTCTCAATTTTTGATAAGGCTTTAAGAAAGAAATTACAAAAGGTAGTGATATTAAAAAAACTATAAAAGAATAAATAAAATATTTTATCTTAACGCCTCCCAGCCATAAAACAATTAGTCCACTTAATGCAATGAGAATTGAAGTTCCTAAATCTGGTTGTGAGAGCACCATAATAATTGGTATTAAAATTATAGTAATAACTGTCATGATACTTGTAACTGAGTTTACATTTTCAATTTTAACCCTGTGATAATATTTTGCTAAGCAAAGTATAATTGCTATTTTCATTAACTCGGATGGCTGTAAATTAAATAAATATAAATCCATCCATCTTCTTGAGCCTGATGATTTTATTCCAAAAAAAGAAACATAAATTAGTAGAAGAATTACAGCTATATAAAACAAGTATGATAAGTTGTGCCACCATCTAATATTAAAAAACGCAATTAAAATCATTAGAGGGAAAAAAACTACTATTTTACTAAAATGACTTTTTGTATGAAATAGAATTTCTCCTCCATCTGTTGAGTACATCACAAATAAACTTAATATTGAAAGTAAAAATATACTTATCAGTAAAATATAATCTAACTCTTTAACCTTTTGCCAAAAAGTAAGTTCGTTATTTAATCTATCGTGTTGAAACATCAAATTTCTATTTCCTCAAAATTTTTTTGTTTATTTCTTAGATCGTTTCTATCAATTATTAATTTGAACAATTCTTTTGCAATTGGTGCTGCAGTTTTACTTCCTGAGCCACCATGCTCAACTATAACACTTAATGCGTATCTTGGATTAATATACGGACCATAAGCAACGAATAATGCGTGATCTCGATCTTTATAAGGGATTTGCTCAATTTTAAGATCAAGTTCTCTTTCTCGCATACTAATTCTCTTAACCTGCGCAGTTCCAGTTTTACCAGCAAATTGATATTTTGGATCGTCTATTCTAGATTTGTATGATGTGCCGTATAATTCATTAGTTGAACTAAACATGGCCTCTTGAACAATTTTTATATTTTTAGGATTCTCAAATAATTTTTTTTCTTCAGAAAATGAAGACCCTTCTTCAAATTTATTTTTAGCTTCTTCGAAAGAAACAGCATTATTATCAACTATTATTCTTGGTTTTATAGAGTAGCCTCCATTAGCAATCTGAGCTGTCATAAGGCATAATTGAAGTGGAGTTGTTTGAGTGTAACCTTGACCTATTCCAGTTATTAATGTTTCACCAAGAACCCAACCTTTTCCAAGATTATTTTTTTTCCATTTAGTGTTTGGAAATAAACCTGATTTTTCAAAATCAAAATAATCTCCTAACACTTTTTTACCAAGGCCAAATTTTTCAGCTGTAACATTTAATCGATCTACTCCTAGTAATCTTGCAACTTCATAAAAATAGGTATCACATGATTGTTTCATTGCATTTTTTAAACTTACAAATCCATGACCTTTTTCTTTCCAACAGTGAAAGGTCTGTCCATAGAGTTCCATCTTACCAGTGCATTTAACTTTAAAACTTGGACTAACAATTTTATTTTCTAAAGCAGATAAAGCTACAATTGGTTTTATTGTAGATCCTGGAGAATAAAGTCCTGCAAGTGTCTTATTTACTAGTGGTTTTAATGGATTATTTCTAATTAATGACCAATCATCATTACTTATTCCAAATAAAAATTTGTTTGGGTCGTAGGATGGAGAAGAGTACATTGCTATGATATCACCCGTATAAATATCCATTACACTTATTGATCCAGCTCGGTCATTTAAAAGTTTTCCACAAGCTTTCTGAACCTCAGTATCAACAGTTAATCTTACTCTTAAACCTTGTTTTCCTTTTTGATGCTCAAGTTGATTAATTCTTTTCCCATAAGCGTTTACTTCATATCTTTGGATAGCATTTGTACCAATCAAGTAATTTTCTAAAGTTTTTTCTAAACCTAATTTTCCAATTTTCATACCTGGAACAAATCTTTCTTGAACAGTTTCATTAGCTAAAATCTCTTCTTCATTAGGTTGACTGACATATCCTAGAATATGAGTATAAGTTTCGCTAAAAGGGTAATTTCTTGAAATGGTCATAACTGGTTTAACACCAACTAAGTCATATAAATAATTATTTATTTTTAAAAAATCACTCCAAGATAAATTTTCAGAAACAATAATACTTTCCCAAGGTTTTAATTTATTTTTTGATTTTACAATTTTTTCTATTTTTTTATCACTCAGGTTAAGTAGAGTTTTTAATCGAGTTAACAAATAATTGAAGTTTTCAACTTGTTCAGGAATTATATGAAGTTGATATACTTTTAAATTTCCGGCTATGACATTGCCAAAATAATCCACTATATCGCCTCTTATTGGTGGTAACTTCCACTCTCTAATTCTATTTTTATCTGAAAGAGTAAGATATTTTTTATTTTCGTTAACTTGCAGAGAAAAAAGTCTAGCTATAATTCCTGTAAAAATAATTACTTTTGCAGCACCAATAATAAACATCCGTCTATTAATTACGTCTGTTTTTCTAATACCTGAATTACCACTAATCATTCTGTTTATTTAAAATTTTGCTATTTAAAATGTTAAATAAAATAAAAAATAATGGGTAAAATAGAAAAGTAAAACCAGAGTTTATTAAGTAGTCCATAAAATCTACCTGATATAAAAATACTAAGTCTAAGATTATCACTTGAATTGAATTTATAAGCAAAACTGCAATGACAAATGAAAGCCAATCATTTATGAATTTTGGACTTAGTGTAATTTGTCTAATATACGAGGTAATGGCACAGATTAGTAAATAACAAAAACTGCTTATTCCAATTGGAATACCAATTACTACGTCGTTAATAATTCCTGCTAAGAAAATTGAGAAATATCCTAAGTAATCTGGATTTCTTAAAGTCCAAAAAAAGATTAAAATGAAAATGAAGTTGAATGAAAAATAATCTAACTTTAAATAATTAAAGTCAAATTCATTAAACACTGAAAAAAACAAAATAATAATCGGCAAATAAGAGAGGAATGATCTAAAAAATGTACTTTTATTCAATGAAGCCATTATTGACCCTCCCCTATTTTAAATTCTACAATCTTTACAAAACTTAATTGTCCAAAATCAGAAAAAAAACTTAGTTGCTCTGAACTATTTGTTATTTTACCAACTGGAATACCTGGTTTAAAAATACCAGCAAGACCAGAGGTATATACAACAGCCTCATTTTCAATCTGACTTTCTTTGTACTCATCTTTGGTATATTCAATTATTCCATAATCCTTCCCGGTTCCAGAGGCTACAGCTTGTAGAAATGGGGGCTGAATTACTACTGGTATTTTGCTATTTAAATCTGACAGAAGTAGAGCTCTTGAATTTGAATAATTTACCTCAATAATCTGACCAACCAAATAATTTCGATCCATTACTGCCATTCCCATTTTTACATTGTCTTTAGTTCCTCTATTCAAGACTATTGATTTTAAATATGGACTGTCTCTATCAATTAAAACTCTTGCAAATATATCTTCTGAATTTATGCTTTCATCAATCAACTCTCTAAGTCTTTTATTTTCAGCAATTAAAATACTATTTAAAATTTTAATCTCATCTGTATTCTCTATTTTTATTAATTGGTTTTGATGATTTTTATAAAAATTAAGGTGTGATTTAAATTTAGCTATTGCCCCTTTAATTTTATTTTCTGGTACTGATACAACAAAAGAAGATCTATAAATTACTTCGTTGATTCCTAATTTAATAATTTGAATTGGTTTAAAATTAAAATTACTTAAAATTATTATAACAACAGATAAAAAAATTAAGCTTATGAGTGAAAACTTTTGTTGATCTTTCTTTTTTAAAAAAACTGATCTTAAGGCAATTACAAAGTCGTCTCTGCCTTTTACCATCTTTTAATATTCAGATAACATAGTAGAAAAAGTTTCTTCTTGATCCAAAGCTTTACCAGTTCCAACTGCAACACAAGACAATGGATCATCAGCAACATGTACTGGTAAACCTGTTTCCTTAGAGAATCTTTTATCAATGTTTTTTAATAAAGCTCCACCACCTGTTAAAGTAAGACCCATATCTACTAGATCGGCAGATAATTCGGGAGGAGTATTTTCCAAAGCATCTTTTATTGCACTAACCATTTCTTTCAATATATCATTTAATGCTTCAGCAGTATCTTCCTCGGTAATATTTACTTCTTTAGGAGTACCTGATCTTAAATCTCTACCTTTTACTGGGTAAGTGTTAGTTCCTGTTGGAACAGCTGTACCCATTTCCTTTTTAATTTTTTCAGCAGTAGTATCTCCGATAAGCAAATTGTATTCTTTTCTCATATAATTAACTATTGCTGTATCCATTGCATCACCCGCAACTCTCAAAGATTTAGAATAAACCAATCCACCTAGAGACATGACTGCTATCTCACTGGTACCACCCCCTATATCAACAACCATTGACCCTGTGGCTTCAGAAATCGGAAGTCCAGCTCCAATAGCTGCAGCAATTGGTTCTTCAATTAATTGAACTCTTCTTGCTCCTGCAGCTAATGCGCTGTCTTGAATTGCTTTTCTTTCAACTGGCGTTGAACCAGTTGGTACACATATTAAAATTCTAGGATTAGCGAAAGTACTTCCTTTATGAACTTTTTTTATAAAGTGTTTGATCATCTCTTCTGTAACTATAAAGTCTGCTATAACGCCATCTCTTAAAGGTCTGATGGCACTAATATTCCCAGGTGTTCTTCCAAGCATTGTTTTGGCTTCATCTCCAACAGCTAAAACATTTTTCTTTCCACCTTGATCAACAATCGCAACAACAGAAGGTTCATTAAGAACAACACCTTTTCCTTTTAATACTACTAGTGTATTTGCTGTTCCAAGATCAATCGCCATATCTTGGCTCCATACCTTTTTAACACTATCAAATAATCCCATTATATTCCCCTTACCTTTTGACTTTCTTGCTCCATTGGAGCTGTTTTATCTCGTTTGATTATCATTTTATTTAAAGCATTTATGTAAGCATTTGCAGAAGCAACTAAAGTATCAGTATCTGCTGCTTGACCTACGGTAGTCTTGCCATTTTCCTCAATTTTTACACTAACAGTAGCTTGAGCATCGGTACCTTCGGTTACAGCATGTACTTGATAAAGCTGTAAATTTACATCATGAGGATAAAGAGTTTTTATACATTTAAATATTGCATCAACTGGTCCATCTCCAGTTTCTGAAGCTTGTTTTACATCTCCGTATACATCTAAAGTCATCTCTGCTTTTTGAGGTTCTCCTGTACCGGCAAATACTTTTAATGATTTTAAATTAATTGCACTAACTTTATTATCAACAATTAAACTATCATCAACTAGTGCAATAATATCTTCGTCATAAACATGTTTTTTCTTGTCTGCTAAAACCTTAAACTTTGCAAATGCATTTCCTACTACATCGTCTGTTAAATCTGGATAACCCAAACTGTTTAATTTATCTTTAAAAGCATGACGTCCAGAATGTTTGCCCATTACTAATGAGGTTTGTTTTACTCCAACACTCTCTGGGGTCATAATTTCATAAGTCTGTCTATTTTTTAACATTCCATCTTGATGGATGCCTGCCTCATGTGCGAATGCATTTTTTCCAACAATTGCTTTATTATATTGGACTGGAAATCCAGTAGCATTTGAAACTATCTTTGACGCCTTGCTTAACAAAGTTGTGTTAATTCCAGTTTCGTAAGGCATTAAGTCCGGTCTTGTCTTAATTGCCATTACAACTTCTTCTAATGCAGCATTACCTGCTCTTTCACCTAAACCATTTATAGTACATTCAATTTGTCTTGCTCCTGCTTGAACACCAGCTAAAGAATTAGCTACCGCTAAACCTAAATCATTGTGGCAATGTGTAGATAAAATTGCTTTATCAATGTTAGGGACTTTGTTTAAAAGTGTTTCAATGATTGTTGTGAATTCAGATGGTATCGTATAACCCACAGTATCAGGGATATTAATTGTTGTTGCTCCATTTTTAATTGCAAGTTCAACTGTTTTACACATATAATCCATATCTGTTCTTGTCCCATCTTCACATGACCACTCAACATCATCAGTAAATTTTCTTGCATAAGAAACGTGTTTGCCAATTGACTCATAAACATCTTCAGGTGACATATTTAATTTATGCTTCATATGTAAAGGACTTGTAGAAATAAAAGTATGTATTCTAAATCTAGGAGCATGTTTTAGTGCTTCGTAAGCTCTATCAATATCTTTTACTGAATGTCTAGATAATCCTGCTGGAATAGAATTTTTTAAAATCTTACTAACTTCAGAAACAGCCTCAAAATCTCCTGGTGATGCTATAGGAAAACCTGCCTCGATAATATCAATTCCCAGTTCATCAAATACTCGAGCAATCTGAATTTTTTCTTCCAAACTCATTGATGCACCAGGTGATTGCTCGCCATCACGCATAGTTGTATCAAATATAAATACTCTATCTTTATCGATCATAATAAAAATTTTGGAAAAACCATAATACAATCTATAAGAGAGATTGCAAAATAATTAGTATAAATAGCTAAATTTTTTCGTCCATTTTAGGTGATACAAAAATTAATTATAAATAGACTCAATTTTAGGCATCAAGTGTAAAAGTTCCTTTGTGTATTCATGGGTAGGGTTCAAAAATAAATCCTCAGTATTTGAAACTTCACATAACTTCCCATCTTTTAGAACTCCAATTCTATCACACATTTGTCTTACAACCGGTAAGTCATGGCTAATAAATAAAATAGTTAAATTTAATTGCTCTTGAAGATCTTTTAATAAATTTAATATTTGTGCTTGAATACTAACATCTAATGCAGATGTAGGTTCATCACAAACTAAGAGTCTTGGTTGAGTTGCTAATGCTCTTGCAATCGAAATTCTTTGTCTTTGACCACCAGAAAATTCATGTGGGTATCTATCTGCTGATTTTTGAGACATTTCAACAGAGTCTAATAAATCGTCGACATAATTATTTAGATCAGAATTAGATATCGAAGGATTGTGAAGCGTAATAGGCTCAGCAATAATATCTTTTACTTTCAATCTACCATTTAGTGATGAATAGGGATCTTGAAAAATCATTTGTATTTGTTTTCTAAATTTCATTAGTTCTGATCTATTTTTTATTTTTGTAATACAAGTATTATCAAAAAATATATCTCCTGATGAAGGTTTAAATAAATTTACAATCATTTTTGCAATAGTTGATTTTCCACTACCGCTTTCACCTACCAATCCAAATGACTCACCTTCTTTTATTTCAAATGAAACATTATTTACAGCTAACACAGAATTTTTAGAATTTTCTGTAAAAAAATTGTCATCAAAACTTTTATTAAGATTTTTAACTTGAACTAAATCTTGATTGGTAATTTCTTTTTTAGTCCATCTATTCAAAATTTTGATATTATTTCCTTTATTTTTGTTGTCTTTTTCTACTATTACAAATCTTAAAATTTTCTTGTTAGTAGGTGGAACCGAGCTTACAAGACTTTTAGTATAACTTTGTTGAGGAGTTGTTAATATTTTTTTTGTTTCACCAATTTCAACTAAATTTCCACTTTTCATTACAGCTACACGATTGGCAGTTTCAGCAATAACACCCATATCATGAGTGATTAAAATCACTGCTAAATTTCTTTCTTTTGTTAGTTTTTTAATTAAATCTAAAATCTGTGATTGAATAGAAACATCTAAAGCAGTAGTAGGTTCATCAGCAATTAATAATTCTGGTTCACAACATAAAGCCAATGAAATAACTACTCTTTGTCTCATTCCTCCTGAAAACTGATGAGGATAATCATTAAATCTTTTTTCAGCATCCTTAATTCCAACTTCTTTTAATAAATTAATAGATTTATTTTTTGCTTCCTCTTTGTTTAAATTTAGATGAGTTTGTATAGTTTCAATTAATTGTTCACCAACTGTTAATATTGGATTTAAAGATGTTTGTGGGTCTTGAAATATTAATCCAATTTTATTACCTCGATATTTAATTATACTCTCTGAATTTTCATGAATATTTAAGTCTCCCAAAATTACTGAACCACTAGAAACCTGTCCTGGCTCATCAATTAAATTAATTATAGCATTTCCAACAGTGCTTTTTCCAGAGCCAGACTCTCCAACCAATCCTAAAATTTCCCCTTTATTTACCTCAAAATTAACGTTTTTGGCCGCGTAAACAGTCTCTTTACGCATTTTATAATCAACACTTAAATTATTTATTTTTAAAAAACTCATTTTTTTAATTTTGGATTTAAAGTGTCTCTCATCCAATCTCCTAGTAAATTAATGGAAAAAGCTAAAATCACCAAAAAAATTGCTGGGAAAAATGTAATCCACCATTCTCCTGAAAATAAAAAATCATTTCCTAATCTTATTAATGTACCTAAAGAAGGAGTTGTTGGTGGAACCCCAACACCCAAAAAACTTAAAGTCGATTCTGCTAAGATAGCAAGAGCTAGACCAATTGTACCGATGACCAAAACTGGTCTCATAATATTTGGTAAAATATGTTTAAACATAATTACCATATTTGAAACACCAATTATTGTTGAGGCAGAAACATAGTCTTTATTTTTTTCTACCAAAGTTGCTGCCCTAGATACTCTTGCGAACTGTGGCCATTCAGAAATTCCAATAGCAAAAATTAAAACATAGATCGCCATTTCATCATGCATTTCTCTTGAAATTAATCCTCTTGCTATTCCATCAACCAATAGTGCCATCAATATACTTGGTACAGTCAACTGAACATCTGTAAGCCTCATTACTACCATTTCATATTTGCCACCAAAGTATCCAGCTGTTAATCCTAAACCAACACCAAGAACTAGACTAAATATAATTGCAGCAAAACCAACTATAAGAGATATTCTACATCCGTATAAAATGGTTGATAACATATCTCTTCCCTGACCATCTGTTCCCAGAATAAATTGTGCTAAACCATCTTCTGTCCAAGATGGTGGTGTAAATGCATCCATCAAAGATAAAGATGATGGATCAAAAGGAGTGTAAGGTGTTAAAAATTCAATAAAAAAAGAACAAAAAAAAATAATAAATAAAATTGCTGAAGATATAATTGCTGTCGGAGATTTTATGAAGCTATGATAGATATCACTATCCTTGATTCTTTCCCATCTTGTTAAATTTAAATTATTATCCACTTGCGACATCTCCTTTAACTCTAATCCTTGGATCGATAAAATAATACAGAATATCAACTATAAAATTTATCATCACAAAAACAAATGCAATGAAAACTAAATAAGCCGACATAATTGGTATATCTACAAACTGAACAGCTTGAATAAACAAGAAACCCATTCCAGGCCATTGAAAAACAGTTTCAGTTATAATTGAAAACGCAATTAAAGTTCCAATATTAATTCCAGCAATTGTTATTACAGGTATCAAACCATTTTTTAACGCATGTTTGTATTTAATACTGTCTTCACTAATTCCACGTGCTCGAGCAAATTTTATATAATCAGTTTGTAAAATTTCCATCATTTCAGCTCTTACTAGCCTGATGATATATGTCATTTGAAAAAGACTTAATGTAACTGATGGAAGAATTATCGCTTTAAGACCTGAAATAGTTAAAAAACCTGTTGTCCAAAATCCTATATCAACAACTTCTCCTCTACCAAATGAGGGAAGCACTCCTAGAATTACAGCAAATAAGTAAATAAATAATATCCCAATTACAAATGTGGGGAGTGACACTCCAAGCAATGAAATTGCTAAAACAAAGTCACTTAAAAAACCCTTTCTATTTATACCTGTATAAACTCCTAAAAGAGTTCCTGTCACTAATGCTATCAAAGCAGAAATTACAACAAGTTCAATAGTAGCTGGTAATCTCTCAACAATCAGTTCAGACACTGGTCTTCTTAATTGATAAGAAATACCAAACTCTCCTTTAGACGCATTGATTACAAATCTTGAAAATTGAACATGAATTGGATCCATTAGACCCAATGTTTCTCTTAATTCGGCTCTCTCCTCATCTGAAGTTTCTTCTCCAACCATGTTGTTTATTGGGTCTCCAACAAAATTGAACAAGGAAAAAGAGACAAAGGCAACAACTAGCATTACCAAAGCTGATTGAAACAATCTTTTAAAAAAATACTTTATCAATTTATGAGGATTTTAAATTTATAAGCCCCTTATAAATTTAAGGGGCTTATAATAATTTTAATTTAATTTACGCTGGCAGCTCTAAATAACGGTTCGTTATTAGGTCTGATAGGAACGTTCACGTTACTTTTAGATGCCCAAGAAATTACTTGGTGGTGTAAAGGAAGATAAGCAATATCATCTTTTACAATTTTCCAAGCATTTGCAATTGCAGCGTTTCTTTTATCTAAATCAACTTCACCCTCCATAACTCTAATTGCAGCATCTACATCAGGGTTGCTGAAGTTAACTTTGTTCCAACTAGCACCTGTTTCATATAAATAATGAAATACGTAATGACTGTCTAAAGTTGGTACACCCCATCCAAGCATATAAAAATCACCTTGATCATCTTTTAGCTCTTTGAAGTGTTTACTTTTAGTTTGAGCAAACAAGTTTACGTTAACTCCAATTTTACCTAACATACCAACAACAGCTGTACAAATCGCTTCATCATTTACATATCTATCGTTTGGACATCTCAGTTCTACATCAAACCCATTAGGATAACCTGCGCTATCTAAAAGTTTTTTTGCAGCATCAACATCATAAGGTAATCTTTTATCAAGTTCTGCTGTGTAACCATTTACACCTGGGAATGTAATTATTCCAG
Organism: uncultured Pelagibacteraceae bacterium; assembly: GCA_902548405.1. Classification (GTDB taxonomy): domain Bacteria; phylum Pseudomonadota; class Alphaproteobacteria; order Pelagibacterales; family Pelagibacteraceae; genus Pelagibacter. Next base: position 42,747 of record CACCRN010000003.1, on the reverse strand, counting down.
CTGGCTCACTTAGACCTCTCATTACTTTTTTCTTGATAGCCTCAATGTCAATTGCTTGATAAAGTGCTTGTCTAACTTCTTTTTTCTTAAAAGGATTATCACCAGTATTTCCAGTTCTTAATTTATCTGCTGCTTGATCCATTCCTAAAAAGATTGTTCTCATTTGCGGTGTACTTACAACTTGATGTCCTGAAGAAGAACCAATTCTTTTTAAATCTTGAACAGGTGCATCAGTCACTAAATCAATCTCACCAGACAGTAGGGCAGCTACTCTTGTTGCAGCATTTTTAATTGGAAGTAACTCAATTTGCTTTATGCCATCATCTTCCATATCACCCCACCAATGCTTATTTCTTTTAAAGACTGTTTTTGTGTTCGGTTCTCTCAAAGTAATTTTAAATGGACCCGTTCCCAAAGCATTAGTTGCTGAAAAGGTTTCTTGTCCTGCATCCCAATTCTGAGGAGACATTGCAAAGTTTGCCTCTGACCAGGCTCTAGACATTATAAAAATATTTGACAGTTGATTTAAAAGTATAGGATTAGGTTTGCTTGTTGTAATTTTAACAGCATAATCCCCAACCGCTTTAACATCAGATATCGTACTGATATATTCTTTGAAATCAGATGTTCTTTGTTTAGCTCTTAATATACTAAATACAACATCAGCTGATGTCATTTTAGAACCATCAGAAAATTTTACATCCTCTCTTAAATTAAATATCCAAGTATTAGGATCTGTAGCTGTCCATTTTCTTGCTAACGCTGGTTCAATTTTCATATCTACTGCTCTTTGAACAAGAGCTTCATAAACTTGTCTAGATACTTGAGTAGTTGGACCTTCGTTTTGTGCGTGTGGATCTAGTGTAAGACTGTCTCCTTGCATTGACCATTTGATAGTTTTTGCCCATGCTGAAGAAAATCCAAATACTAGAACTAATGATAGTAATATTCTTACTAAATTTTTAGCCTTCATAATTAACCTCTTTTTTTAAATTTATAAAAAAATTATAAGTGAAAAAAAAAGATTATTACAGATATAAAATTATATTAATAATTAACTTTTATCGCTATCTACTAATTTTTTCTTACTTATCCAAGGCATCATAGCTCTTAATTCTGCTCCAACTTTTTCTACAGAATGTTCAGCCAATTTCGCTCTAGTTGCTAAGAAGTTTTTTTGACCAGTTTTGCACTCATCCATCCACTCTTTGGTAAATTTACCTGATTGAATATCTGCCAAAACTTCTTTCATTCTTTTCTTTGTTTCTTCCTTGTTTATAATTCTTGGACCAGATTGATACTCACCATATTCAGCAGTATTTGAAATTGAATAATTCATATTTGCAATTCCACCTTCATAGATCAAATCAACAATTAATTTAACTTCATGAACTGTTTCGAAATATGCCATCTCTGGTTCATACCCAGCTTCAACTAAAGTTTCATATCCATTTTTAATTAGTTCAACTAAACCACCACATAAAACAGTTTGTTCACCAAATAAGTCTGTTTCAACTTCGTCTTTGAAAGTAGTTTCAATAATACCTGATCTTCCTCCACCTACTGCTGAAGCATAGGAAAGAGCTAAATCTCTTGCTTTACCAGATCCATCTTGATGAACTGCAAACAAACATGGAACTCCACCACCTTTTTCATATTCGCTTCTTACTAAATGACCAGGTCCTTTTGGAGCAACCATAAATACATCTAAATCTTTTCTCGCTTTAATTAAGTCATAGTGAACATTTAAACCATGAGCAAAAGCAATACTTGTTCCTTCTCTCACTCTTTGTTCAATATGATTTTTATAAATTTCAGCTTGTAATTCATCAGGAGTTAATATCATAACAACATCTGCCCAAGCAGCCGCATCAGATAAATTCATCACTTTTAAACCTTTTGATTCAGCTTTAGCAACACTTGATGAACCTTCTCTTAATGCAACAACAATTTCTTTAACTCCACTATCCTTTAGATTAAGTGCATGAGCGTGACCTTGGCTCCCATAACCAAAAATCGCAATTTTTTTATTTTTTATTAAATCTATATCTGCATCTTTTTCATAAAACATTTTCATAATTTATCTCCTATTAATTAGTTAAAAATTTTTGCACCTCTTGTCATTGCAACAGCCCCTGTTCTTGAAGTGCTTATAAGTCCCAAGGGTTTTAATTTTTTGCTCATTTTATCAATCTCTCGTCTAAGTGCTGTTATTTGAATAACTGCAGATGATTTTGTTTCATCCAATACTACTGGGTTAAATTTTTTACAAGCATTTAAACATTTTTCAATTTTATTTTTTTTACCTACAATTTTAAATAAAGCCATCTCTTTAAAAATCACGTCTTTATCGTCTCTTTTAAATTCAGCAACTTTGTGTACAGGAACTAATTTGGTTAATTGCAGTCTAATCTGGTCAATTACTTGTGGTGTTCCAGTTGTTACAATTGTTATTCTGGATATGTTTTTGATAGCATCAATTTCTGCTACTGCCAAAGACTCAATATTATAACCTCTGCCAGAAAACAGGCCAACCACTCTTGCAAGAACACCCGCTTCATTATCTACCCAAACTACAAAAATATAGGTATCTGATTTTTGTTTTATAGATGGAGAGCTATAAGCTGACTTTGATTTTGGCATTTTGATTAAACTAAGGCTTTGCCTTTTCCTTTTATTTTATTCTCTTCTTGATCGTTTGGTCCTAAGATCATTTGATTATGAGGTTTACCTGAAGGTATCATTGGGAAACAGTTTTCATTTGGATCGACATGACAATCAAAAATAACAGGACCATTATGGTCAACCATTTCTTGAATTTTTTCATCTAGCTCTAATGGATTATCAGCCTTAATTCCTTTACAGCCATAAGCATCAGCCATTTTCATAAAATCTGGTAATGCTTCTGAATAACTTTCAGAATAATTTTTTTCATGAAGCAGCTCTTGCCACTGTCTTACCATTCCCATGTACTGGTTGTTCAAAATAAATATTTTTATTGGCAAATTATATTGAACAGCCGTGGACATCTCTTGCATTGTCATTAAAACTGATGCTTCTCCTGCAATATCAATAACTAATTTTTCTGGATGAGCTACTTGAACTCCAACAGCTGCTGGTAATCCATAACCCATAGTTCCTAATCCACCTGAAGTCATCCATCTATTGGGTTTGTTAAATTTATAATGTTGAGCAGCCCACATTTGATGCTGACCTACTTCTGTTGTTACATAAGTATCTTTATTTTTTGTTAACTCATAAAGTCTTTGAACAGCATGCTGAGGTTTTATGCTATCTTCACTGTTAATGAAATTTAAAGAGTCTTTACTTCTCCATTTTTGAATTTGTTCCCACCATTTTGCAATATTTGGTTTATTTGATTTACCATTACCATTTTTCTTTTTAACAATTGTTTTGTTTACTTTATCAATTACTTTCGTTACATCACCTAAGATTGCAAGATCTACTTTAATAATTTTATTAATTGATGATGGATCAATATCAATATGAACTTTTTTTGAATTAGGAGAGAATTCATCAATTTTTCCAGTAATACGGTCATCAAATCTTGCACCAATGTTTATTAATAAATCACAGTCATGCATTGCATTGTTTGCTTCATACGTTCCGTGCATTCCTAGCATTCCTAAAAACTGATTATCATCTCCAGGATAAGCACCTAGACCTTGCAAAGTTGAAGTAATTGGAAATCCTGTTAGCTCAACAAATTTTCTAAGAGCTTCACTTGCTTTTGGTCCTGAATTAATTACACCTCCACCACTATAAATTATTGGCTTCTTTGCTTTACTAATTAAATTAATTAATTGGTCAATTTCATCAGCTGAAAACTTGTTGTGAGATTTACCATTTAAACTTTTTTCTTTTTTTGGTTTTTTATATTTTGCTTTTGCAAATTGAATATCTTTTGGAATATCAATTAATACGGGACCAGGTCTTCCAGTTGTTGCCACTTTGAATGCTTCATGCATAACATCTGAAAGATCGTTGATATCTTTTACTAACCAGTTATGCTTTGTACATGGTCGTGTAATTCCTGTTGTGTCACATTCTTGAAATGCATCCGTACCAATAAGATGTGTTGGAACTTGACCCGAAATACAAACCATTGGAACTGAGTCCATGTATGCATCAGTTAAAGCTGTAACGACGTTGGTGGCACCAGGGCCTGAAGTAACTAAAACAACACCAGGTTTTCCAGATGATCTTGCATAACCTTCAGCTGCATGACCTGCACCTTGCTCGTGTCTTACAAGAATATGTTTAATAGACGGATGATTTTTTAACTCATCATATATTGGCAGTACAGCACCACCAGGATAACCAAAGATATGATTTACCTTTTGGTCTTCAAGACACTTAAATACGATTTCAGCTCCGGTTAATAATTTTGGCATTTCGCAATCTAGCTGAAGTTGTGCTGATTGGTCAAGGTTAAGTATGGAAAAATTAAATTTTTTTTAAAAAATTATTAATCTCAGATGGCTTAAGCTTAACCCAATCACTCATGTTTCCTCGAGCCCATGTGCTTTGTCTTTTAGCGTATTGTCTAGTTTTTATTGATATTTTTTCTTTGATTTCATCAATTTTTTTTTCTTTTGCTAAATATTCATGAATTTCATTTATTCCAATTGCTTTACATGCAGTCATTTGTTCATTAATTTTTAGTTTTAAAAATCTTTTAACCTCATTCACGGCACCCATTTTAATCATTTTTCCGGTTCTTTGATGAATTCTTTCAACCAACTCATCACGTGGATAATCAATATAAATTTTTAAAAAATCTTCTTCTAAATAGTTTGATTTAGTATTTTTAAACCATTCATGAAGAGATTTCTTAGTAAACTTTTTAACTTCAAAAGCTCTTATTGATCTTTGGGTATCTGTTGAATTAATTTTATTTTTTGAAAGAGGATCCAATTTTAATAATTGCTTGTAAAATTTATTTTGGCCAATTTTTTTATTTAGATTTCTAATTTTATTTCTAAATCTTACTGGAATGTTCGGAATTTGAACCAAACCATCAGTTAATGCCTTGAAGTAAAGCCCAGTTCCTCCTACAAGAATTGGAACTTTTTTTCTATTTTTAACTTCAATTATTTTTTTATTTGCAATTTTAAGCCAATCACCGGTTGAAAAACTTTTCTTTGCATCTTGGAAACCATATAAATGATGTTTTATTGACTGATAATTTTTTTGGCTAGGTCTTGCTGACAAAATTTTAAGTTGCTTATAAACTTGCATACTATCTGCATTAATAATTTCTCCATTAATTTTTTTTGCAAGTTTAATTGCAAAACTTGATTTTCCAGATGCTGTAGGTCCTGAAATTAAAATTATCTTGGATTTCAAATCCATTACTAATCTAATTTAACGCCAATATATCTTCGTTGATTTTGATTGTTATAAATTGCAATTAAAATAGTTTTTTGATTTGAGCTTATTGCTTTCTGAGTGATATCTCTTAAATCATCTGCTGATTTAATTCTTTTCTTCTGAGCTTCAATAATAATGCTATTGATCTCGATTGAGTTTACTAAAGGACTGTTATTAGCCATATTGGTAATTACTAATCCTGTAGTTTGGTTTGGTAATTTACGGTTTTTTATATCCTCTTTAGTTAAAGGTCTTACTGATATTCTTAAACTCTCTACAATTTCATCTAAATTATTTTCATCTTGTTTTGGATTTTCACTTACTTTGAAGTCATCAGAGGTTTCTAATCTCCCCAACAACACCTTTTTAGTTATTTCTTTTTTATTTCTCCAAATTTTTACATCTACATTTTTTCCAACTTCTGTTCTTGCAACAATTGCTGGCAACTCTTTCATTTGCTTAATCTCAACTCCATTAAACTCTAAAATAATATCTCCAGCCTGAATTCCTGCTTTTTCAGAAGGACTATTTTCAGCAACACTTGCAACTAAAGCACCTCTTGGTTTATCTAGTTCTTCAACCTCAGCAATTTCTTTTGTTACATCTTGAATTCTTACACCCAGCCAACCTCTTTTTGTTTCACCAAACTCAATTAATTGTTTAATTACTTGTTGAGCACTATTGGATGGAATTGAAAATCCTATACCAATAGAACCATTTCTTCCTAAGATGGCTGTATTAATTCCAATTACATTTCCTTCCATATCGAATAAAGGTCCACCTGAATTTCCTGAATTTATTGATGCATCTGTTTGAATAAAATCTTCATATCTTGATAATCCAATTGATCTATTCCTTGCTGAAATAATTCCAGCAGTTACTGTCCCACCAAGACCAAATGGATTTCCAATTGCTAAAACCCAATCACCAATTCTTGCTTTATCAGAGTCTCCAAAGCCAACTGGTTTAAATTTGTCTTCTGTATCTAATTGTAACACTGCTATATCCATCAAAGGATCGGCGCCAAGCACTTTTGCTTTATATTCTTGGTCTCCGTTAACTCTAACAATAATATCATCGGCATCCTGAATTACGTGATTATTTGTAACCACCACTCCCTTCTCATCAATAATAAATCCAGAACCCAAAGCTGCTGATTTTCTCTCTTGAGGGGTTCCAAATTCTTTAAACATATCTTCAAATGGAGAACCTGGAGGGAATTGAAATGGAAAAGAGTTATTGTTTGTAACTACAGTAGTTGATGTAGAAATATTTACCACAGAAGGCATTAATTTTTCTGCAAGGTCTGCAAATGATGCTGGAACAGGCCTAGAGTTTGATTGTAATGAAAAACTTAAAGAAAATATAATTGTTAAAATAATAAATTTTAATTTTTTCATATTAACTTTTAATAAAATAAATAATCACAAAACCTATAACTGCAAAAATAAGTCCACCTGATCTTAATTGACTATCTTTAACAAGTTCAAGTTTTTTAAGCATACTTTTCATTTTTGCTGGAAATAAGGCATATAAGATTCCCTCTATAAATAAAAAAAGACCAAAAGCTATGACTAGCTCATTCATCTAAAAATTATTGTTTAATATCGGGAGTTGTATTTCCAAAAAATTTAAAAAATTCACTATCTGGAGACAAGATCATTGAGGTTTCACCTGCAGTAAACGCTTTACTATAAGATTGCATTGATCTGTAGAAAGAAAAGAATTCAGGGTCTTGTCCGAAAGCATCTGCAAAGATTTTATTTCTTTCACCGTCACCTTCTCCCTTCATAATTTCTGATTGTTTTTGAGCATCTGCTAATATCACGGTTACTTCTTTGTCAGCAGTCGAAGTAATTGTTACAGCCATCTCAGCACCTTTTGCTCTAAATTCCTTCGCTTCTCTTTCCCTCTCAGTCTGCATTCTTCTGTAAATTGCATCACTGTTTGCTGTAGGAAGATCAGCTCTTTTTATTCTTACATCTACAATATTTATTCCAAAATTTTGCGCTTCGTTATTAACTCCATCTTTAATCAAAGACATTTGTTTTGATCTATCTTGTGATAGCAAAGTTTGTAATTCTTCTTGACCCAAAACATTTCTAATTCTTGAGTTTATAATCGTAGATAATCTTGATCTTGCAACTCTTTCGTCTCCAACAGAAATATAAAATTTCAAAGGATCAACTATTTGAAATCTCGCAAAAGCATCAACAATTAATCTTTTTTGGTCAGATGCAATTACTTCCTCGGGCGGGGTATCTAAATTTAAAATCCTTTTATCTAAATAAACAACGTTTTGAATAAATGGAATCTTAAAGTTTAAGCCTGGTTTCATTATAATTCTTTTTGGATCACCAAATTGAAGAATTATCGCTTGATTAACTTCTTTGACTATAATTACTGATAGGAACGCTACAACACCAATTAAAACTAATATTCCAGCTACTATTTTTCCAGCTTTCATTTAATTTGTCTCTTTCTTTTTAAGCTCTGGCAATGGTAGATATGGCACCACACCTGAACCAGACTCTTTATCTATGATAATTTTATTTATATCTGCTAAAACCGTTTCCATTGTCTCTAAAAACATTCTTTCTTGTGTCACTTGTTTTGCTTTAGCATACTCATTGTAAATTGCTAAAAATCTGCTAGCTTCACCTTCAGCTTTAGCAACAACTTCTTTTTTATAAGCTTCTGCAGCTTGTAAAATTTTCTGTGCTTCCCCTCTTGCTCTTGGGATAACATCGTTTGCATAAGCTTCAGCTTCGTTTTTAGATCTCTCCATATCTGCTCTTGCAGCTTGAACATCTCTAAATGCATCAATTACTTGATCAGGTGGATCCGCTTTTTGCGTTTGCACCTGAGTAATTTGTATTCCACTTTCATAATCATCTAAAATGCTTTGAATAATTTCTTGAGTTTCAATCTCAATACTTGATCTACCTTCTGTTAATATTGGTTGAATATCACTTTTAGCAATAACTTCTCTCATTGCTGTTTCTGCGGCAGCTTTAACAGTTCCTACTGGGTCCTGAATTTTAAATAAAAAATTTCCAGCATCTTTGATAACCCAAAATACGGAAAAATCGATATTTACAATGTTTTCATCACCAGTAAGCATTAAACTTTCTTGAGGAACGTCTGCAACTCCTCCACCTGTAGAAAAACCACTATCTCTTTCAGACCTAAATCCAATATCGATTCTATTTACTTTAGTTACTTTTGGGGTTTGAACAGTCTCAACTGGAAAAGGAATATGATAGTTCAATCCAGGTTGAGTAGTTTTAACAAATTTTCCAAATCTAAGAACAACTCCTTGTTCATCCGGTAAAACTCTATAAAGCCCACTTGCAAGCCATACAAAGGCTAAGACCAATAAAATTAATCCAATAGACTTTCCACCTGAAGATTTTCCACCAGGTAAAAACTTTCTTATTTTATCTTGAAACTCTCTTATGATCTCATCTACATTTGGTGGTGTTGGTCCTCTTCCTGAACCATTGCCTCCGTTACCACCTCCTGGAGGTGTTCCCCATGGGCTTCCGCCTCTGCCTCTGAAATCATCTGACATATGTCAAAGTATATAGTGTCTTTATCGCAAAAAACAAGTAAGGATAGTTTTATGTCAGATAAAAAGACAGAACTAAGTGACGCAATGAAAAAGAAGGTGGAGCCTAGAGTTTTTACAAAAAATCCAATTCTAGGAACTAAGTTTACTATTGCAATCTCGAGTGCAAAAGGTGGTGTAGGTAAATCTACATTTGCAACGAATCTTGCTTTGGCTTTAAAAAAAGTTGGATGTAAAGTTGGATTGTTAGATGCTGATATTTATGGCCCTTCAATTCCAAAAATGTTTGATATTAATGAAAAGCCAAAAAGTGACGGTCAAAAATTAGATCCCATAACAAAATATGACATTCAATGTATGTCAATTGGATTTTTAGCAGATCAGCAAACTCCAATGATTTGGCGTGGTCCAATGGTGACAAGTGCAATTAAAACTTTTACTCAGAAGGTTAATTGGAAAGATTTAGATTTTATAATTGTTGATATGCCTCCAGGAACTGGTGACACTCAATTAACTTTTTCACAAGAAATTAAAATGGATGGTGCAATCATAGTATCAACTCCACAAGAAGTTGCTCTTTTGGATGTAAAAAGAGGGATCAAAATGTTTGATAAGCTTGGAGTTAAAATTTTAGGTTTAGTTGATAACATGAGTTTTTTTGTTGGAGATGATGGGATGAAGTACAAAATTTTTGGAGAAGGTGGAGTAAAAAAAACAGCAGAAGAATTTCAGAAAGAATTTTTGGGAGAAATACCAATCAATCCCGAAGTTGGAAATTCTGGTGATCAAGGAAAACCAATAGTCGAATCTAACCCAGACCATGAGATTTCAAAAATATATCTAGATTTTGCTGAGAAGATTAAATCAACTTATCTTTAAGATCAAAAGCAGCCATTAATTCATTCCATTCTCTTTTAGATAGACCTGAGCTTTCAACATCTACATTTTCACCTTTAATAAGTTTTTGAATTATAACTTTTCCCTTAGCAGAAACCTCTGTTCCTCCTACTCTGTAATCCATAAATGCATCATAAGTTATCGGTACCCATTTTTTAACTGTATCCAACATTATGTCTGCATAAACTCTAATTTCATACTGAGCGTGACTATCAGCTCTTAACCTTAAAAAGTTCATTAAATTTAATAAATCAGTTTTCCAATACCACTGAGTATAAGTATTTAATGTTAGGTTCATTCTTGCAAGTTCTCTTGCTAATCCCTTTTTGTTTTCATCAATTGTTGAACCATCATATCTTTCATTAAGCATTGTCTCATAATTGTCATAAGTTCTCTCTGCATCACTTTTCAAAAGTTCTAAAACTTCTTCTGCTTGTTTTCCTTCAAGGACATCTCCTCTTCCTTGTCGGTTACTAGTCGATTGCGCAGCTAAATTTTCTTTAGTTGGTAAATAAAATTCTTTATCTAGAATTGAATATCTTGCAGAGTATTCATTTACGTTGGCAGTTCTATGTCTGATCCACTGCCTTGCAATAAATATTGGAAGTTTAATATGATATTTTATTTCACACATTTCAAATGGCGTGCTGTGCCAATGTCTCATCAAGTATTTTATTAGACCTTTATCTGTTGAAACTTGCTTTGTCCCTTTTCCATAAGATACTCTTGCTGACTGAACTATAGACGTGTCATCACCCATATAATCAACTACTCTTACAAATCCATGATCTAATGCTGGTAGCGCTTCATAGAGTACTTTTTCAAGCTCTGGAGCGGTAACTCTTTTAGTTTGATTGCTTTGGGATTGCTGGTTTTTTATTTCTTCTGATTGTTCTTTTGTTAATTTCATGATTATTATTGAATCTGTAGTAATTACTTTTATATTATTAATGTTGGATTTCCAACTACGACGATAAACGAATTTCGTAATAACCATTGCGGACGTGGGGGCAGTACCCACCACCTCCACCATTACAACTTACGGGGGTGAACTAGAATCGACGGGTGTCTAAAGGCTATTCTTTCGTTCGGGATTGTTCCACCGTAACGGGCTAATTTATAATTGCTAACGAAAGTTACGCACTTGCTGCATAATTAACTTAGTTAATTAAGCACGGGGTCTGGGGCACCTGGCAACAGAACGCCCCCTACTTTAAATTGATGATAAATTAATTTTTTTTGAGTATTTTTTTTTAGGTGAATTTTTTATGACTGCTTGTCCGCAACGCATAACGCCTCTCTTTTTATCAAATGTCATTTTTGGCTCTCCATATAAAGTCCAACCATTTGACAATGCTTCAGTAACACGGTGACAAAATTTTGATGTGTCGTCATCTGTAATAAATCTATATCCCTTCATAAAATTCTCTTTATTAATCTTTTAATTCAGCTTGTGCAGCAGCCAATCTTGCTACAGGAACTCTGTACGGAGAACAAGAAACATAATTTAATCCAGCTTTTGAGCAAAATAAAATACTGCTAGGATCACCACCGTGTTCTCCACAAATTCCAAGTTTAATATTTTTATTTTGACTTTTTCCTTTTTCAACAGCTATTCTGATTAAATCTCCAACTCCATCATCTATCGAAATAAATGGATCAATTGAAAAAATTTTATTATCTATATAATCATTTAAAAATTTTCCACTATCATCTCTGCTTATTCCAAATGTAGTTTGGGTTAAATCATTAGTTCCAAAGCTAAAAAATTCAGCATGTTTTGCAATATCTTTGGCTTTTATAGCTGCTCTAGGAAGCTCAATCATCGTACCTACCATAAACTCAATTTTTAATTTATGCTCTTTTTGAACTTCACTTGCAATTCTAATTACTAAATCTTTCATAATTTTTATTTCTGCTTCAGTAGATACTAATGGGATCATAATTTCTGGGAAAGCAGATTTAATTTTTTCTTTTTTGAGCTCTGCTAGAGCTTCAAATATTGCTCTACATTGCATTTCATATATTTCAGGAAAAGATATTCCAAGTCTACATCCCCTATGACCCAACATGGGATTTTGTTCATGCAATTCATCAATTCTAGATTCTACTTCTTTTACTGAAAGATTAACAATATTTGCAACTTCATTAATTTCTTTATCTGTTCGAGGCAAAAACTCATGAAGAGGTGGATCTAACAATCTTACTGTAACTGGCAATCCACTCATAATTTTAAATATTTCTATAAAATCCTTTTTTTGATGAGGTAAAAGTTTTTTTAATGCAATTGATCTATCTTCTTTAGTCTTTGATAAAATCATTTCCCTTACTGATAAAATTCTTTCTTCATCAAAAAACATGTGTTCTGTTCTACAAAGACCAATTCCTTCGGCTCCAAAATCTTTTGCTGTTTTGGTATCCTTAGGTGTTTCAGAATTTGTTCTAATATTTAATTTTCTAAAACTATCTGCCCAAGTCATTATCTTGGAAAAATCTCCAGATATATCTGGTTTAACTGTTGCCACACTTCCTGATATAATTCTACCAGTTGATCCATCTATAGTAATGACGTCCCCTTCTTTAATTTCCATTGAAGATGTTTTAAATGTCTTCATCTCATAATTTATATCAATTTCACTTGAACCAGATACGCATGGTCTTCCCATGCCTCTTGCAACTACTGCAGCGTGACTCGTCATTCCTCCTCTAGCCGTCAAAATTCCTTTTGCAGCATGCATACCCTGTATATCTTCAGGTGACGTTTCTACTCTCACTAAGATAGTGTCTTGCATAATCGAAGTTAATCTTTCGGCTTCCTCTGAAGTAAATACCACTTTCCCACTCGCTGCACCTGGTGAAGCAGGTAAACCATTTGCTATTACATTGATTGTACTCTTTTCATCAAGTGTAGGGTGCAAAAGTGTATCTAAAGAATTTGGATCTATTCTTAATACTGCTTCTTTTTTTGATATTAATTTTTCCTTAACCATATCAACTGCAATCTTTACCGCAGATTTTGCAGTTCTTTTTCCTGATCTAGTTTGAAGCATCCACAGTTTATTATTCTCAACCGTAAATTCTACATCTTGCATATCTTTGTAATGTTTTTCCAATTTTTTTAAAATTTTTTTTAATTCTTTGAAAACTTTTGGCAAAGACTCCTCCATTGAAGGTTCTTCAACTTTAGCATTTTTTCTTGCCTTCTTAGTTATATATTGAGGTGTTCTTGTACCAGCAACAACGTCCTCGCCTTGTGCATTAATTAAGTACTCACCATATATTTCGTTTGATCCATCTGATGGATTTCTTGTAAATACAACTCCAGTAGCACAATCATCACCCATATTACCAAAAACCATTGATTGAACGTTGACTGCTGTTCCCCATTCTGCTGGTATTTGATTTAATTTTCTATAGACTTTTGCTCTATTACTTTCCCATGATAAAAATACAGCACTAATTGCTCCAAATAATTGTTGAAATACATCTTGAGGAAATTCTTTTTTCGCTTTTTCTTTTACTGTTCTTTTAAAATCTTCAATTAAACCATCCCAATCATTTTCATCTAAGTCAGTGTCTAACAAAACACCTTTTGTTAATTTATAATTTTCAATTAATTCTTCAAAATGATAGCCCTCTACACCCATCACAACGTTTCCATACATTTGAATAAATCGTCTGTAACTATCTTTGGCAAATCGCCCATTAGAAGTTTTCAAAGCTAACGCGTTTACTGTTTTATCATTTAAACCTAAATTGAGAATTGTATCCATCATTCCTGGCATTGATACTCTGGCACCTGATCTAACCGATAATAACAAAGGATTTTTTAAGTCTCCAAATTTTTTAGAAACATCTTTTTCTATATATTTTAATTCTTTTTTAATTTGAGAAATTAAATTTTTATTCAATTTTTTCTTATCTTTATAAAAAATCTCACAAACTTTAGTAGATATTGTAAAACCAGGAGGAACTGGCAAGCCCATTCTGCCCATTTCAGAAAGGTTAGCACCTTTTCCACCTAAAAAATTTTTTGGATTTTTAATACTTTTAGATTGTTTCGAATTAAAGTTTAATATGAGTTTCGTCATCAGCTAGACTCGATTAAAGAAAAGTTAACATAATTATCGAATGTTTTACACATCATTTGAATTAGTTCTAGCCTATTTTTCTTAATTACCAGATCATCCTCATTCACGATTACATTATCAAAAAAATCAAATACTTCTGTTTTAATACTTGCTAAATTGTCCAATGTTTGAACAAAATTTTCATCATTATTAATACTAGAAAAATATTTCCTCAATTCATTAATTTTTTTAAATAAATTTTTTTCAAGCTCAGTTCTAAAAATACTAGGGTCGGTTGTATTAGATAATTCGATTTTATCTTTTTTAAGCTCACTTTCTAGAATATTTGATGCTCTTTTATAGCTTGAAATAATATCTATTCCATTTTGTTTATTTATTACTTTATTTAAATTTTTTGCTTTATTAAAAATAGTTACAGATTGATCTAAGTTATAAGAACTTGTTGAAGCTTGTATTATATCGTTTCGGATATTTTCCTCTTTCATATAATATTTCAATCTCTCTAATAAAAAATCTAGTAATTCTTTTTGTAAAGATTTATTCTGAAATTCAAATCCTTGATCCTGATACAAGCTTGAAGAATAATTTATTAAATCTCTAATTTTAAAATCTTTTTTATTTTCAATCATAATTCTAACAATCCCTAATGCTAATCTTCTTAAGGCAAAAGGATCCTTGGAACTTGTTGGTTTTTGGTTTACTCCAAAAAATCCAACTAAAGTATCAATCTTGTCAGCTAAGGATAAGGCAATGCTATAAGGTTTTTTTGGAATTTTTGTTCCAGATCCAACAGGTAAATATTGCTCACTAACAGCAAGTGATATTTCTTTATCAAAACCTTGCTCATTTGCAAAATAACCTCCCATTATTCCTTGAAGTTCTGGAAATTCACCAACCAATTCAGATAACAAGTCTACTTTGCTTATAGATGCTGATAATTCTACTTTTTCTTTGCTAATTAATAACTCATCAGAAATATTAGCTCCAAGCTTTCTCATTCTTTGAGCTTTATCAAAATAATTTCCAAGACCTTTGAAATAATTCATTAATTTTAAATCAGAAATTTTTTTGACCATGTTTTGAGCTTTATCTTTTTGCCAGAAAAATTCTGCATCACTCAATCTTGCTTCAACTACTCTTTCATTTCCTAATTTAATTAATCCTTTTTTATCTTTATTATTTGCTACTACCAAAAATTGATTTGTAATTTTTCCTTTTTTATCAAAAGTAGGAAAATACTTTTGGTGGTGTTGCATGGTTAGTATTAAAATCTCTTTAGGTATATTTAAAAATTTTTTATCAAATTCACAAACAATTACGTTTGGTTGGTCAGTTAAATCGACTACTTCCTGAAGAAGCTTGGGATTGCTTTCAATATATATATTTCTTTTTTTTAAAAAAATATCGAATTTTTTTTCTATTAAATCTTTTCTCTCAGTGTGATCGATAAGTATATCCATTTTTTTAAAAAAATTTTTATAAGATTTAAAGTCTGAAAATAGTTTTTTCTTTTCTTCAAATTCTTTATCTACAAATGTTAAATTAGATGAAATGAAATGATGAAATTTAAAATTTAGTTTTTTTTTATCAAAGATGGATAAGATAGATTTTAATGGCCTACCCCATAATAGTTCATAATTTGACCATTTCATTGACTTTTTCCACTGAATTTTATTCAATATTTGAGGTATGGCTCCTTCTAATAATGAATGTGTATCTAATTTTTTTGATCTAGTTTTATAAAAATAGAACTCACCTTTATCTGTTTTTTTTATAAACAATTCTTTTTTTGAAACACCATTTGATCTCGCAAATCCCTCCAACGCAGCATCTGGAGACTTTGTACTCGGACCTTTTATTTCCTCAGATTTTAAAACTATCTTCTTTTCAACTCCCTCAAACAAAATTAATAATCTATTAGGTGTTGAGTAAGACGAACTTTTTTTAAATTTAATAGATTTTTCTAAAAAAAATTCATTAAAACTTTTTAATAAATTTTCTCTTAAATTTTTTTGTAAATTTGAAGGTACTTCCTCACTAAATAATTCTAAGAAAAATTCAGACATTATTTTTGACTATCTAACCAAATACTAGCAGCTGATTTTGTAATATCTCTTATTCTTGCAATATATCCTGCTCTTTGAGCAACGCTAATTGCTCCGCGTGCATCTAGTATATTAAATACATGACTTGCTTTTAAACATTGATCATAAGCTGGTAGTGAAATTTTTTTTTCAACTAATGACTTTGCTTCCGACTCGTGCATATCAAACATTTTAAAAAGGGATTCTACATTTGCATGTTCAAAATTATATGCCGAAAATTCTCTCTCAGCTTGATGAAATACTTCTTTATATTTTACGCCATCATCATTCCATAACAAATCGTAAACATTTTTTTGTTGCTGAATAAACATACATATTCTTTCTAATCCATATGTAATTTCTACAGAAACAGGTTTACACTCAAATCCTGCCATCTGTTGAAAATAAGTAAATTGAGTAATTTCCATGCCATCACACCATACCTCCCAACCAAGACCAGCAGCTCCCAATGTTGGGCTTTCCCAGTCGTCTTCTACAAATCTAATATCATGATCTGAATGATTAATTCCTATAGATGATAAACTATTAAGGTAAAGTTTTTTAATATTTTCAGGTGAAGGTTTAATAAGAACTTGAAACTGATAATAATGTTGAAGTCTATTTGGATTATCTCCATACCTACCATCTGTGGGTCTTCTTGATGGCTGCACATATGCTGTCTTCCAAGGTTTAGCCCCTAATGACCTCAATGTAGTTGCTGGATGAAATGTACCTGCTCCTACTTCCATGTCATAAGGTTGGAGAACTACACATCCCTTTTTGCTCCAAAACTTTTGAAGATTTAAAATTGTATTTTGAAATGTAAGAATTTTCTCTTTTGATTTAGAAACCATATCTTTGCCAGATTGATCTTTCATCTAAAATATTTGCAAATTGGTCAATATGATTCGAAGATGAAAGTTTTTGACTTAACCACCCTTTTGTTTTTTCAAATTTTTTAATTACAACATCTTCACCAAACTTTTCTTTTAAGATTTCATGTGCATCTCCTATGCCATCTATTAATCCTAATTTCTTAGCTCTTGAACCTGACCAAAATTCACCAGAAAATAATTCTACTTCTGTTTTATTTAATTTTGCTCCACGACTTTTTTCAACAACATTTATGAAATCTTGGTGTAAATCTAATTGAATATTTTTAAGTCTTTGAATATCTTCTTCCTTTTCTTCCATAAAAGGATCAAGTGTGCTCTTATTCTTTCCAGCTGTATGAACTCTTCTCTCAACACCTATTTTCTTGATTAATTCAGTAAAACCAAATGATGAATATATAACCCCTATAGATCCAATAATTGAACTTGAATTTGCATAAATTTCATCTCCAGCACATGAGATAAGATATCCCCCAGATGCAGCAACATCTTCTGCAAAAAAAATAACTTTCTTATTACTTTTTTTAGCTTGCTGACGAATAAAACTATAAATTAAATGTGACTGCACAGGTGAGCCTCCTGGAGAATTGATCGATATTGCTACTGCAGCAGCTTTTTTTAGTGAAAAAGCTTTTTTAATAATTTCTTCCTGTCCTGCAAAATCAATACCTTGCTTAAATTTACCAGCATTACCAATGACGCCATTCAATTTAATATGTGAAACAATTTTTTTCTTTTTTAAAAAGGAGAACATATTTATCTCTTACAGAATATTTAGTTTATTATAAAGACTACTTATAATTGAAGAAATAGGTGCGTCAAATGATAAGTAATAAATATAGCTTAATTATATTAATTTAAAATTAATATGGGAACTGTAGTAAAGCTTAAAAACCAGATAAATAATTCATATTTCCAATTGAGGGATTCTGTTGAAGAAAAACTAGCTTTGACTGAAGAAAGAATAAAATCCAAATTAATGAGTGATGTTCAATTAGTTCAAAAAATGACTAATTATCATATAGAGACTGGTGGCAAAAGACTTAGGGCTTTATTAACTTTAGGAAGTGCTAAGTTATGTGGTTACTCAAAAGGTTCAAGAGACGTAAATTTAGCAGCTTGTGTAGAACTTATTCATAGTGCAACTTTGATGCATGATGATGTTATCGATGAAGGTGAGATTAGAAGAGGTAAAGAAACTTTAAATAAAATTTGGAGTAATCATTCCTCGGTTTTAATTGGAGATTATCTCTTAAGTAGATGCTTTGAGATGATGGTGGAAGATGGAAACTTAGAGGTATTAAAATTATTATCATCAACTTCATCTAAAATTGCCCAGGGAGAAGTATTACAACTACAACATAATAATGAAGTTGATATGCTTGAAGAAACATATTTAAAAATTATCTCTGCCAAAACTGCAGAACTATTTGCTGCTTCAACAAAAGTAGGTGCAATTTTAGCTGAAGTAGAAAATAAAGAAAAAGATGCGCTAGAATTTTATGGGAGGAATTTGGGGTTAACTTTTCAGATTGCAGACGACACATTAGATTATAATTCTGAATTAAAATTATTTGGAAAAAAAATAGGAAAAGATTTTTTTGAAGGAAAAGTAACTTTGCCAATAATCTTGCTTTACCAAAAATTAGAAAACAATGAAAAAAATAAGCTTAAACAAGTTTTTAATAAAAAAGAGAGAACAAAAGAAGATTTGAATAGTATTATATCTTTGATTAATAAATATAAGATTATAAATGAATGCTACCAAAAAGCTCAGCACTATATTAATTTAGCATCAAATTCTTTAAGTGTGTTCAGGGATACTAAAGAAAAAGAAATTCTTAAAAAACTTACATCTTTCAGTTTAGCAAGAAATTTTTAAGGACTTAATAAAGACTTATTCCATAATCCATTCTGACTTTTTGTATAGAGCAATCTTTCATGAATTCTATTTTCTCCATCTAGCCAAAACTCTATATTTTGTGGATTTAAATTCCATCCAGACCAGTGTTTTGGTCTAGGAACTTTTGTTTCATCAGAATATTTATTTTTATATACCTTAATTGAATTTATTAATTCATCTCTATTTTTTAATTCTTGGCTCTGATTTGATGCCCATGCACCAATTCTACTTTCATATGCTCTCGAAGAATAATATTCATCTGCAACATCATCCGAAACTAATGATACGGTTCCAGTAATTCTGACTTGTCTTAAAAGACTTTTCCAATGAAAACACATTGAAGCGTTAGGATTTTCCTTTAGTTCATTACCTTTTCGACTATTTAAATTAGTGTAGAAAACAAATCCATCTTTATTAAAACCCTTAAGGAGCACCATTCTGACTGATGGAACATTATTTTTACTTGAAGTTGCTAGCGCAACTGCATTTGGATCATTTGGTTCACTCTGTTTAGCTTTTTCCATCCATATTTCAAATAACTTAATTGGGTCATCTAAATTTAAAAAGCAGCTGTCGATACCAAGTTGGTTTTTTTCATTCATAATTTAAACAAAATAATCTATATAATATAAATAATGTCATTTAACACTTTTGGAAAGCTATTTCGTTTCACAACTTGGGGTGAATCTCATGGTCCTGCTATTGGCTGCATAGTTGACGGTTGTCCTCCAAACATAAATCTAGATGAAAAAGATATTCAATTAGAATTAGACAAAAGAAAACCTGGACAATCAAAATTTACCACACAAAGAAAAGAAGATGATAAGGTCCAAATACTTTCAGGTGTATTTGAAGGAAAAACTACTGGCACACCAATTTCTTTAATTATTTATAATAAAGACATGAGATCTAAAGACTATGGAAATATAAAAGATAAATTTAGACCAGGTCATGCGGACTTTACCTATTTCAAAAAATATGGAATTAGAGATTATAGAGGTGGAGGCAGATCTTCAGCTAGGGAGACAGCTTCAAGAGTTGCGGCAGGTGCTATAGCTAAACTAGTACTTCAAAAAAAATTAGGAAAAAAATTTAAAGTAATAGGTGCTGTCACTCAATTAGGCATCTTAGGATGTGATACGTCACAATGGAGTGATAAAATTATTTCAAAAAATCCATTCTTTTGTCCAGATAAGTCCATGATTAAATTATGGGAAAAATATTTACTTGGTGTAAGAAAATCAGGGTCATCATGCGGAGCTGTAATAGAGGTTAGGGCCAGAGGTATTCCTGCGGGTCTTGGTGCGCCTATTTATTCAAAATTAGATTCTGATATTGCATCAGCCTTTATGAGCATTAATGCAGTTAAAGGGGTAAATGTTGGTGCTGGAATGAATTCTGCACAACTTAGTGGCGAGCAAAACTCTGATGAAATATCATCAATAAATAATAAATTAAAATTTAACTCTAATAATGCAGGCGGGATCTTAGGCGGAATTTCTTCTGGGCAAGAAATAATAGCATCATTTGCTGTTAAACCTACATCTTCAATTTTAACTACAAGAAAAACGATTAATAAATTCGGAAAAAATACGACAATATCAGTTAAAGGGAGACATGACCCTTGCGTAGGAATAAGAGCTGTTCCAGTTGGAGAAGCTATGATGAATTGTGTTTTATTAGACCACTATCTAATGAATCAGGCTCAGTGCAGATAAGTAATTAGTTTTTTACAACTCTAATAGAATCCTTATTAAATAAAACTTCTAAAACTTTTTTTGTAATTTGTGGACTATTCAGTCCAGCAATATCATACATTTTTTTTGGATTATCTTGCTCTATGAATTCATCGGGAAGTGTCATAGATCTAAATTTTAAACCTTTATCAAATATTCCTTTTTCAGCTAATAAATTTTTAACATGGGATCCGAACCCTCCAATAGAGCCTTCTTCAATTGTAATCATTAATTCATGTTCTCTTGCAGATTTTAAAATTAAATCTTCATCTAAAGGTTTAGCAAATCTGGCATCTATAATTGTTGCTGAAATACCCTTTGCTTTCAATTCTTCTGCAGCTACTTTACATTCCTCAAGTCTCGTTCCTAAACTCAACAAACAAACCTGAGTTCCTTGGTGAATAATTTTTCCTTTACCTATCTCTATTTTTTCCTCTATTGAAGGAAGTTGAACTCCAACACCGGTTCCTCTTGGATATCTTATTGCACAGGGTTTATCATTAATATCAACTGAAGTATTAATCATTTTTACTAACTCAGCTTCATCACTAGCTGCCATCACGATAAAATTTGGCAAAGTTGACAAATAAGTAATATCAAAAGAACCTGCGTGCGTTGATCCATCTGCACCAACTAATCCAGCTCTATCTATTGCAAATCTTACAGGTAGACTCTGTATTGCTACATCATGTACAACTTGATCATAGGCTCTTTGAAGAAAGGTAGAATAGATAGCGGCATAGGGTTTATACCCCTCTGTTGCAAGACCTGCAGCAAAAGTAACTGCATGCTGTTCAGCTATACCAACGTCAAACATTCTTTTTGGAAATTCGTTACCAAAAATATCCATACCTGTTCCACCTGGCATTGCCGCAGTTATTCCGACAATCTTACTGTCTTTTTTTGCATGTTTAACAAGTGTATTTGCAAATACTTTTGTATAAGCGGGTAAATTAGAACCACTCTTTTGTTGCTCTCCAGTTTCAACATTAAATTTCGATACTCCATGGTAGTGATCGCTAGCTTTTTCAGCATATGAATATCCTTTTCCTTTTTGAGTTTTAATGTGTATCATAATTGGGCCCTCATGCTTTGAGTCTCTAGCATTTCTTAAAATAGGGACAAGTGTGGAAAGATCATGTCCATCTATTGGTCCTGCATAATAAAAACCAAGTGAGCTAAATAGTGTTCCACCGGTGACAGCAGAACGAAAAAAATCTTCTGCCTTACCAGCTTTAGCACTAAATCTTTTTGAAAAAGCTGAGGTGATTAATTTTAAAGTTTCTCTTAAGCTAAAATAGATTTTTCCAGTAAATAACTTTGCTAAATATGTTCTCATTGCACCTACTGGTTTTGCAATAGACATATCATTATCATTTAATATAACGATCATTTTAGTTTTAGATGCGCCAGCGTTATTCATAGCTTCGTATGCCATACCAGCACTAATTGCGCCATCTCCAATAACAGCTATTACATTTGAAGATTTATTTTCTAATTTATTTGCTTCAGCCATGCCAAGTGCAGATGATATAGATGTGGAACTATGAGCTGCACCAAATGGGTCATATTCACTCTCAGATCTTTTAGTAAAACCTGATAAACCGTTGCCTTGTCTTAAGGTTGTAATTTTTTGTTTTCTTCCCGTTAAAATTTTATGTGGATATGCTTGGTGTCCTACATCCCAAATTAATCTATCATTAGGTGTGTCAAAAACATAGTGCAGAGCTACAGTCAGCTCAACAACCCCTAGACCTGCACCTAAATGTCCACCAGTTTTAGATACTGCACTGATCATCTCTTCCCTAACTTCATCGGCTACTTGTTGTAAATCATTTTCTGAAACTTTTCTTAAATCAGATGGAAAGTTAATATTATCTAAAAACTTGTAATTATTTTTCATTTATTTCTATTCAATATAAATTCTAATGTATCGTTTAATTTTTTTGATTTTGAACCATAAATTTTTAAATTTCTATTAATATCTAAAATAATCTTACCACAATATTTGATTGAGGCATCATAACCTAGCAAACTTATAAGTGTAGCTTTGCCTTTTTTTTTGTCTTTTTTTGTTCTTTTCCCAGCAATTTTAGAATTACCTTTAAAATCTATTAAATCATCTGCTATTTGAAAAAGAAGACCAATATTAGAACCAATACTCTCAAAAAATTTTATTTCCTTCAGACTTTTCTCCTTGATGATTGCTGGTACTGCACAACAAAAACTAAAAAGTTTTCCTGTTTTTTTAATTTCCATATCTATAATTTGTTTTTTTGAAACTTTCTTTTTTTCAAAATCTAAATCTAAATATTGACCACCCGCTATACCCAAATGTCCCGAACACATAGAAAGTTTATCTACTAATTTAACTTTAATTTTGTTGCTCAACTTTAACTTAGAGCTAGTTAAAATTTCAAAAGCCATTGTTAATAATGAATTCCCAGCGAGGACAGCTGTCGACTCACCAAATTTAATATGAGCTGATGGTTTGCCTCTTCTCATATCGTCATTATCCATGCATGGTAAATCATCATGAATAAGAGAATAAGCATGAATACATTCTACAGCAGCACCTATAGCAATTAATGTATGATAGTTAATTGAGAACAACGATCCAATATCAATTAATATTTTAGATCTAATTTTTTTTCCTCCAGGAAATAATCCATACTTCATTGCATAAATTAATTTGGAATTTTCTTGTTCCTGAATGTATTTTTTCAAAAATAAATTGGTATCTTTGGCAATTTTATTAAGTTGATTTTTCACTTTCTCTTAATGATATCCTTAATTTTTTTATTCGTATTTTCACTAATAGATCTAAAATTTTTTTGAAATTTTTTTTCAATTAAATTATTTAATTTTAATAACTCTTGATAGCTTTCTACAGAATTGTCTAGGTCATCTTTTTCTTCTAAAGACTTTATCATTTGATTTGCTTCATCTGTTAACTCTTCAAGCGTTCTATTATCATAATCGAGTGGTAAATTTTTATCTTTCATATATTAATCATTACTATTACATGAAAAATATTCAATCAAACATCAAAAAAGCGAAAAAATACTTAGATAAAAGTCATTGTGTAGCTGTTCCAACAGAAACTGTTTACGGACTCGCAGGTAACGCATACTCGGACACCGCTGTTAAAAAAATTTTTAACCTAAAAAAAAGACCCACTAACAATCCACTAATTGTTCACTACTATAATTTAAAAAAAATTTCAGAAGACTGTGAGATAAATGATAATTTTATAAAACTTTATAAAAAATTTTCTCCAGGACCAATAACGTATATATTGAAGCTCAAAAAAAATTCTAAAATATCAAAGTTCGTAACTAATAATAAAAAAACAGTTGCTATACGATTTCCAAAACATCCTCTATTTAGAAAATTACTCAAAAATTTAAAATATCCAGTTGCAGCACCAAGTGCTAATATTTCTTCAAGATTAAGTGCTGTAAAAGCAGCAGACGTCAAAGATGAATTTGGCAACAAAATAAAATTTATTTTGAATGGTGGTGTTTGTAAAATTGGTGTCGAGTCTACAATATTAAATATAATAAATAAACCTAGATTACTAAGATATGGAGGATTGAGTGTTTCAAAGATTAAAAAAACTTTAAATCAAAAAATAATAATTAATATAAATTCAAAAGATAAAATTTCTCCTGGTCTTTTTCCTTTACACTATTCTCCAGGATTACCTTTAAGAATGAATGCAAAAAAAAACAAAAAAAATGAAGCTTTTGTACTCTTAAAAAAAAGAGAAAATATATCTAGAGATATTTATTATTTAAGCAAAACAAATAACTTAAATGAAGCTGCCAGAAACCTGTATAGTGTTTTGAGGAAAATAAAAAAAGACAAATATAAATCAATAGCTGTAGAAAAAATACCAAATGAAGGAATTGGAAAAACAATAAATGACAGACTCAAGAGAGCATCAAACTTCAAATGAAAAACTCAATAGAAGTCATAAACCTATCAAAATCATATAAGACTAAAAAAGCAGTTAATAATATAAATTTTAAAATTAACGAAAATGAAATAGTAGGACTGTTAGGTCCAAATGGTTGTGGAAAAACAACAACAATAGGAATGATACTAGGATTATTAAAACCCACAAGTGGCCAAGTCTTAATTAACGGTAAAAATATTGAAAATAATAAAATTTCAATTCTACACAAAATGAATTTTATTTCTCCCTACATTGAATTGCCTAAAAAATTAACAGTAAAACAAAATTTAATTGTGTATGGTAAACTCTATAATATTCAAAATTTGAACCAGAGAATTAATTTTCTTTCAGAAAAATTAAGATTAGGAGATCTTTTAAATAAAATTACAGGAGAACTGTCATCAGGACAAAAAAATAGGGTCAGTCTTGCGAAAGCATTAATTAATGATCCTACAGTACTCTTGTTAGATGAGCCAACTGCTGCTCTAGACCCCGAAACAGCAGATTTTATTAGAACATTTTTAGAAAAATACAAAGAAGAAAAAAAAATATCTGTTTTGTTGGCTTCTCATAACATGGATGAGGTAAAGAGATTATGTAATTCAGTTATGATGATGAAAGATGGTAATATCGTAGACAGTGGTACTCCAGAAAATTTAATAAAAAAATATGGACAAAAAAACTTGGAAGAAGTTTTTTTGGAAATTGTTAGGAACGATAAATGAATATTACAAGAATATACGGATTATTTTTAAGGCATTTTTATTTAATTACTAGGTCGTTCCCGAGAATACTTGATTTAATATATTGGCCTTCTATCCAAATAACTCTTTGGGGTTTTATTTCGAATTTTTTTGCAGCACATAGCTCATACTATAGTGGAGCTGTTGGAGTTATATTGTCTTGTGCAATTCTTTATGATTTTCTTTTTAGAACAAGTATAGGTTTTAACATGTTATTTTTAGAAGAAATTTGGAGTAGGAATTTTACTAATTTATTTATTGCTCCAATGAAAATTAGTGAAATAATTACTGCACTTGTATTTACTGCTCTAATACGAGCTTTGATTGGATTAATTCCAGCAATATTATTAACCTCACCATTATTTGGCATATCTATATTAAATTTGGGATTGCCATTAGCTTTTCTTTTTTTAAGTTTGTATATTTTTGGAATTACTTTGGGTCTTTTTGTTTCAGCTGGTTTGCTAAGATTTGGTCCATCTTTTGAGAATATCGCATGGTCCACGATGTTTTTATTAGCACCTTTTGGCTGTATATATTATCCAGTTGAAATTTTACCTGAAATATTTCAATCAATAGCTTTCGCATTGCCTTTAGTTTATATATTTGAAGAAACCAGAAATATCTTGGTCAATGGAATTGTTAGCTATGAAAATATTCATATCGCACTTTCACTAAATGCATTTTATTTGACAGTTGCTATAGCAACTTTTTATTTTTCGTTTGATAAAGCCAGAGAAAAAGGGACATTAATTAATATTGGAGAGTAAATGGTGCGCCTGCAAGGAGTCGAACCCTGAACCTCCAGAGCCGAAATCTGGCGCTCTATCCAGTTGAGCTACAAGCGCATTTAGTATTAATATTATATTTTATGGAAAAAAGCATTAATTTTATAGTTGAAGAAGAAGAAAAGAATTTAAGAGTAGATGTCTTAATTAACAAAAGAGATGAAATTATCAGTAGAAACAGAGTTAAAAATTTAATTTTAAAAGAAAAATTAAAACTAAATAATGAAATAATTAAAAGTCCATCTAAAAAAGTTTCGATTGGTGATGTTGTGAATCTTACGATTCCGGAGCCAGAGATTGCATCTCTAAAGCCTTATGATTTTAAATTGAATATTGTTTATGAAGATTCTGATTTATTAGTAATCGATAAACCTTCAGGAATTATAATGCATCCTGGAGCAGGCAATTATGACAAAACAATTGTAAATGCATTAATGCATTACAATAAAGAATCTTTATCAACTATTGGAGATGAATTAAGACCTGGAATTGTGCATAGAATTGATAAAAACACTTCAGGTTTGGTTGTTGTGGCAAAAAATAATGAGACCCATGAAAATTTATCAAAACAATTCAGTAAGCACACAATTATTAGAGAATACCAACTTTTAATATGGGGAAAACTAAGACCATCTTTTGGTAGGATAGAAACATTTATTACTCGTAGTTCAAAAAATAGACAACTTATGGAAGTAAGCAGTTCAAAGGGTAAGAAAGCTGTAACAAACTATAAAACAATTGAAATTTTCGAAAATAAAAAAATACCGACATTAAGTTTAGTCGAATGCATATTAGAAACTGGTAGAACTCATCAAATCAGAGTGCACATGAACTATAAAGGAAATAGTTTAGTTGGTGATGACAAATATAAAAAAAAATATAAAAAATTAAAAAACGTTGATTTTAAGATCCAAAATTCAATTACAAATTTGGACAGACAATTTCTACACGCAAAGACTTTAGGCTTTGTTCATCCCAGAACTCAGAAAGAGCTGATTTTTACCTCAATTTTGCCGCAAGAACTAAATAATATTTTAAAAATGCTTAGAAACACTGAAGAATAAATTATTGAAAATTAAGTATAATTAACTAAATAAACTCTGCTATGAGCACAACTATGAGCAACAATCTTCCTACACTATCCAATGAAGGTGGTCTTTCTGCATATTTAGAACAGATTAAAAAATTCCCAATGTTGGCTGCAGAAGAAGAATATATGTTAGCCAAAAATTGGAAAACAACTGGAAATATCAAAGCTGCTGAAAAATTAGTAACTAGTCACTTAAGATTAGTTGCAAAAATTGCTATGGGATACAAAGGCTATGGTCTGCCAATTAATGAAATGATTTCAGAAGGAAATGTTGGTTTGATGCAGGCTGTTAAAAAATTTGAACCTGAAAAAGGTTTTAGATTAGCAACTTATGCTATGTGGTGGATTAAAGCGTCCATCCAAGAATATATTTTAAGATCTTGGAGTCTTGTAAAAATTGGAACAACAACTGCTCAAAAAAAATTATTTTTCAATTTAAAAAAAATTAAAAACCAAATATCTCCTGAAACTGAAGGCGATTTAAGGGATGAACACGTAAACCATATTGCTAACAAACTTGATGTGAGTAAAGAAGAAGTTGTTTCAATGAATAGAAGACTTTCTGGAAAAGAGTTTTCATTGAATGCTCAAGTTGGAGAGGATGGTGATGAATGGCAAGACTGGTTAGTGGATAAAGAGCTTGATCATGATTTAAAATTTGCTCAACATGAGGAAATGGAGCAAAGAAAAGACTTGTTAAAAGATTCTATTACAGTGCTTAATGATAGAGAAAGAGAAATATTGTATTCAAGAAGATTAAATGATGATCCAACAACCCTGGAAGATTTAAGTAAAAAATATAAAATCAGTAGAGAAAGAGTAAGACAAATAGAAAATAAAGCATTTGAAAAACTTCAAAAACAAATGCTACTTCTTGCTAAATCTAAAAATTTATTACCAGCAAATTAAGCTTCAAAAGGATTTTCAATTAAAATAGTATCATCTCTTTCAGGACTAGTAGAGACGCTTGATATTTTTGCACCTATAAAGTCTTCTACTGCAACAATATATTTTTTTGCATTGTTAGGTAATGAGTCCATATTTTTAATTCCACTAGTAGATACTTTCCAGCCTGGAAAAGATTTGTAAATTGGTTTTATTTTAATTTGATCCTCTACAGCAGCAGGCAAATAATCTAATTTTTCTCCATCTAGTTCATAAGCAATGCACATTTTAATTTCATCTAATTCATCAAGAACGTCCAATTTTGTTAAAGCTATACCATCTATACCTGAAACTTTAATTGTTTGTCTTACTAGAACACCATCAAACCACCCACATCTCCTTTTTCTACTTGTAACAGTTCCAAATTCTTTTCCACGTGTGCCCAATAGTTCACCTACTTCATCAGTTAGTTCTGTTGGAAAAGGTCCTTCCCCTACTCTTGTTGTATAAGCTTTTGTAATTCCTAAAACATAGTTTATTGAATTAAGACCACAGCCTGTTCCAGTAGCTGCGCTCGAAGCAACTGTATTAGATGAAGTTACAAAAGGATAAGTTCCATGATCTACATCAAGTAAAATACCCTGGGCACCTTCAAATAAAATTTTCTTTTTTTGCTTTTTAAATTGATCAATTTTAAGCCATACAGGCTGTGAAAATTTTAATATTTTAGGAGCAATTTTAAGTAAATCAGATTTAAGTTGATTTTTTTCAAAAATTTTTTTTCCAAGTCCTTTTCTGATTGCATTATGATGTATCAATACAGAGTCCAATCTTTGATCTAAATTTTTTTCTGATCTTAAATCCATAACCCTTATTGATCTTCTTCCTACTTTATCCTCATAAGCAGGACCAATTCCTCTTCTGGTAGTTCCTATTTTACTTTTTCCTGCTGTATCTTCTCTAATTTCATCCATTTCTCTATGGAATGGCAAAATCAGATTTGCAGATTCTGATATTATGAAGTTATCTACATCTACTTCTACACCTTTAGATTTAATCTCTTCAATTTCTTCCAATAAGGCCCAGGGATCTACAACAACACCATTGCCAATTATTGATATTTTACCTTTTCTAACAATGCCAGATGGAAGTAATCTTAGCTTATAAGTAACGCCATCAATAACAAGAGTGTGGCCCGCATTATGACCACCTTGAAATCTAATAACTACATCTGCCTGTTCAGATAACCAATCAACAATCTTACCTTTTCCTTCATCACCCCATTGAGATCCAACAACAACTATGTTTTTCATTAATTAAATTTTTTATTTACTTTTATAGAAGTGAGATGGTTAATTGGACCATGACCACTTCCATAATTTGGGTTTGTTTTAATAGCTGAATTTACATACTTAATTCCAAGCTCACAAGATTTCTTTGCTGGTTTTCCACACGATATAAATGTAGTGACCGCACTTGATAAAGTACAACCTGTACCATGAGTATTATTTGTTTTGTAACGCGTACTATTAAAAATCTTAATATCTTTTTTATTAACAAAAACATCCTTAACTATTTTATTTTTCGAATGTCCACCTTTAATAAGTACATTTTTAGCTCCAAATTCCATAAGCTTATTTGCAGCGTAAATCATATCTTCAACAGATATGATTTTTGTTTCAGTCAAAATTTCAGCTTCAGGAATATTAGGAGTAACTAGTGAAACTTTTTTTATTAATTCCAATTTTAATAACTTAATTGCTTTATTATCTATTAATTTAGCGCCACCTTTTGCAACCATGACGGGGTCTAAAATAATACTTTTAACTTTAATTAAATTTAAAGCTTTAATTACCATCTTGATAACATCAGATGAGTGTAACATTCCTATTTTGATTGCATCAGGCTTAATATCTTTGGAAGTAAAAACTATTTGATTGAAAATTTCTTTTGGATTGATACCTACTATTGATTTCACACCTGTAGTATTTTGAATTGTAACTGCAGTTATAGCTGTCATCGCATAAGAACCTAGAGCTGTAACAGTTTTGATATCAGCTTGTATACCAGCCCCACCAGATGAGTCTGAACCCGCAATAATTAAAATTTTCGAATTTGGTTTCAATTTATTTTATTTTTTTAGATATCGTGTTTACACATCTGGATAAAAGTATTTTATTATCACTTTCTGCCATCACTCTAATTTTAGATTCTGTTCCTGATTTTCTAACTAAAACTCTTCCCTGACCATTAATTAATTTTTCTGCGAGTTTTATAACTTTTTTTATTTCAGGTTTATTAATAATATTTTTATCTTTAACAGTTATATTTTCTAATAATTGAGGGGTTTTTTTAAAACTCTGAAAAAATTCACTCGTTTTTTTACCTTTTCTCAGAGCAAAAAGAACTTCTAAAGCTACAAGCAACCCGTCTCCAGTTGTTGCAAATTTACCTAAAATAATATGTCCCGATTGTTCACCACCTAAATTAAATTTATATTTATGCATTTTTTCTTTAACGTATCTATCACCTACATTAGCTCTTAAAAATTTTATTCTTTTGGATTTTAAATATTTTTCCAATCCATAATTCGACATTAGAGTTCCAACAACACCACCTTTTAGCATTTTTTTATTTTTCCATCTTACTGCTAAAGCAGCTATTATTTGATCACCATCTACAATGTTACCTTTTTCATCGCACATTATAATTCTATCAGCATCTCCATCTAAAGAAATGCCAATATGAGCTTTATATTTTTTTACAGCTGTTCTAATTTTTCTTGGAAAAGTTGAGCCACAATCTTTATTAATGTTTAAACCATTTGGGTTTACACCTATTGCTATAACTTTAGCGCCTAATGATTTTAATAACTCGGGCCCTGCTTTATAACCAGCACCATTTGCACAATCTATAACAATTCTTAATCCTCTTAAATTGAACTCTTTTGTGAAATTTTTTTTTAATATTTTAATATATAGTTTAGTTCCTGTTTCTAATCTTTTAACTCTTCCTAACTTTTCAGGACTGGAAAGGTTATTTGATATTTTTTTATCTATAAGAGCTTCTATTTTTTTTTCTATTTTATCTGATAACTTCATTCCATCAGGACCAAATAATTTTAATCCATTGTCATAATGAGGATTATGAGAAGCTGTAATCATAATACCCATATTAGCCTTCATTTCTTTTGTAAGCATAGCTAATCCATTAGTTGGTAAAGGACCCAATGTGTAAACATGCATGCCAGCAGAGGCCAAACCAGAAACAAGCGCAGGTTCAAGTGTATATCCTGACAATCTTGTATCTTTGGCTATTATCGCTGTTTGTTTTTTTTTCTTTTGGGATTTAAAATATGTACCACTAGCTAGTCCAAACTTAAAAAACATATCTCCATTAATATTTTTACTATTAATAGTTCCTCTTATTCCATCTGTTCCAAAATATTTTTTTACCATTATTTATTTGTTATCTCTTTAAAAACTTTAATTGCTTGCATAACTTCATTAACATCATGAATTCTTAAAATCTGAACTCCTTGTGTCATCAAATATAATGTTGACGATATTGTTCCTCCAATTCTAGTAAAGCTATCATTTTTTTTGGAAATATCTCTAATAAATCTTTTTCTAGAATTTCCTACAAGTATAGGAAATCCTAATGAATGAAAAATAGAAACACTTCTTATTAAATTCATATTATGTTTCAGTTTTTTTCCAAACCCGATTCCAGGGTCTAAAATTATATTGTTATGTTTAATACCTTTAGACCTTAGAAGTTTTATTTTCTCTTCAAAAAAATCATAAATATCTAATAATTCATTATTATATTTGGGTTTTTTTTGCATATTTTCTGGTGTTCCAAGCGTGTGCTGAATGACAAAAGGAACTTTATTTTTTTTTAATACGTTTATTGTTTCTGTATCAAAACTTAAACCTGAAACATCATTAATTAGTTTTACACCTAATTTAATTCCATTTTTCATTATATCAGATTTTCTAGTATCTAAAGAAATTGGAATTTTTTTTACAATAGATTTTAAGATTTCATTAATTCTTTTCCACTCATCTTCTTTATTTACTGTCTTTGAACCTGGTCTTGTTGACTCTCCTCCAACATCGATTAAATCAGCACCATCATTATATAATTTAAAAGCATGACTTATTCCTCTTTGTTTTGTGTTAAATTTTCCTCCATCAGAAAAACTATCTGGGGTAAGATTTAAGACACCTAGTATATTTGGAACTTTTTTAAAATCTAAGTTAGAAAAATTTTTTTTTTTAGTTTTAATTTTTTTTAAATCTAAATTAACTTTTTTCTTTAAATCATTTGGTAAATATTTTATTTGATTAATTGAAATTTTTTTCTTTGATTTTCTAGTTATTATTTCAATATGATCAAACGATATTTCCTTAATTTGATGTAATGGTATGGCTTTTTTTTTACTTACTAAAATTTTTGACAGATTACCATAATAGAAATTACACGCTCTTGTGTAATATCTTTGCATTATAAATTAATGAACAATTTTTGGTTTTAGACCCATGGCTCCTAAAGCTGAGTCATGATCATCTTTTGAGTCTTGATTTTCTAAAATTTTATCTTTTGGATATAAGTTTTTGTTAATTATGTTCTCAATCTCTTCACCTGTTAAAGTTTCATAAGTAATTAATGCTTTAGCAATTTTATGTAAATCGTCAATTTTCTCAGTCAAAATTTTCTTTGCTTGATTATATCCTTCGTCGACTAGTTTCCTAATTTCCTTATCAATTTTTTGAGCAACTTCTTCGGAAACTGATTGTGTTTGAGTAACCGATCTACCTAAGAAAACTTCCTCTTGATTTTCTCCATATTCAACTGGACCCATCTCCTCACTCATACCATATTTAGTTACCATCGCTCTTGCAAGTTGAGTAGCTTGATTAATATCTGAACCACTTCCTCCACCTGCTCCTGTAGAAATGTTATCTTTTCCAAAAATTAATTCTTCTGCAACTCTTCCTCCAAAACAAACAGCTAGTCTAGCTTTTAAATATTTGATTGAATATCCATGTTTATCTCTTTCTGGTAAATTCATAACCATTCCCAAAGCTCTTCCTCTTGGAATGATAGTGGCTTTGTGAATTGGATCATAACTAGGCATATTAAACGAGACTAAAGCATGACCACCTTCGTGATATGCGGTAAGTTTTTTTTCATCTTCAGTCATTACCATTGATCTTCTTTCAGCACCCATTAATACTTTATCTTTTGCCTCTTCAAATTCTAATAAAGTTACAATTCTTTTATTTTTTCTAGCTGCTAATAAAGCAGCTTCATTAACTAAGTTAGCTAAATCTGCTCCTGAAAAACCGGGGGTACCTCTTGCAATAGTTCTTAAATTAACATCGGGTGCCATCTTAATTTTTTTCACATGGACTTTTAAAATTTTTTCTCTTCCAATAATATCTGGATTTGAAACAACTACTTGTCTGTCAAATCTTCCAGGTCTTAATAGTGCTGGATCAAGAACATCAGGTCTATTTGTTGCTGCAATTATGATAACTCCCTCATTAGTATCAAACCCATCCATCTCTACTAATAATTGGTTTAAAGTTTGCTCTCTTTCATCATTACCTCCACCTAAACCTGCACCTCTACTTCTTCCAACTGCATCTATTTCATCAATGAATATTATGCACGGAGAATTTTTTTTACCTTGTTCAAACATATCTCTTACTCTTGATGCTCCAACACCAACAAACATTTCAACAAAATCTGAACCAGAGATAGTAAAGAAAGGAACTCCTGCTTCACCTGCAATAGCTCTTGCTAACAAAGTTTTTCCTGTTCCTGGAGGTCCAACTAATAAAGCACCTCTAGGTATCTTTCCGCCAAGTCTACTAAATTTTTTAGGGTCTTTTAAAAATTCTACAATTTCTTCTACTTCTTCTTTTGCCTCTTCTACTCCAGCAACATCATTAAATGTTACTTTGCCTTTAAGTTCATTCATCATTTTAGCTTTTGACTTGCCGAATCCCATTGCTCCACCTTTTCCACCTTGCATCTGTCGCATAAAAAATATCCAAACAGCAATTAATAAAAGCATTGGGAACCAAGAAAGTAATACACCAAATAAAGACGGCATTTTTTCTTCTAACGGAGCTGCTGAAATACTTACTCCTTTATCTGATAATTTTTCAATTAAATTTGGATCGTTTGGAGCATAAGTTGAAAATGAATTTCCATTTGAGTAAACACCCTTGATGTTGTTTCCCTGTATCTCAACTTTTAAAACTTCTCCATTTTCAACTGAAGTTAAAAAATCTGAAAAAATTATTTGGTTTCCTCCTCTAATATTTGATTGAGGATTTTTAAACATGTTATAAAGACCAATAGTTAAAAAAACTATTATCCCCCACATAGCCAAATTTTTGAAATTCATGGTGTAAAGATAAGAATTATTGCAAATTAAACAAGTGACAAAATAACTATAAATTTAGTGATATTAACGCTCTTTATATACAATTACAGTTTTCTTGATTTTTTTTATTACACAATTTCCAAGTGTAGACTTAAAAGTAATTTTACTCTCTAGATTTTCTAAAATATTGGTAATTTTTTTACCTCTGGGCGGAAAATACTTTTTCCCAACTAACTGTAAGATCTTTGAAAATGACCTGAACAAAACTTCTTGAGGAAAGTTAAAAAATTCTTCTTTTAATACAACTTTATTGTGAGAAATAATCGAATTTTCTTTTAAATTTTTTTCACAAAAAAACTGGATTGATTGGTCGACACTTTTTAAATTATTAATTGATAATTTAAATTTACTTTTATCTAAACCTTCACTTTCAAGATTTTTAATTAAATTTCTTACTCTCACTCTTGTAAAAATTTCATCTTCATTTGAAGGGTCTTCTACATATTTATTAAAGACCTTTTTTGAGATGTATATTAAATCTTTTTTTTCAACATTTATTAAAGGTCTTAAGATATTTACATTATTAATCAAAGTCGTTTTGTCTAAAGATACTATACCCTTTAAACCACTGCCTCTTAAAAGCCTTATAAAGAAATTTTCATAAAGATCATCTACATGATGACCAAATAAAATATTATTAATTTTAAATTTTTTTGATTGATTAATTAAGAGATTATATCTTTTTTTTCTTGCAAGAGATTGAATGTTATTTTTGGGTTTTTTCCCATTCCATTTTAAAATATCTAAATTTATAGAAAAATCCTTCAAAAGATTTTTTACAAATAAAGATTCTACAGATGAATTATTTCTCAATTTATGGTCAACCAGAAAATATTTAACTTTTAAAGATTTTTTAATTGAGTAAATTTTTGAAAAAAAAGCTAAAGCTAGGCTATCGGGACCACCTGATACAGCAACTGTAAAATTATTATTTAAATTTAAATTATTTTCAAATTTATTATAGATTTTATAAATTCTTTTATTTCTTAACTTATCAAAAAGTTGTTTATGAATCTTGCTTGACGCATTCAAATTTTTTAGACTCATATTTTGCTTTTTGTATTACAGACTGATTTGCGTTCGGATATTGCAACTCTACACCATTTATCATCTTACAACCTTGATCTTTTTCACCAATTTGAACCATCGAAACTCCAAGTTTTAATAAATTAATTGGGGCTTTCTTACCTTTTGGATATTTTTGATATCCTTCAAGATAAGCTGAAGCAGCATCAGTATAGAGTTGTCTTATTCTAAAAGTTTCTGCATACCAATATTGAGCACTACCTGCTAATTCATCTTTAGGGTTTGTTAATACAAATTCTCTAAAAGCTCTTTCAGCCGTACTATAATCCCCAACTTTTAAGAAGCTTGTTGCAAATTCATATTGTTCTTTTGGAGTTAAATCTATTGGTAAAATTTTATCTTCCGCTTGAAAAGTTTCTTCTACAATAGAAGCTGTTGTATCAACAGATTGTATTTGTTGGTTTTCTTCTGAAGTTTCCATATCTTTGTAAGAAATTGCACCTAAGTCCTGAGGCTGTGAGCTTCCAGGAAGTATTTGCTTTTCGATTTTGGGTGCAGCACTCAGTTGTTGATTGCTGTCAATTAAACTAACAGAACTCAAATCATTTTCTATATCTTGAAACCTTATCTGATTATCAGACTGTAACTTGGATACTCTATTTGAAAGTTTATCAAGCTTAAAATTAATTTCCTCAAACTTATTAGTAAGTTCTCTAAACTGCTCTTCTACCTCTGATAACTTTAATAAATGTCTAGTCAAAACATCCTCAGAATTATTATCAAGACTTGATACTGATTGATTATTTGTATTATTTTCTATTTCAATTGATCCAGAGTAAACGGCTCTTTCAAGAGTTTTTAAATCTTTTTTAATTAAATCTAAAATTTCATAAATATTGTGGTTATCTGAGTGAGCAATTCCTGAAAAAAAGAAATTTAGTATTATTAATAAATTAAATAATGTTGATCTTAAAAGTGATCTCATCAAATTTTTATATGATTATAAAAAGGCAAAAAAAAGACCCTAAAAGTTTTAAATTTTAGGGTCTTTTTTAAAAATTTTTTAATTTGCTTTAACAGTAACTGATCTTCTGTTTTTAGACCATGCTAAAGGATTTGATCCTGAATCAACAGGTCTTTCCTTACCATAACTGATTACTGTAATTCTGTCTGATGAAACACCATAAGTCATTAGATAATCTTTTGCAGCGTTAGCTCTTCTTTCACCAAGTGCTAAGTTATATTCTCTTGTTCCTCTTTCATCTGCATGACCTTCTAAAACAACTGTGATGTTAGAATTTTCTCTTAACCAAGCAGCTTGGGCTCTTAATGTTTCTCTTGAAGCTGTAGTTAATATAGATTCGTTAGTTGCGAAGAACACTCTATCAGCAACACCGTCTGCTAAATATTTTACGCTTTCTGTTCCAACGTAAACATCACCTTGCATTTGACCTGCAATTTTTTCAATTTTAGTTACTTCTTCTTTTTTAGTTTCTTTTGGTGCCTCTTTTTCAACGGCTACTTCTTTTTTAGTTGCACACGCTGTTAAAATTATCCCTGCAGAAATAACTAATAACGTGTTTTTGAAAATTTTGTTTAATCTCATTAATTTGCTCCTTGCTGCTTTTTCAAATACTATTTTTTTCACAACTAAATAGATGTTTCAACCCAAAAAATCAAGAAATTTCATAATATTTAAAGATAAATTGATATTAATTACTTAATAAAGACGACCAGGATGGGTCAGACGCGTCCGTCTCAGTTGTTATCAATCTTTCATTATACCCAGTTAGATCAATAGACCATAATTTAGCAGAAAAACCTTCACCTTTAGAATTAGTTTTTGTTTCTCTATAAAATATCAAAACTCTTCCATTGGGAGACCAAGATGGGGCCTCTTGATAATAGTTTTCTGTTAACAATCTTTCACCAGTTCCATCTGTTCGCATAACTCCAATATAAAATTTTCCTTTATGTAATTTTGTAAATGCTATTAAATCACCCCTAGGAGACCAAACTGGTGTTCCGTACAAACCATTACCAAAAGAAATTCTTTTCACGTCACTTCCATCATTTTTCATGACATAAATTTGTTGGTAACCACTTCTGTCAGAGTTAAAAGTTATATATTTTCCATCTGGAGAATAAGAAGGTGATGTATCAATTGAAGGATGATTTGTTATTCTCTCTACTAATCGAGTTTCTAAATTCATTGTATAAATATCTGATTTTCCATCTTTTGCGAAACTCATGATTATTTTTTTACCATCAGGTGAAAATCTAGGAGCAAATGTCATTCCAGGAAAATCTCCAACTACTTCCTGTGTTCCGGTTTCAATATCTAAAAGATAAACACGTGGCATATTTTTAAAATAAGATAGATAAGTAACCATTTGGCTAGCAGGGTTAAATCGTGGAGTAAGTACAAGCTCATTTCCTAAAGTTAGAAATTTGTTATTTGCACCATCTTGATCCATGATAGCTAATTTTTTTATTCTTTGTGTTTTTGGTCCTTCTTCAGCTACATAAATTATTCTTGTATCAAAATACCCTTTTTCTCCTGTTAACCTCTCATATACTTTATCTGATATTATATGGCCAACTCTTCTCCAATTTGTTGGTACAGTTGTAAATGCTAAAGCCATCATCTCTTTTGCAGCAAGCACATCCCAAAGTCTAAACTCTACTCTTAATTTATCATTAATATAGTTTACTTTACCCGTGATAAGAGCTTGAGCTTTAATTAAATTCCAATCCTCAAATCTTGGTTTTAAATTTGCTATATCTGGAGCTTGTAAAAATGCTTTTTTATCTAAGGGATTAAATAAACCTGAGGTTCTTAAATTATTTTCAACAATTAATGATATTTCAGATGCAATGTTCTCTTTATCTAAGATCTGTTGAAAATTTTTTCTAGATGTTTCATCTATTGACAATGGTGAGACTGCAAGTGGAAGAGGGTTTAAGTTTCCCCTTGTGATGTCAACTTCAATTAATGCTGAAGCTTTGATAGGAAAAAAAATAAAAATGAGAATTATAAATTTTTTAATCATAAATTCTTTATACTAACCTCCTAACATCTCTCTTGCATCAAAATTTAATTGTAATTCTTTCCATCTCTCGTAACCAGAAGCTGGAACTCTCAAAGGTTGACATAATCTTACTGCTCTTAAGGCACTTTCTGCTAGGACTTTATAAAAACCTTGTCCAGGTTTATTCATTCTAGCATGATCTAAAATCTCAGTTTTGCTGACTGAACCATCTGGTTTAAGCTTTAACTTTATTCTAACTAGTAAATTTTCATCATAAGGCAAACCTAAAGGTATGCTCCAACAACCAAATATTTGGGCCTTTAAAGCATCTTCCTCACTTAAAGTTAGTTTAGAGTTTTCAATGTTTCTCACTTGATCTTGAGTAACATCATTATTGGTTTTCACTTTTTCTGCTGTTTCTTCTTTTGATTTATCTATTAATGCTGCAATATTGTTTGGATCAAATAAATCTTTTTTTTCAAACTCAGATACTTGTTTTACTTGATTATCTACTTTTTCTGGATTTTGTTTTTTTTCCTCTTTGGTCTTTAATTTTTTTACCTCTTTATCTGGCAAAGGGACAGCTTCAGGATTTTGTTTTTCTATCGTTTTGTTTTTTTTCTCTGAGACAACAGTCTTAGTTTTAGTTTTTTTTACCTTTTTGGGTGGAGCTTGTTCTGAGACAAGTTTTTTTTCTTTTTCTTTTATTTTTTCAATAATTTTTTTTGCTTTAGGCGCAAAAGGAATATTTGTTTCTTCTGTTATTTGAATTAATTCAACAGAGACTATGGGTGGAATATCAATGGGTTTTTTTGAGAGAAAAGGCAAACTTAAAGCTGTAAGGACAACTAAAGATATGTGTAAAGCTGAGGATATAGCGATACTACTACTCTTCACTGTAACTACCTTTGTTTAAGGGGCTCAGAGATTAGCGCAACTTTTGTAAAACCAGATCCAGATAATAAGCCCATTATCTCTAAAACTCTTCCATAGTTTATTGTTTTATCACCTCTTACATAAATTCTTGTGTCAGTTCTATTTTTTGAAACAGCTAAAACTTTAGTAATTATATTGTCATATTCAACTTTTGACTCCTGTATAAAAATTTCACCTTTAGCATTGATAGATAATGTTAAAGGTTCTGTTTCCTCAGGCAAAGAATCTGCTGAACTCTCAGGTAGATCAACCTGAACACCTACTGTTAAAAGCGGTGCAGTGACCATGAATATAATTAATAGAACCAACATCACATCAACAAAAGGAGTGACGTTAATCTCACTCATTGGTTCTTTTGATGAGCGATTTAATTTAAAAGCCATTTAAATTATTGTTAAAAATCTTTTTGAAAAATTCTCTAATTTTTCTGAATATTTTTTTGCGTCTGTATTAAATTTATTGTAAGCAACTACAGCAGGTATCGCAGCTAACAGTCCTAATGCAGTTGCGAATAATGCTTCTGCAATACCAGGTGCAACTATTGCAAGACTAGTATTTCTTGAAATTGCAATTGATTGAAAAGAATTCATAATACCCCAAACAGTCCCAAATAATCCAATAAATGGAGCAGTTGAACCTACGGTTGCTAAAAATGTAAATCCCTTTTCAATCTTTGACATTTCTTTTTCTATTCCTCCCTCAAGGAAGGCTGTCATTCTTTCACTTATATTTGTTTTTGATTTTTTCTTAAGTAAGTTTTCCATAGCATTTTGGAATACCAAAGACATTGGGTCTTCTAAATTATTTGGTAAACTGTTATAAAAATTTTCAGCAGATTTAGAGTTCCAAAATTTTTCTTCAAATTCCTCTGAAGATTTATTTATTTTTTTAAATAGTCTATATTTTTCTATAATCACCGCCCATGAGTATACTGAGCAAAGTATTAAGCTAATCATTACTGCTTTAACAATTATGTCTGCTTTTAAAAATAAACTTAGAAGTGAAAAATCTGTATTTGTTCCTAAGTCTAATGCATTTGCGGCTATGTCTGCTTCCATAATCACTCATCACACTTAATTGTGTCATGAATTTGACTATATAATTTTAAAGATTAGTCATTTTTGTATGTTTCATGAAAATAACTAGCTATCAGAATTGCATCAGCTTTATTGGAGTCTTTTTTTTTAGATAAATTTGACGAAAAATAAGGAAATATTTCAATAGCTCTTGTCCTGCTAGCATCCTTTTCTGAATTAATTAAATTAAAATATTTTTTCCATTTTGCAGGTCTTACAAAATAAATTGGTAATTGCATTGCACTGCAAATACCTTTTAAAATTCCAAAAGATTGACCAAAATTAAACATACTAGTTACACCTTGACCTGGCATAGCTGAAACTTGTTCTATAACAACTTTAATATTTTTTTTTTCATATGTTTTTATTCTAAAAGAAATTTCATTATATATTTGAGATCCATTAACTTGCTTTTTATTTTTTTTCCCTTCAGTCATTGTTGGCATCTCAAGCACATCTTTAATTATTCCATCTTCTAAAAAACATATAGATCCTGATATACCTGGATCAATTCCGATTATTAACATTAAATATTTCCCAAATTTACGTTTGAAAAAACGTTCTGGACATCATCGTCATCTTCTAGATTTTCTAAAAACTCAATCACACTCTCTTTTTCATCATTTTGAATATCAACACTATTGATTGGCACCCACTCAATCTCTGTGGAAATAAAATTTGCAATTGTATTTTCTAAATTTTTTTTAACATTATAAATTTCATTTGAAACACATTGAACTTCATGAAATTCATTGTGAGAAATACATTCCTCTGCACCAGCTTCTATAGCCAATTCAAAAATTTTGTCTTCTGATATTTCATTTTTATCAATCTTTATTATCCCAAGTTGTTTAAAGTTATGAGATGCTGATCCTTGCGTACCTAAACTTCCACCAGATTTTTGAAAAATGGTTCTCACATTGGAAGCTGTTCTATTTTTATTGTCAGTTAAAGTTTCAACAATTACAGCAATTTTGTTTGGTCCAAATCCCTCATACCTCAAGTTTTCAAAATTTGCACCAGATGCAGCAGAAGATTTATCTATTGCTCTTTCTATATTATCTTTTGGCATATTTGCTGATCTTGCAGCTTGTACTGCTGATCTTAATCTTGGGTTCATTGCAGGATCTTTGTCTCCAAGTTTTGCAGCTACTGTAATTTCTTTAGATAACTTTGAGAATATTTTTGAACGTTGCTTATCAGCTTTTCCTTTTTTATGTTTAATACCTGCCCAATGAGAATGACCTGCCATATATAAATTAAATATTTTTTAGTTTATCTCCAAATATATAACTATTAATGTTTTTAGCTAAACCAGTATTTATATCACAATCAACAATAACACCAGACAAAGTCCCTTCCCCAACTGCTGGAAAATGTTTGACCGAGTCTTTTTTTAGAAATCTGTTTAAGGAATTTTCCTTATCCATCCCAATTACAGAGTCATAATCCCCACACATACCAGCGTCTGTCTGGTATCCAGTACCATTGTTTAGTATTCTTGCATCATTAGTTGGAATATGAGTGTGAGTTCCAACAACTAACGTTGCATGACCATCAAAAAAATGACCTATAGCATTTTTCTCACTAGTAATTTCACCATGAAAATCAACTACTAATAAATCGTAGTCATCTTTTAAATTGAATTCACTTAAAAATTTTTTTGAAGTTTCAAAAACATCTTCACACTTTTTCATAAAAACATTGCCCATAAGGTTAAGTACACCGATTCTAATATTTTTATCAGTTTTGAAAATTTGAAATCCTCGGCCCGGTGCAGGTTCAAAAAGGTTTTTAGGACGTAACAATCTCTCTTCTTTTTCTATGTACTTC
Source organism: uncultured Pelagibacteraceae bacterium (assembly GCA_902548405.1). GTDB lineage: Bacteria > Pseudomonadota > Alphaproteobacteria > Pelagibacterales > Pelagibacteraceae > Pelagibacter. Next base: position 345 of record CACCRN010000003.1, on the reverse strand, counting down.
ATGATTTCTTTTTGATCCCATACATGATTACCAGTTGTTATTACGTTAACACCACAGTTATAGAAATCTTTGCAAATTTCCTCCGTCAAACCAACCCCTTGAGCTGCAGCATTTTCACCATTAGCAATAACAAAATCAATTTTTTTTGTTTTAATTTCACTAAGTAAGCTGCTTGTAAGTTTAGAGCACCCCGAAATACCAACAACATCGCCTAAAAATAAAATTCTCAAAATATTAAACTTCTTTCAGTAATTATTAAATCAAGCTTCTTATCATAATTATTAACTGGTACTTCTTTTAATTCTTGAAAAGAAAAGGCAAATCCTACTTTAAATACCTTTTTTT
>CACCRN010000002.1 GCA_902548405.1 uncultured Pelagibacteraceae bacterium | reverse complement strand
GGAAATCCATACGAAACAATATTATTAGATGAAGATGGTACAATTTCAATAGAGTGGGGGGCATATGGTGTGCCAGAAACTTTTTTAATTCATAAAAATAAAATAGTTGCAAAATATATTGGGCCATTAAATGAACAATTAATTAATGAAATTAACTCGATTATAAAATGAGAATTTTAAAAATTATTTTAATTATTTTATTATTAATTCCAAATTTATCATTTGCTGGTGACCAGCTCGAAAGAAATAAGATTACGAAAAATTTAAGATGTCTAATTTGTCAGGGTCAATCTGTGTACGATTCAGATTCTGATTTTGCAAATAGTATGAAAATTTTAGTTGATAAAAAACTTGAGGAAGGATTATCTGAAAATCAAATTTATGATTTTTTTAAGGATAAATATGGAGAATGGATTTTGTATGATCCTGGTTTAAATAAAAATACTTATATTCTTTGGTTATTGCCAATATTGATATTTTTACTTGGAGGTGCAATAATCCTAAAAAAATTAAAATTTAAAAATTAATCCAAAATGCATTTTAAAAAAATTCTGATTTTAATTACATTTCTAGCATTAACAATTTCACCAAATGCAGAAGAAATCAAACAGAGGGATTTAAATACTGAGTTTAATGTTTACACAGGAATGTTTGATTTTAGTGATGATGGAAAAAAATCAGAATTAATAGGTTTTCAGCATCAAAATGAAAATCTAAATAGAGACACCTTTTTAGGAAATTTGTCACCTGTAACCGGCGCTCTTATCACAGCTGACAGTGCAGCTTATGTTTATACAGGAGTTGAAGCGCAATATAAAATAGGGTCTTTAAATTTCAATCCAAGTTTTGCTCCTGGGTTGTATCATGAAGGAGATGGAAAAGATCTTGGTCATGTCTTAGAATTTAAAACAGAACTTCAAATATCTCTAGATATGTCTGAAAGTAGTCAATTTGGTTTTTCATATAACCACTTATCCAATGCAAGTTTAGGAAGTAAAAATCCTGGGGCAAATAGTTATATGTTTAATTTCTTTAAAAGTTTCTAATACATCTTATATGAATTTGAATGATTGCTATAATTTTGATGATTTTAGAAAATTAGCCAAGAAGAAACTTCCAGCACCCATATTTCATTATATTGATGGAGGTGCTGATGATGAGATAACTTTAAATAGAAATACAGATTCGTTTAATGACTGTGATTTAGTTCCTAATATTTTAAACAGCGTTGGAGAGCCAGATTTATCCACAACAGTTTTTGGGAGAAAAATTGATATGCCTTTATTTCTATCTCCTACAGCAATGCAAAGCTTGTATGATCCAGAAGGTGATAAAGCTTCCGCTAGAGCAGCAGAAAAATTTAATACGATTTATAGCATGTCTACAATGGCATCATTTTCTATAGAAGAAGTTGCGAATGTTTCTAGTGGTCCAAAACTATTTCAACTTTATATCCATAAGGATAAATCAATTACCGATGATTTAATTGATAGATGCAGCAGAGCAAATTTTGACGGTATGTGTATTACTGTTGATACTTTAGTTGCTGGTAACAGAGAAAGAGACCATAGAACAGGATTTACTACCCCACCTAAATTTACTTTAGATAGTTTACTAAGTTTTGCTATGAGACCTGGTTGGGTTTTTAAATATTTTACTAATAAAAAATTTGAATTAGCAAATATTAAAAACAAAACTGATAAAGGAACAAACATTGCCAAATCAGTAATGGATTATATTAATGAGCAATATGATCCAGCGATGAATTGGAAAGATGCAGAATACTGTATTAAAAAATGGAATAAACCAATGGCACTAAAAGGTGTAATGTCCGTTGAAGATGCAAAGAGAGCAATTGATATAGGTTGTACCGCGATAATGATATCTAATCATGGTGGAAGACAATTAGATGGATCGAGATCACCTTTTGATCAAGTAAAAGCAATTTCAGATGCGGTAGGAGATAAATTAGAAATTATTCTTGATGGTGGAGTAAGAAGAGGAACACATGTTTTAAAAGCTCTTGCAGCCGGTGCAACAGCTTGCAGTTTTGGAAAAGCTTTTCTTTTTAGTTTAGGTGCTGGAGGACAACAAGGTGTTGAAAGATTACTAGAGAACATGCAAAAAGAAATTAGAAGAAATATGATTTTGATGGGCTGTAAATCCGTAAAAGATCTTGATGCATCAAAAATAATCTACAGAAATTAAGATAAATTAAGGAAATTCAAATTTTATCTTAATAGACAATTAATTTAATTTATGTATATTTTCCAATTTTATTATGAAACTAGCAGCGTCACTTGATAGACTTGGAACAGAAAGTGCTTTTTCAGTTTTAGCTGAAGCTAAAAAATTAGAGGCACAAGGAAACCCAATGATACATCTTGGGTTAGGTCAGCCAGATTTTAAAACACCCAAACATGTAGTTGAAGCTGCAAAGAAAGCTTTAGATGATGGTCACCATGGCTACGTGCTTTCGAACGGAATTTTAGAGTGCAGACAAGCGGTTACTAGATGGATCAAGAAAAGATATAACGCTGAAGTAGATCCAGAAAGAGTTATCATAATGCCAGGTGGTAAACCTACAATGCATTATGCGATACAGTGTTTTGGTGAGCCAGGAGCAGAAATTATTCATCCTACACCAGCTTTTCCTATTTATGAGTCTATGATTAATTATACAGGCTCTACTGCTGTACCTTATGACTTAACAGAAGATAAAGATTTGAAATTTAGTGCAGATAAAATTTTATCTTTAATAACTGAAAAAACTAGATTGTTAATTTTAATTAATCCTAATAATCCAACTGGAAGTTTTGTTGAGAAATCTGAAATTGATAAATTAGCAGAAGGTTTAAAAAAACATCCTCATGTAACTATTTTGAGTGATGAAATATACAGTAGACAAATATTTGATAATAAAGAAATGCCAACATTCTTTAATTATCCAGAGTTAAGAGAAAGACTAATTGTTTTAGAAGGTTGGAGCAAAGCTTACTCAATGACAGGTTGGAGATTAGGTTGGAGTTTTTGGCCTGAAAATTTAATTGAACATATTAATAAATTACTAATCAATAGTGTTTCTTGTGTTAATGCTGCGGCTCAATTTGCAGGAATAGCAGCACTTGATGGACCAGACGACTCAATTGATTTGATGATGGAAAAATTTACTCAAAGAAGAAAATTAATTCATGAAGGACTGAATAGTCTACCTGGAGTAGAATGCAGTTTGCCAGGAGGAGCATTTTATGCATTTCCAAAAGTCATAGGGACAGGAATGGATGGTTCAGAGTTTTGTAAAAGAGCTATGCATGAAGCGGGTGTTGCTATTGTCCCAGGCACGGCATTTGGAAAAACATGCAAAGATTACGTAAGATTTAGCTTTGCTGCATCTCAGGATAACATTTCTAACGCATTGGAAAATATCAAAAAAATGCTAGGTTAAGTTATGTCTGAAATAGCTTTACCAAAAATTGATAGGTCTATTGTATCTAATAAATCTCAAATAGTAAAAAAACTATCAAGTCTAACTAATCCAGAAAATGTTTTAAGCGAAGCTGATGAATTAAGACCTTATGAAACTGATGCGCTTTCAGTTTATATCCAAACGCCTTTAGCTGTGGTCTTGCCTGAAAACACTAAAGAAGTTAGTGAAATTCTTAAATATTGTAATGAAGAAAATATCAAAGTAGTTCCAAGAGGAGCTGGAACAGGTTTATCCGGTGGAGCATTACCTTTGCAAGATGCCATCCTTTTAGGTTTAGGAAAATTTAATAAAATTTTAGAAATTGATTATGAGAATAAATGTGTAATCACTCAACCTGGTGTTACTAACTTAGGAATTACTCATGCTGTGGAACATAAGGGTTTTTATTATGCTCCAGATCCATCTAGCCAATTAGCTTGTTCAATCGGTGGTAATGTGGCTGAAAATTCAGGAGGTGTTCATTCTTTAAAATATGGAACCACTACAAACAATATTTTAGGTGTAGAAATGGTAATGATGGATGGAACTATTTGTAAAATTGGAGGAAAATCTTTTGATCAAGAAGGGTATGATCTAATGGGATTAATTTGTGGTTCAGAAGGATTATTAGGAGTTGTTACCGAAGTAACTGTCAAGATTCTAAAAAAACCAGAAGTTGTTAAGGCAGCTTTAATTGGTTTTCCATCTATTAAAGAAGGAGGAGATGCAGCGTCTGAAATAATTTCAAGCGGAATAGTTCCAGCTGGAATGGAAATAATGGACAAAGCCCTTATAGAAGCAACAGATAATTTTAGTAAAGCTGGTTACCCAAGAGATGCAGAATTATTATTAATTGTTGAACTTGATGGAACAGAGTCTGAAGTAAACGAGTTGATCAAAAAAGTTGAGATAATCTGTAAAAAAAATAATTGTTCAAGTTTAAAACTAAGCAAAAATGAAAAAGAAAGATTATCTTTCTGGGCTGGGAGAAAAGCTGCTTTTCCAGCATGTGGAGCAATGGCTCCAGATTATTACTGTATGGATGGCTCAATACCTAGAGGCAAACTCGCAGAAGCTTTACTTGAAATAAAAAAACTTTCAGAAAAATATAATTTACCAGTGGCAAATTGTTTCCATGCAGGTGATGGGAATTTACATCCATTAATTATGTTTGATGGGAATGATAAAGAACAGTTAAGAAAAACTGAAGAGTTTGGATCAGAAATATTAAAAACTTGCGTAAGACTTGGGGGGGTAATCACAGGAGAGCATGGAGTTGGTATCGAAAAAAGAGAACTTATGTGTGAGATGTTCAACGATAATGATATTCAACAACAGTTAGATATTAAAAAATCATTAGATGAGAAAAACTTACTAAATCCTGGAAAAGTATATCCTATTCTTAGAAAGTGCGCGGAGGAAGGAAGGGTTCATGTCCATAAAAGCAAAGATAAATTCCCAGATCTTCCAAGATTCTAATAACATCTATTATCCAAAAAACGAAAGTGAAGTTTCAGAATTAATTAGAGAACTTTATAAAAACGATTCTCCAACAGAAATAATAGGACATAACTCTAAAAGCTTTATAGGAAATAAAGCTCAATCAGCAAACACAATGTCGCTTTCGAAGTTAACAGGTATAATAGATTACAGACCTGAAGAATTGTATATTAAAGTAAAGGCTTGTACGCCAATAGAAGAAGTTGAAAAAACACTTGATGAAAATAATCAGGAATTAGCTTTTGAGCCTATTGATTTTGGTTATATAAAAAATGGTGTATCTAATAAAGGAACTATAGCAGGGTATTTATCCTGTAATTATGCGGGATCAAGAAGGTTTAAAGTTGGAAGTGTTAGAGATCATGTTTTGGGCTTTAAAGGAGTAAATGGTAAAGGGGATATTATTAAGTCAGGTGGTACAGTAGTTAAAAATGTTACTGGTTATGATTTGTCAAAACTCATAGCAGGATCCTTTGGTACATTAGTAGCTTTAACAGAAATCACTTTAAAAGTTCTACCAAAAAAAGATTCTTCAAATACAATTTCAATTTATATTGATAAATCTGAAGAAATTTTTGATTTATTTATTAAATTATCAAGTTCCAGCAGTGAAATATCAGGAGCGGTGTATGTTCCTAATAAATCAAAGGATGATGATTTTTTGAAGAAAAAAAATTCTGTACTAAAATTTAATGATTTAAAATCAAATACCTCTTTTTTAGCTTTTAGAGTAGAGGGAGATAAAATTTCAATTAAAGAAAAAATTAAAAATTTAAGTAAAGAGCTCGAACTTGATAAATTTGAAACATCAACTTTAGATGTTCACCAATCAGAACCACTTTGGAAAAAAATTAATAATTTAGAAATTTTTGAGAATACTAAAAATAATTTAATCAGAATGGTTATCCCTCCAGCAAAAGGATCAAATTTATTAAAATTTTTAGATAATAAATATAAATATTTTGTGGATTGGTGTGGATCATTATTTTGGATAGAGGTTGATGAACAAAAAGAGGAAAAAATAAAAGAGCTAAAAAAAATAGCTCTGGATTCTGGTGGTTATTTAACTGTAATAAAAACTTCTGCAGATTATGATTATGGAGAGTCAATTTTTACCGTCGATGATGTACGTTTGATGATTTCAGAAAAAATTAAAAAAAGTTTTGATCCAAAAAGAATTTTAAACCCTGGAAAAATGTATAGAGGAATTTAATGCAGACAAAATTTACTGAACAGCAACTTAAAGACTCTGATAATTTTGCTACAGAAAAAGTATTTAAAAAGTGTGTTCACTGTGGAATGTGTAATGCTACTTGTCCCACACATCAGCTGTTAGGTGATGAGTTGGATGGACCAAGAGGTAGAATTTATCTTATTAAAGACATGTTGGAAAATAATAGAAAACCAACTGAAAAAGTTGTTAAGCACATTGATCGTTGTCTTTCATGTTATAGCTGTATGACTACTTGTCCTGCTGGTGTGAATTACATGCACATCATAGATCATGGAAAAAAATATATTGAAAAAAATTATGAAAGATCTTTTTTTGATAAACTAATTAGATATTTTTTATCAATCACTTTACCAAATGTTAAAGTATTTAGACTCTCAAGTTTTTTTGTTAAATTGGCAATGCCATTCAAATTCTTAATGCCTACAAAGATTAAAGACATGATTGAATTAATGCCAACAACTTTTCCAAAAAAAACTTTACCTATCAAAGAGATTTATAAAGTTTCAGACAAGAAAAGAATAGCAAGAGTTGCTCTGTTAACTGGATGTGTGCAAAAAGAAATTTCACCCCAAATAAATGAAGCAACAATTAGATTGTTAAATAGACATGGGGTTGAAGTTGTAGTTCCAAAAAAAATTCGTTGCTGTGGATCTTTAAATCACCATCTAGGAAAAGAAGAGGATGCTCATCAAGATTTTAAAAACAATATAAATACTTGGTATGAAGAGCATCAAAAGGGAAATTTAGATGCAATTTTATCTAATACATCGGGTTGTGGTACTACCATGAAGGATTATGGTTTTATTTTTAGAGATAACAAAGAGTTAAGTAAAAAAGCCAAAGTCATATCAGATCTTACAAGAGATATTTCTGAATATATTTTTGAAAGTTTAAAGTTAAATATAAAATCTAAAGGAAAGAAATATAAAGTTGCTTATCACTCTGCATGTTCAATGCAACATGGTCAAAAAGTTCATTCACAACCAATTTCATTACTTGAAAAAACTGACAATGAAATAATGGAAATTCCACAAGGACATATTTGTTGTGGATCAGCTGGAACTTATAATATTTTACAATCAAAAATTGCAAAACAACTATTAAAAAATAAGGTAAATAACATTGAAAGTTTAAATCCTGATTTTATTTCAACAGGAAATATTGGTTGTATTACCCAAATTTCTCATGGTACTAAAGTCCCAATTTTACATACAATTGAAGTTTTAGATTGGTACACAGGCGGTCCCAAACCTGAAATTTTAAAATAGGGGTTTTATGAAAAAAATTTTAATTACTAGAAGACTGATCCGAGAGAGTGAAGATAAAGCATCAAAATTATTTGAAGCTAAATTTAATTCAAATGATGAACTTTATTCACAATCAAAAATTATTGAAATGAGTGAAGGATGTGATGGAATTTTATCATCTTTAACTGAAAAATTAGATGCTGATATAATAAATAAACTTCCAGATAGTATTAAAATAATTTCAAATTTTGCAGTTGGTTTTGGAAACATTGATTTAGATGCTGCTAAAAAAAGAAGTATTGCTGTCACTAATACTCCAGAAGTTTTGTCAGATGCTACAGCTGAGATAGGAATATTACTTATATTAGGAGCTTGTCGAAGAGCGTCAGAAGGAATTGAGTCTGCTCGTGAGGGTGGATGGAAATGGTCCGCAGATTATTTAATTGGAAAACAGTTAACAGGAACAAGATTAGGAATTTTAGGTATGGGACGTATCGGTCAAAAAATTGCAAAAATTGCCAAATCTTTAGGCATGGTTATTCATTATCATAATCGTTCAAAATTAAGTGAAGATAAAGAGCAGGGCGCAATTTATCATGACAGTATAAAAAGTCTTTTTTCAGTTGCAGATGTTTTATCTATCTGTTGCCCAGCTACAAAGGAAACAGAAAACCTAATAAATAAAGAGACAGTTGAGTATTTCCCTAAAGGTGCTGTGATAACAAATGTTGCTCGAGGTGATATAGTTGATGATGAAGCTTTAATTGATGCATTGAATAGAAGAAAAATTTATGCTGCAGGATTAGATGTTTATAAAAATGAACCAAACTTAAACCCTGGTTATTTAAAAATCCCGAGTGTTTTTGTTTTGCCTCATTTAGGAAGCGCTACAAAAGATACTAGAATTGCAATGGGAAATTTAGCGATAGACAATATAGAAGAATTTTTTAGAACTGGTAATTGCGTTAATAAAGTTAACTAAATTTTAATGAATAAACCGGTTTGTCTAATTTAAAAAGTAAAAATATAAAATTAGGAATTAGATCTGAGTTTATTAAAATTGCAAAAAATCAAAGTGATAATCTTATTGATGTAAATGTCCAAAAAGTTGAAGATTTTGGTAATTACAAATTGATTACTGCAAGAATGGATAACTTTGAAATTAAGTCTAAAGTTAATAGAGAAATTGAAATTTCAGTTGAAAAAATTAAACTACATATACCAGCTGAAAAATGCTGTATTTACGAAAATAATAAACTAATTTAGGTTTTAAATTCTACCTATAATTGCAAAAAAATCCTATCTAACCCATTCTAGGTCACTTTTTAGAAGGACTCTAATCTAAAAATATGTTTTAGTGCACGCCAAGTTAATTAACTAGAGGAGAATAAATGATTAAGAATAAAAAATCTTTGAAGAGTTCTAAAACTCCTTCAAGAAGAAAGTTCTTCAAAGCAGCGGCAGCAACTGGTGCAGCAACAGCAGCAGCAGTAGCTATGCCAAACATTGCTTTAGGTGACGGTCACGTTACTTTAAAAATGCAAGCTGCTTGGCCATCAGGTGCTAACATCTTTTTCGAAATGGCGTCAGACTATGCGAAAATGGTTAGCGATATGTCAGATGGTAAATTAAAAATTGATGTGCAACCAGTTGGAGCAGTTGTAAAAACTTCTGAAATTGGTCAAGCAGTTAGTTCTGGGGTAGTAGATATGGGTCACTGGGTGACAGCATACTGGTACGGAAAAAACCCTGCTGCATCTCTTTTTGGAACAGGTCCTTCATACGGAATGTCATCTCAAGAAGTTATGGGATGGATGGAGTATGGTGGAGGAAGAGCTTTGTACGATGAAGCTGTAAAAAGCGTAGGATTTAATTACTACGGTTTCTTCCATATGCCAATGCCTGCTCAGCCTTTTGGTTGGTTCAAAAAGAACGTAACTAAAGTATCTGATGTTAAAGGTATGAAGTATAGAACTGTTGGTCTAGCGACTAACGTTTTAACTGCTATGGGAATGGTTGTAAGACAGTTACCAGGTGGTGAAATCCAACCGGCAATGAAAACTGGTTTGATTGATGCTGCTGAGTTTAACAACCCAACATCAGACTCACAGTTTGGAATGCAAGACGTATCTAAACATTATCACTTAGGAAGTTTCCACCAATCTCAGGAAATGTTTGAAGTGCCGATTAACAAGAAAAGATACGATAGCCTTTCACCAGCTCATCAAGCTATCTTGAGAAATGCTGCTTACGCTGCAAACTCAGATAACTACTTCAAAGCATTAGTTAGATATTCAACTGACCTTGCTAAGTTGATGAATGAGCATAAGGTAAACGTTTACCAAACATCTGATGCAATTTTAGCTGAGCAATTAAAAGGCTGGGATAAAGTTGTAGGAGAGTTTGCTGCTAAAGACGCTTTCTTCAAGAAAGTAGTAGACTCACAAAAAGCATACGCTAAGAGAACTATGAAGTATCTGTTGATGAATCAACCGAACTACAAATTAGCTTATGAAAATGAGTTTGGTCCAATCGAAAAAGTTAAAATCTAATTAACTTTAAAATAAATTTAAAAGGGGGTTGAAAAACCCCCTTTTTTTTACACGTATTTTAATATATTTCTTTGATATGAAGTCATTTATTCAATTTGCAGATACTCTCAGCACATCAATGGGAAAAGCTTTTTCTTGGTGCATCGTAGTTTTAATGGGAGGAACTGTTTATGAAGTAGTGATGGCTTACGTTTTTAATTCGCCAACGCTATGGAATTTTGATTTTAGTATGCAAATGTATGGTGCAATTTTAATGATGTCGGGAGCTTATTGTTTGGCTACGGAATCTCACGTAAGAGGAGATGTTATATATAGATTGTTTAGTCAAAGAACCCAGGCTTGGATTGATTTAGTATTATATTTTATTTTCTTTTTCCCAGGAGTAATTGCATTAGCTTTTTACGGATATGAGTATGCAGCGCTTGCTTGGAAAATAAAAGAGACTAGTTGGAGTAGTCCAGCTCAAATTCAAATTTATATGGTTAAAACTATGATACCAGCTGCTGGTGTTTTATTAATAATTCAAGGGATTAGCGAAGTATTCAGATCAATTATTTGCATTCAAACAGGACAATGGCCAGCAAGAATGGTTGTGGCAGAAGAAACAGAACAAGTTTTAATGAGAACAGCTCAAGAAGAGGACGATAAAAATGTTATTTAGTTTAACAAATCCAGAAATTGCAATTTTGATGATGGGTATGTTTTTGTTTGCAGTTCTCTTAGGTTTTCCGATTGCCTTTACTTTAATGGCTATGGGAATTGGGTTTGGATATTTTGCATATTACGATGCAACAATGATGGAGCACATTTTTGATAATCGTATATTCCAATTGTTTGTTCAAAACACTTACACGGTAATGGACAACAATGTTCTTACTGCTGTACCTTTATTTTTATTCATGGGCTATCTTGTTGAAAGAGCAGGAATTGTAGCTAAATTATTTTTTGCAATTAGATTGGCTGCACACAAGCTCCCAGCTTCAATGGCGGTAGCTGCATTAATTACGTGTACTTTATTTTCGACTGCAACAGGAATTATTGGTGCCGTTGTAACTTTGATGGGACTGTTAGCTTGGCCTGCAATGGTTAAAGCAGGATATGATAAAAAATTTGCGTCAGGAATAATTTGTGCTGGTGGATGTTTAGGAATTTTAATTCCACCAAGCATTATGCTTATTGTTTATTCCGTAATAGCCCAACTATCACCCTTAAGACTTTTTGCAGCAGCAATATTCCCAGGTTTACTTTTAGCAGGTCTTTATATTGCCTATGCAGTATTTAGAGCATGGTTAAATCCATCGATAGCTCCTAGACCTCCAAAAGAAGATATCCCACCAACTGGTGAAATTCTAAAAGAAGTTTTAGTTTCTTTCGTTCCGCTGTTTGGTTTAATTATGCTTGTTTTGGGAACTATTTTAGCAGGTATTGCAACTCCAGCAGAAGCAGCTGCAGCAGGAGCTTTTGGAGCAATCCTTTTATCTTGGTTTTATAAAACACTTAAATGGCAAAACTTTAAAGAGTCTGTATTTTTAACCGCTAAAACAACTGCAATGATCATGTGGTTGTTTATTGGTTCCTGGACTTTCTCATCAGTATTTTCTTATTTAGGTGGACACGAAGTATTTGAGCACTTCTTTACTTCTATAAATATTACTACGTGGCAGTTTTTAATCATCACTCAAATAATCATTTTCCTTTTAGGATGGCCTTTAGAATGGACTGAAATTTTGATTATTTTTGTTCCAATATTCTTGCCATTGTTAGAAGTGTTTGGTGTTAATCCGTATTTCTTTGCAATGTTAATTGCTTTAAATTTGCAAACTTCTTTCTTAACTCCACCAATGGCAATGTCAGCCTATTATTTAAAAGGAGTTCAAAAATCTAATGTAGAACTTTTGGATATATTTAGAGGAATAATGCCTTTCTTAGCAATTGTAATTTTTGCAATGTTTTTAATGTATATGTTCCCAGGAATAGCACTTTGGTTGCCAGAAACTTTATTTGCACAATAAAAAAAAATGACAGATGTTTTTTCGTTAAAAGTTGAAGAACTTGCTGGAAAAATTAAAGATTCTCAAATTACTTCAGTAGAGTTGTGTAAAATTTATATCGACAGAATAAACAAATTTGAAAAAGACGTAAAAGCATGGGCGCACTTTGACAAAAAACTTTTATTAGAAAAAGCAGCAGAGGCGGATGAACATAGAAATTTAGGAAAACCTCTTGGTCCACTTCATGGAATTCCTGTTGCAGTAAAAGATATTGTTGGAACTCTTGATATGCCTACAGAATGTGGAACATCAATAAGAAAAGGCAAATCATATTCTCAGAATGCTGAAATAGTTGATTTATTAATTTCAGCTGGAGCGATTGTGATGGGAAAAACAGCAACATCTGAATTAGCTTTTTTAGGTCCCCCAAAAACTACAAATCCTCATGATTATTCTAGAACTCCAGGTGGATCATCTAGTGGATCTGCTGCAGCAGTAGCTTCTTTTATGGCTCCGCTTGCAATTGGTTCTCAAACAGGAGGTTCGGTTATAAGACCTGCATCTTATTGTGGAGTTGTTGGCTATAAGCCCAGTTATGGATTAATAAGTAGAAATGGAGTTCTTAAAACATCTGAAAAATTAGATCATATTGGTGTTTTTGGAAGATCGGTAGAAGATGTTGCTCTTCTTGCTAAAATTTTAATCAAAAAAGATAATTATGATACAGCAACAGTTCATTACTCTAGTGATGAAATGTTAGCAGAAACAAAAAAAGGACCTTTGTTTGATCCTAAATTTATTTTTTACAAAACTGATCATTGGAAGCTTCTTGGAAAAAAATCAAGAGAAGCATTTGAATACTTTATAAAATCATTCAAAAATAATATCGAAGTTTTTGATACACCTTCGTACTTTAAAGATATTCATAAATACCATCAAATAATTCATGAGACAGATTTAGCTAATAATTTTTCACTCTATTATAAAAAATATAAGAAAAAATTATCTAAGTATATGCAAGATGCAATTTCAAAAGGTAACAAACATTCCGCAAAAGAATATGCAGAAGCTATAGATTTTATGAAAAGAAGTTATGAATCTTACAAGGAAGTTTTTGAGGATTATCATGGAGTTTTATCCCCATCTAGTCCCGGAGTAGCACTGAAAGGTTTAAAAAGCACAGGAACGGCAGAATTTAATAAAGTATGGTCTTATTTAGGTACACCTTGTATATCATTACCTATACTTCAAGGTGAAAACAATTTACCTTTAGGTGTTCAATTAATTGGTGCAAAATATGATGATCAAAGATTTTTAGGTGTTGCTAATTGGTTAGAAAAGGAATGTAATAATTAAATGCAAAAATTTACAACATTTTTAGGTTCTCTTCTTGCAATTGCTTTTTTAGTAGGGCTTGCAACAACGTTGACTAGATCATCGATGATTGGATTTTTTGATGTTCTTCCTGTTTATATTTTGATGGGTGGAGCAATCTTTATGATGGTTTACGAAGCGTTTTTCGATAAAAAATAATTTTTCTTAATATACAATTGTCTAATCAAAATAAAAATTTATTAGCTTTATCTCTTTTATTTATTCAACCAATATTTATGGCATCTAATTTAATTGTTGCTAGAGGTGGTGTTGAGTTTGTGCCCCCAATTTCATTGGCTTTTTGGAGGTGGACGTTTGTATTTTTACTTCTTTTACCTTTCACATATTCATCATTAAAAAAAAATTTCAAAGTTGTTAAAAACGAATACTCAAAATTATTTTTTCTAGGAGCAATGGGATGTGGAGTTTGTGGGGCTTTTCCTTTTTTAGCAGGTAAAACGACAACTGTTACAAATATGGGAATTATTTATACCTCATCTCCTATTTTTATAATTATAATTTCTGCAATATTTTTTAAAGAGAAAATTAATTTATTAAAAATTATTGGTTTGATTTCGTGTTTAGTTGGAGTTTTAGCAATTATTATTAAAGGAGATTTAAATTTACTTTTAAATTTAAATTTCACCATTGGAGATTTATGGATGTTGGCAGCTGCGATCGGCTGGGCCTTATATTCGATTTATTTATTTTACTGGAAATCTCAATTATCGATTTTTACTAGATTTTCTATGATATCTTTTTTTGGTGCAGTAAGTTTATTTCCATTTTATTTGGCAGAAGAAATTTATTTTGAACAAACTATATTTAATTCTGATTTTTTATTGTGGACTATATTTGCAGCCGTTTCACCAGGAATTATAGCATTTACTTTATATACTAAAGCTCAAGAAAGCTTAGGAGCTTCACTTACTGGTTTTACTTTGTATGTATTTACTATCTATGCAGCAATTTACGGATTTATATTGTTTGATGAAAATTTAGAAACATTTCATTATATTGGTACTGTACTTGTTTTTATTGGAGTTTACTTAGCAAAGAAAAATTATGATACCAAAACCTAGGAAATTAATTTTGCAAATTATATTTTGGATCTTATTTATATATTTTATTTTACTAGCTTATCTTTTTATATTTCAAAGAAATCTAATGTATCATCCTCAGGAAAATAATTATTCAGGAGATAAAATAGAAGTAGAAATAGAAAAAGTTCAAATTCAAACAGCAGATAACATTAGCCTTTTAGGATGGTTTCATAAAAAAGATTTGAAAAAATTTAAGACCGTTGTTTTTTTTCATGGAAATGCAGGAAGCCTAGAAAATAGAATTCATAAATTAAATCATTTTGAAAATATGGATGTAAATTTTTTAATTGTCGCTTGGCGTGGATTTAGTGGAAATTTAGGAAAACCATCTGAAAATGCTTTATATGAAGATGGAAAAAGCGCAATTAACTGGCTTAAAAATAAAGGTTTGAGTGACAGTGATTTAATAATTTATGGAGAGTCGCTTGGCACAGGAATTGCAACTGAGGTTTCTCAAAATAAAAAATATGCTGGTTTAATTTTAGAAACACCTTTCACTTCAATGATTGCTGCAGCTAAGAATTTTTATCCATACATTCCTGTCTCTCTAATATTGAAAGATAAATATAAAAATGATGAAAAAATAAAAAATATTAATATTCCAGTTTTAGTTATGCATGGCGAAAAAGATCAAATTGTACCTTTTTCAATGGGAAAGAAGATGTTTGATTTAGCAAATGATCCAAAGTCCTCTTATTTTACCAAACATGACGATCATATGATGGAATTTGATAACAATATGGTTTTCCAACTAGGTTCATTTATTAAAAGTTTAAATTAAGCCACAATCAAAACAATTTTATTCCAAAAATTCTAATTAATTTCTAATCATGAAGAAATTATTCATTTATATTTTTTTGACTTTTCTTATTTCAGGAACTTCTTTTTCTAAAGAAAATTTGTCTTCAATTGAAAATTTATTTTTTATTGATCAAATGAACTCGCATGATGAAAATTTTGCTTTGTATTTTAAACCAAGAGAAAAGGCTATATTAGCAAAAGGGGAAGTAAGTAATTACATCAATGATTATCCTAAAGATCTCTATATATATGATTATAAAACAGAAGTATCATCACCATTGATTTCTTATGAATGGTTTCCAAGAAAAGCAAAAAATTTTTTAAAGGAATATAATTTTCCAGTTTTTCCAGATGATTTTGCTTATTATCTATTAAAGGATAATAAAACATTGGTAATGATTAGTGCTGTTAAAAGTTTAAAAGTAAATTTCAAATACGATATTGTTGAAAAGAAATTAGATTTATATCCAACTAATGGAAAGTTTGATTTCATTATTTCCTCTATTGCAAAGGACTGCGGATACTACAAATTTAAGGACAATTATAGATGTAGTTTCTATAAACCTTTAATATCTAGTAATTTAATTAAGTAATTTGTGTAAACGCATCAGCAAATTTTTCAGCTTCAAAAATTTGCAGATCATCTTCCTTTTCACCTAAACCAAGTGCAATAATTGGTATTTTATACTTTTTGGCTACAGCCAGAAGTATTCCCCCCTTAGCTGTTCCATCTAATTTTGTCATCACTAAGCCTGTAATTGGGATAATTTTATTAAATTCTTCAACTTGATTTAAAACGTTTTGACCTGAAGTTGCATCTAAAACTAAAATCACATCATGAGGTGCACTTTCATCTATTTTTTTTGTAACGTTTGCTATTTTTTTATATTCTTCCATTAGGTTTTTTTTATTTTGCAGTCTTCCAGCAGTATCAATTAAAACTTGATTAAAATTGTTTGATATAGAAGTTTCTATTGCCTTATAGGCTACAGATGCAGGATCAGATCCTTGTGAAGATTTTGTAATTTCAACATTAATTTTTTTTGCCCAATTTTCTAATTGTTCTATAGCGGCAGCTCTAAATGTATCTGATGCTGCCAACATAACTTTATTACCATTTTCTTTTAATATTTTACTAATTTTCCCAATAGTTGTTGTTTTACCAACGCCGTTAACTCCAGAAACTAAAATGGCATTAAGTTTTTCTTTATTTTTAAAAAATTCATTATTTTCTAGAGGTTTCATAACTGAGATAATGTAGTCTTTAAGAATATTATTTATCTCAGCAGTTAAATCTTTGTTAGGATCTATTTTTGTTTTTGAGATTATTTCTCTAATTTCTGAGGCAGAAGCTACCCCAACATCTGATTGAATTAAATAATCTTCAATTCTATCTAAAGTTTTGTCATCAATTTCTTTTTTGACAACTATATCTCTTAGGCCCGATGTAAAAGCTGAAGCACTTTTTTTAAATCCTGATTTAAATTTTTCGAAAATTCCCATTAAATTTCTATATCGATTTCTTTTATATCAGAAACAGGACCTTTCATGTGGATACTATTGTTTTCATCTACAGATATCGTCAATCTTCCAGTAGAAAATTCGATGTTAACTTTATCGCTAGCAAGTCCTGCCTGTTTAGCAGCAAAGGCAGTAGCACAAGCTGCAGTTCCGCATGCTTTTGTCAAACCAGCTCCTCTTTCCCAAACTTTTACCTTTATTAATTCTTTGTTCACTATTGTGGCTATTGTGACATTACATTTTTCTGGAAACAGTTTGTGGTTTTCTATTTCAGGGCCAACTTTTTCTATTTTGAATTGTTCGTTGTCTTCCACAAAAAAAATTATATGAGGATTTCCCACATTAACAGCCGTTCCTCCAAAAAATTCATTATTATTTGAATCAACAATTTTAATATTTAAGTTTTTAGTTTCTAATTCTTGAGATAATGGAATTTCATTCCATTTAGTTCTGGCCAAACCAATTTCAGTAGATACTAATTTTTCTCCTAAAATATGAGATTTTAAATGGCCAGATAAAGTTGTTAAAATAATCGTGTCTTTATTTTTTTCTTTTCCTAATAGCTCAGCCACACACCTTGTACCATTTCCACATGCACCAGAAATCCCACCGTCAGAGTTAAAAAATTCTATTGAAGCATCGTAATCTTGGTCTTTATTAATCAATATAAGTTGGTCGCATCCTATAAAGTTTCTGTCACAAATTTTAATTATTTGCTCTTTGGTAAGATTTGTAACTTTTTCTCTATTATCAATAATTACAAAATCATTGCCTAAACCGTCCATTTTAAATGCTTTAATATTCATAATTAGATATTTAACTTATTTATTGACTTTTTGAACCTCTATTATAGGTTGTTGCCGTTTCCGCAAAAACATTAACTTTGCGGTGTCTTTGGAAACAAAGAGATCGACACTAGTCAGCGAGAGTTCGCCCACTAGTGCGTTACTGCTATGCGTAACAAAAAAATATATGTTTGAAAATTTAACAAATAAATTTGAAGAAATTTTTTCTTCTTTAAAAAAAGCACCCTCCCTGAATGAAGCTCAGGTAGATGAGGGTTTGAGAAGTATTAGGCAAGCATTACTTGAGGCAGATGTTTCTTTAGATGTTGCAAAAGAATTTGTTGAAAACGTAAAACCTAAAGCTTTAGGACAAGAAATAATAAGATCAACTTCTCCTGGGGATATGGTTGTAAAAATAGTTTACGATGAACTAGTAAACTTACTAGGTTCTAGCAATGTAGATATAAATTTAAATGCTGTACCACCAGTTCCTATGATGATGGTTGGTTTACAGGGCTCAGGTAAAACAACTTCAACTGCAAAATTAGCTAAATATTTAGAGGATAACAAAAAGAAAAAAGTAATGATGGTCAGTTTGGACATTTATAGGCCAGCAGCACAAGAACAACTTAGATCTTTAGGTGAACAGAATAATATTTTGACACTTCCTATTATTGAAGGTCAACAACCAACTGATATTTGCCAAAGAGCAATGAGCGCAGCAAATTTAAATGGAGCAGATATAATTTTATTTGATACAGCCGGAAGAACTCAAATTGATTTACAAATGATGAGCGAAATCAAGCAAATTGAGAGCATGATTAATCCAGCAGAAACTTTTCTAGTAGCGGACTCTCTTACAGGTCAAGTCGCTGCTTCGGTTGCAAAAGAGTTTAAAAACACAGTTAACTTATCTGGAATAATTTTAACTAGAGCTGATGGTGATGCTAGAGGCGGTGCCGCTGTAAGTATGAAATATGTATCAAATGTTCCAATAAAATTTTTGGGTATAGGTGAAAAAATTGAAAATTTTGAGGTATTTCATCCAGACAGAATAGCAAATAGAATTTTAGGAATGGGAGACATTGTTTCTCTTGTAGAAAAAGCGGCTCAAGATTTAGGCGAAGAGAATATAAAAAAAGCAGAAGAGAATTTAAAAAAAGGTCAATTTTCTATGGAGGATTATCTTTCACAATTAAGACAGATGAAAAAAATGGGAGGCATTGAAGGAATTATGTCTTTCATGCCTGGAGTGTCAAAAATTAAATCTCAAATGGATTCAGCAGGGATTGACGAAAGTATTATCACAAAAAACGAAGCTATCATTTTATCAATGACAAAAAAAGAGAGACAGAGTCCAAAGATAATTGATGGTTCAAGAAAAAAAAGAATTGCTAATGGCTCTGGTACAGATCCAGCCACTATCAATAAATTGCTTAAGCAATTT
This sequence comes from uncultured Pelagibacteraceae bacterium, assembly GCA_902548405.1. Taxonomy (GTDB): domain Bacteria; phylum Pseudomonadota; class Alphaproteobacteria; order Pelagibacterales; family Pelagibacteraceae; genus Pelagibacter. Next base: position 149,161 of record CACCRN010000002.1, on the reverse strand, counting down.
AAAATGATGTCTGAAATGATGAAAAAGATGTCAAAAGGAAATCTGAAAGGTATGTCTGATCAAGGGATACCACCAGAGCTATTTAATAAACTAAAATAATAAAATAAGGAGAACAAATGTTAAAACTTAGATTATCAAGGGGAGGCTCTAAAAAGAGACCAGTTTACAAAGTTGTTGTAGCTGACAGTCGTTTCCCAAGAGATGGAAGATTTATAGAAAAAGTTGGTTTTTTTAACCCCTTACTTCCTAAAGATAAAAAAGAAAGAGTAGGTCTTGAAGCTGAGAGAATTAAATATTGGCTAGGTCAAGGTGCTAAACCAACAACAAGAGTTGCAAGAATTTTAGGTGAAAATGATTTAATTCCTATGCCTGCAGCTGGAAATAATCCAAATAAAGCTGTTCCTAAAAAAGAAAGAAATAAAAAAGAGGAAGATGGTGCAGAAGCTCCTAAAGCTCCAGCACCAGAAGCAGCTCCAGCAGCAGAAGCTCCTAAAACAGAAGCGGCTCCAGCAGCAGAAGCTCCTAAAACAGAAGCGGCTCCAGCAGAAGCAGCTCCAGCTGAGGAAAAAAAATAAACTAAGGACAGTATATGTGGCAAGCTCAAGTGTTTACACTTTATCCAGATATTTTTCCTGGTCCTTTGTCTAAAGGTCTATATGGAAAAGCAATGTCTAAAAATATTTGGAATTTAAAAGTAGTAAACATTAGAGATGCTGCTGAGGATAAACATAAAACTGTGGATGATACTCCCTATGGAGGTGGCTCTGGTATGTTGATGAAAGCTGATGTATTAGCAAAATCATTAGATCAAAATAAAAATGAGGGAGAAAAAATATTATATTTATCTCCTAGAGGGAAAAAATTTGATCAAAATTACGCTAAAGAATTATCGAAGGAAAAATCGATTTCGATAATTTGTGGACACTTCGAAGGAGTTGATGAAAGAGTGTTAAGCACAAGAAATATAGAAGAAGTTAGTATTGGAGACTTTATTTTATCAGGAGGAGAGTCAGCAGCATTTGTGGTGATTGATAGTATTTTGAGACTTTTACCCGGTGTTCTGGGGAATGAGAATTCTACGTTAAACGAAAGTTTTGAAAATGGATTATTAGAGTATCCTCAGTTCACAAAACCTCAAATTTGGGAGGAAAAAGCGGTTCCTGAAGTACTTTTGTCAGGAGATCACAGTAAAATTAAACACTGGCGTTTATCTCAATCTGAGGCTATAACACGCGTCCGAAGACCAGATTTATGGGAAAAATATAAGAAGAATTAATTTGATAAATATAACTATGAAAACAATTGAAGAGATAAATCAACATAACGTTAAAAAAATACTTTCAGAAAAAAAGATACCTGAATTCTACCCTGGAGATGTAGTTAAAGTAGGTGTTAGAATTACAGAGGGAAAAAAAGAGAGAATTCAATATTTTGAAGGCGTTTGTATTGCAAAAAAAAGCAGAGATTTAAACTCGTCTTTCACAGTTAGAAAAATTTCTTTTGGCGAAGGTGTTGAAAGAACATTTCCACTTTATGGAACTCTAATTGACTCAATCAAAGTTATTAGATCAGGAAAAGTAAGAAGAGCAAAATTATATTATCTAAGAGATAGAACAGGTAAATCAGCAAGGATTGCAGAAAAAATCAGAAAAAAAATTGGTATTGATGTTGATGCAAAACCTGAAACAGTTACTGAAGAAAATGTAGCACCACCAACAGAAGCTCCTAAAGTAGAAGCAGCCCCAGCAGCAGAAGCTCCAAAGGAAGACGCACCCAAAACAGAGGAAGCTACAACTGAACAATCAACAGAAAGTACTTCAGAAAAAAAATAATTTTTTTTTCAATGTCTACTACCCTTTACGATAAAATTTGGAACGATCATCTTGTTGATCAACAAGAAGATGGAACAGCTTTATTGTTTGTCGATAGACACTTAATTCATGAAGTTACTAGTCCACAAGCTTTTGAAGGTTTAAGAAATTCAAATAGAAAAGTTCGTCATCCTAATTTAACTTTAGCTGTTGCTGACCATAATGTTCCAACGACAGATAGAACTAAAGGGATATCAGACCAGGAATCGAAAATACAAGTTGATACATTAGAATCAAATTGTAAGGAATTTGGTGTGCAGCTTTTTGGTATGGATGATAAACGACAAGGAATTGTTCATATTATTGGACCAGAACAAGGCTTTACTCAACCAGGAACAGTTATTGTATGTGGAGATAGTCATACTGCAACTCATGGAGCTTTTGGATCATTAGCTTTTGGTATTGGAACATCTGAAGTTGAACATGTTTTAGCAACGCAAACACTTGTTCAAAAGAAAGCAAAAAATTTTAGAATTAATGTTAATGGAACACTTCCATTAGGAGTAACATCTAAAGATGTAATACTTCAAATCATCGGAAAGATTGGTACTGCAGGAGGAACAGGTTGTGTAGTTGAATATGCTGGAGATTTAATAAGATCTTTGAGTGTTGAACAGAGAATGACTATTTGTAATATGACCATTGAGGGTGGTGCAAGAGCTGGATTAATTGCTCCAGATGAAAAAATATTTGAATATTTAAAAGGTAAACCCATGTCTCCAAAAGGAGAAAATTGGGAAAAGGCACTTGAATACTGGAATAGTTTAAAAACAGATGCTGATGCAAGTTTTGATAAAGAAATAAATCTTAATGCAAATGATATTTTACCAATGATTACTTGGGGAACTTCACCTCAAGATGTAATTACAATCAATGGAAAAGTACCAAATCCTCAAAATGAAAAAGATGAGGATAAAAAGAACTCAATTGAAAGAGCATTAAAATATATGGGACTAACACCTGATATGGCAGCAACTGATATCAAGATAGATAAAGTTTTTATTGGAAGCTGTACAAATGGAAGAATTGAAGATTTAAGAGAAGCTGCCAAAATTTTAAAGGACAAAAAAATATCATCTCATGTAAATGCCATTGTAGTTCCAGGGTCAGGATTGGTTAAAGAACAAGCTGAGCAAGAAGGTTTAGATAAAATATTTGTAAATTCAGGATTTGAATGGAGAGAGCCAGGCTGTTCTATGTGTTTAGCAATGAATGCAGATAAATTAAAACCAGAGGAAAGATGTGCATCTACTTCAAACAGAAACTTTGAAGGAAGACAGGGGAGAGGCGGCAGAACACATCTAGTAAGCCCTGGGATGGCAGCTGCAGCTGCAATCTCTGGTAATTTAGATGATGTAAGAAAGTATCAAAATTAAATGCAAAAATTTAATACATTAAAAAGTATTCCTGCTTATTTACCAATCGTAAATATCGATACAGATATGATTATTCCTAAGCAATTTTTAAAAACAATAAAAAGAACTGGACTTGGAAAAAATTTGTTTTTTGAAATGAGATATGACGATAATGGAAAAGAAATTAATGATTTTGTATTAAATCAGGAACCATTTAATAACTCAAAAATTTTAATTGCAGGAAACAATTTTGGATGTGGTTCATCAAGAGAGCATGCTCCATGGGCATTGTTAGATTTTGGAATTACTTGTGTGATTAGTTCGAGTTATGCTGATATTTTTTATAGTAATTGTTTTAAAAATGGAATTTTACCAATAATTCTGGAAGAAGAAAAAATAAAAGAACTTTCTGAATATGCAAATAGAAGAGAAGAAATTTCTGTAGACTTAAATGATCAAAAAATTATTTACGGAAACAATGAAATTAAATTTGAAATAGATCCATTTAAGAAAAAATGTTTGTTAGAAGGATTAGATGACATTGCTCTTTCTTTAAAAAAATCTGATAAAATTCAAAATTTTGAAAATCAGTTAAAAGATAAAAAACCTTGGGTTTTTAATGATTAAAGTAAAAAAAAGAAAAATTCTATTATTACCAGGTGATGGTATTGGACCTGAGGTAATTGGAGAAGTTAGAAAAATAATTAATTGGTTTAATGATAAAAAATCTTTAGACTTTGAAATAGATGAAGATCTTGCGGGTGGATGTTCTTACGATAAACACGGTACACCTATAACAGATGAAGTTTTTTATAAAGCTTTAGAGAGCGAAGTTGTTATGCTCGGTGCAGTTGGAGGACCTAAGTGGGATAATATTGAGTTTTCAAAAAAACCGGAGAGAGCTTTATTAAAATTAAGAAAAGAATTAAAATTATTTGCAAATTTGAGACCTGCCATATGTTTTGAACAGTTAGTTGGTGCATCAACACTTAAACCAGAAGTAGTTTCGGGTTTAGATATAATGATTGTAAGAGAATTAACAGGTGGAATTTATTTTGGTGAACCAAGAGGTATTAAACCAATAGAAAATGGTGAAAGAAAAGGAATAAATACTCACACTTATACTACTAGTGAAATTACTAGAGTTGCAAGAGTTGCCTTTGATCTTGCTAGAAAAAGATCAAATAAAGTTACATCTTGTGAGAAATCTAATGTTATGGAAGCTGGACAACTATGGAAAGAAGAAGTTCAGGAACTTCATGAAAAAGAATACAAAGATGTTGAACTAAGTCATATGCTTGCAGATAACTGTGCAATGCAATTACTTAGAAATCCAAAACAGTTTGATGTAATTGTTACTGATAATTTATTTGGTGATATGCTTTCAGATCAAGCTTCAATGTTAACAGGATCTTTAGGGTTATTACCTTCTGCATCTTTAGGTGCAAAAAATAAAGATGGTGAAATGAGAGCAATGTATGAACCTATACACGGTTCAGCTCCTGATATTGCAGGAAAAGGGTTAGCAAATCCAATCGCAACAGTACTAAGTTTTGCAATGGCTTTAAGATATTCTTTAGATCTTGATAATGAAGCTGATGCTTTAGAAAATGCAGTGCAAGCTGTATTAAATGACGGTCTAAGAACGAAAGATATCCTTTCTGAGGGTATGAAAGAAGTATCTACTTCGCAAATGGGCGATGCGATAATTTCAAAATTGCAATAAATCTCTAAGTATTCTAAGCTTTTCAAATGCCAAGTTATTCTGCACCTGTCAAAGATATGATGTTTCTCTATGAAAAATTAAGAGATAACAAAAATTATAATGATCTTGAAAGATATAATGAAGTCAGCTCAGATTTGGTTAAAGATATTTTAGAAGAAGCAGCTAAAATCAATCAAAATTTAATTTTACCACTTGCTAAAGCAGGCGATGAAAATCCAGCAGTTTTAGAAAATGGTGTAGTTAGAACACCACCAGGATACAAAGAAGCTTATCAGAAATATATTGAGGATGGATGGACTTCATTGTCATGCGATCCAAAATATGGTGGTCAAGGAATGCCAAAAACAGTGAGTGCTTTTTTTGACGAAATGCTGTCTTCAGCGAGTTTATCTTTTAAACTTTATAGTGAATTAAGTATTGGAGCATACAATTGTATTAATCATCACGCTACTGATGAAATAAAAGATAAATATTTACCTAAAATTGTAGAAGGTAAATGGAGTGGTACGATGTGCTTAACAGAACCTGTTTGTGGTACTGATTTAGGTTTGCTTAAAACAAAAGCAGTTAGTCAATCTGATGGAACTTATAATATAACTGGCCAAAAAATTTTTATCACATCAGGCGATCATGACTTAACAGAAAATATTGTTCATTTAGTCTTAGCTAGATCTACTGACTCACCTACAGGAACAAAAGGAATAAGTTTATTTTTAGTACCCAAGTTTTTAGTAAATCAAGATGGATCGGTTGGACAAAGAAATGGTGTTTCAACGGGATCTATTGAAACAAAAATGGGAATTAAAGGTTCGGCAACTTGTGTCTTAAACTTTGATGATGCAACAGGATATATGATTGGTCCTAAGGACAAAGGTTTAAATGCAATGTTTACCATGATGAATCTTGAGAGAATTGTAGTCGGTATTCAGGGATTGGGTATTTCAGAAATTGCTTACCAAAATTCACTTGCTTATGCAAAAGAGAGAAAACAAGGAAAAACTAATAATTCTAAATCTTCAAATGGTGCAGATTTTATTATTGACCATGCAGACATAAGAAGAACTTTATTAAATATGAAATCTATAATTGAGGGAGAAAGAGCTTTATGCTTTTGGTTGTCTCAACAAACTGAAGTTAGTCTTCATCATCCAGATGAAAAAATTAAACAGGAAGCTTCTGATTATGTTTCTTTGATGACACCTGTAGTTAAATCTTTATTTACTGATTTAGCTATGGAGATTACGAGTGATGCTATGCAGATTCATGGAGGGTACGGTTATACCAAAGACCAAGGTATTGAACAGTTATATAGAGATAATAGAATTACACCGATATATGAAGGAACCAATTCAGTTCAAGCTGCTGATTTAGTATTTAGAAAATTAATAAATAGAAATGGTGATGTAATTTCTAAATTTTTAGAAATGATAAAATCTGAATGTGAAAACAAACATGAAAAGGTAAAATCTTTTACAAAAGATCTTACATATTATCTTGATATTTTATCAAAGTTCACTGGTTGGATTGTAGACAAAAGTAAAATAGAAAAAGATGATGTTTCTGCAGCTGCAAATGACTATTTAAAAACACTTGGTTATATTTCGATTGCTTTTTCATGGATAAAAATCTTAGAAATCAGTTTTAAAGATTATGAGGAAAATAAAGAGTTTTATTCAGATAAAATTAATACAGCCACATTCTACTTTGAAAAAGTGTTACCGAGAGCAGAATATCATTATAAATCTGCAGTTTCAGGTAGTTCAAATATAATGAAATTTAAATTTAATTAGTAATGAACCACTACGATATTAATCTAGATAAAAATAATGCAAATTATGTTCCATTAACACCACTAACATTTTTACAAAGAGCTAAAGATGTTTATCCTGATTATGAGGCTATAGTATATGAGGATAGAAGTTATACTTGGAATGAAGTTTATAAAAGAGCAGTGAAATTTGCTAGCGCACTTTCTAAAATTGGTATTCAAAAAGGAGATACAGTATCTTTTTTAGCTTTTAATACTCCTGAAATTTTTGAGGCACACTACTCAGTTCCAATGACAGGAGCTGTTTTAAACACAATAAATATAAGATTAGATGCTAATACAATTAATTATATTTTAAATCACAGTGATGCGAAGGTATTGGTTGTAGATAGACAATTACATGTAGAAGTAAAAAAAGCTTTAAAAAATTTAAATAAAAAAATCACTGTTATAGATATTAACGACAAACATGCTGATCAATCGAAATTGGAAAAAATTGGAGATTTAGAATACGAAAGTTTTTTAAATACTGGAGATGAGAATTTTGATTGGAAAATGCCTGATGATGAATGGCAGGCAATATCTTTAAGTTATACTTCAGGTACAACTGGCAACCCTAAAGGTGTTGTTTACCATCATAGAGGTGCGTATTTAATGTCCACGGGAAGTACTGTTGCCTGGAACATGCCTAATCGTTTAAACTTTTTAACAGTTGTGCCTATGTTTCATTGTAATGGCTGGTGCTATCCATGGACAGTTCCAATGTTAAATGGAAGAACAATTTGCTTAAGAAATATTGATGTTAAGAAAATTTTTGAGCTTATTGATAAATATGACATTACTCATTTTGGAGGAGCACCAATAGTTTTAAATATGATAACTGGAGCTCCAGAAAGTGATAGAAAAAAATTAAAGCATAAAGTTTACGTCTTAACTGCTGGAGCACCTCCGCCAAGTATTATTTTTAAAAAAATGAAATCTCTTGGATTTGAAGTTATGCATGTTTATGGTCTTACAGAAACATATGGTCATGTTACACAATGTGCGTGGAATGATGGATGGAATGATTTAGATGAAGATAAACAAAATGAGATTAAAGCAAGACAAGGAGTAAGGTATCCCAATACAGAAGGAGTAACAGTTTTAGATCCAGAGACGATGAAAGAAGTTCCTAAAGATGGAAAAACTATCGGTGAGATCATGATTAGAGGAAACGTAGTAATGAAGGGTTATTTTAAAGATAAAGAAGCTACAGACAAAGCAATGAAAGATGGATGGTTTCATAGTGGTGACTTGGCAGTTATGTTTCCTGATGGATATGTAAAAATTCAAGATAGATCTAAAGATATTATTATCTCAGGGGGAGAAAATATTTCATCAATAGAAATTGAAAATACTTTATCTAAACATCCTTCGGTTTCAATAGCAGCAGTAGTTGCTAAACCAGATGAAAAATGGGGAGAAGTACCTTGTGCTTTCATCGAGATGGTTCAAGATGAGCCTGTTACTGAAAAAGAATTAATTGATTTTTGTAAAGAAACTTTGGCTGGATTTAAAGTTCCCAAAAAGGTCGTTTTTTGCGAACTACCTAAGACATCAACTGGAAAAATACAGAAGTTTGAACTGAGAAAAAAAGTTTAGGAATCTAATTGATATTTGAAATCGAAAATAAAAATATTTTTGCTTCAGACAATGGCAAAGGTATAGATAAAAACAAAGATACCATTGTTTTTCTTCATGGAAGTGGCTTATCTCATATTGTTTGGTCATTAAGTGAGCAATTTTTTTCAAATAATAATTTCAATGTATTATCTATTGATTTACCAGGACATGGAAATTCTGAGGGGCCATGTTTAAAAACTATTGAGGAAATAGCAGAATGGTTGGAACTTGTATTTGATGCCTTAGATCTTCAAAATTTAATTTTAGTTGGTCATTCACAAGGATGTTTAGAAATACTTGAGTATTCCCATAGATACAAAGATAGACTAAAAAAAATAGTCTTTGTAGGTGGATCTAATAAAATGCCTGTTCATCCTGATTTGATTGAGCTTGCAGAAAATGGAGATTCTGATGCAGTAAAATTAATGATGAAGTGGGGATATGAAGGTTCAAAAAAATTTATAGGTGGAAATCCAGTTGAAAGAATTATTCAATCTCCAAAAGATATTAGTGAAATACTTGCTGTAGATCTTATAGCTTGTAATAATTACAAAAATGGCTCAACTGCAGCTGTATCCATCGAGGTTCCATCAATGTTTGTTTTTGGTTCTTTAGATAAAATGGTTAATTTAGAATCTGGAAAAAAATTCTCTCAATTAATCAAAAATTCAACTATTCATGTTATAGAAGGATGCGGGCATATGATTATGATTGAAAAAGCATTTGAAATGCGGGACAAGGTTTTAGAATTTTTAAATAAATGAAAAATTATTCAATAGCAAAATCTAGAAGACTTAGAAGTACACCATATACTTCAAGAATAGAAAAACAAGGTGTAACAGCTTATACAATTTATAATCATATGTTGCTTCCAGCAGCATTTGGATCCGTAGAAGATTCTTATCATCACTTAAAAGAACATGTTCAAATTTGGGATGTTGCAGCAGAAAGGCAAGTTGAAATTTCAGGAAAAGACTCAGCTAAATTAGTTCAATTAATGACTTGTAGAGATTTATCTAAATCTAAAGATGGTAGATGTTATTATTGTCCTATTATAGATGACCAGGGTGGATTAATTAATGATCCTGTAGTGCTGAGATTAAGTCAGGAGAAATGGTGGATATCCATTGCAGACTCTGATGTAATTTTATTTGCAAAAGGATTAGCAATTGGAAATAAATTTGATGTTAAAATCTTTGAACCAAATGTAGACATCATGGCTGTTCAAGGTCCAAAATCATTCAAGTTAATGGAAAAAGTATTTGGTGAAAAAATAACTAAATTGAAATTTTTTGGATTTGATTATTTTAATTTTGAAGGAGTTGACCATTTAATTGCACAATCAGGTTGGTCTAAGCAAGGTGGCTATGAAATTTATGTTCAAAATACAGAGTCTGGTCAAAAATTATATGATCATTTATTTGAAGCTGGTAAAGAATTTAATGTTAAGCCTGGATGCCCTAATTTAATAGAGAGAATTGAAAGTGCTCTTTTATCATTTGGAAACGATATGGATAACAATGATAACCCGTTTGAGTGTGGTTTTGACAAGTATGTTAATTTAGATAGTGATGCAAAGTTTTTGGGTAAGGAAAAATTAATAAAAATAAAAGAAGAAGGAATTACCAAAAAATTGATGGGTATAAAAATTGATATTAATGAAATCAGTGTAACAGGTTCTCTAGATTTGACAGATGAAAACAACAACCTAATTGGAGAATTAAGATCTGCTTGCTATTCACCTCACTTCAAAAAAGTAATTGGTATAGCTATGATGCAAAAAGGATACTGGAATCCTCAGCAAAATGTAAAAGTTGTTGTAAATGGACATAATTGCGCTGGAAAAGTTTGCGATTTACCTTTCATTTAGTATAACAACCCCATCATGAATATAGCTATAGTCGGAGCCACGGGTAATGTTGGAAGAAAAGTACTAGAAGTGCTTGAGAAGAAAAATTTGCCTATTTCAGAAATTTTTTTAGTTGCATCTGCAAGAAGTGCTGGTTCAAAAATTAATTTTAAAGGTAAAGACATAGAAGTTGAAAATTTAGAGACTTTTGATTTTTCAAAAGCAAAAATTACTTTTTTTGCAGCGGGTGGAAAAATTTCAGAAGCTTATGCCTCAAAAGCAGCAAGTCACAGTATTGTAATAGATAATTCTAGTTTTTATAGAATGGACCCTGATGTTCCTTTAATTGTACCTCAAGTAAATGCGGATGACTTAAAAAATATAAAAAAAAATATTATTGCTAATCCTAATTGCTCAACTGCACAATTAGTCTTACCATTAAAACCAATCCATGATTTATTTAAAATAAAAAGAGTAGTTGTAGCTACATATCAATCAGTATCTGGTGGTGGGAAAGCACCAATGGATGAATTAGTAGAACAGACTAAGTTAGCACTAGAAAACAAAGCAATTGAATCAAAAAATTTTACAAAACAAATTTCATTTAATTTAATTCCACATATTGATGTATTTGCTGATGACGGATACACAAAAGAGGAATTAAAAATGACCAATGAGACTAAAAAAATTCTAGATCAAAATATTGAATTATCAGCAACTTGTGTAAGAGTACCAGTTTTAGTTTCTCATTCTGAAGCAGTAAATTTAGAATTAGAAAAAGAATTTACAATTGATCAAATTAAAGAATGTCTTGAGAAAATGGAAGGCTGTAAAGTTATTGATGAGAGACAAGATGGTGGATATTCAACACCACTTGAAGCGGCTGGAAAAGATGAGACATTCATTTCAAGAATTAGAGAAGATAAGACTAAAAAAAATTGCTTAAATATGTGGATTGTCTCAGACAATTTGCTTAGAGGTGCAGCTTTAAATGCAGTTGAAATTGCCGAAACATTAATAAAAAATAATTCTTATGGAAAGTAAAAGACCTCTTTCTCCTCATATACAAATTTATAGATGGCACATATCCTCACTAGTATCTATTTTTCATAGAATAACTGGAATAATAAATATCTTAGCAATAACTTTAGTTTGCTTCTGGGTTTCTTGGCTAATTTTAGGAGAACCAAAATATGATTTGATAAACTTTTTTTTTAACTCATTTCTTGGAAAATTTGTTGCAATAGGGTTAGCGTGGTCTTTTAGTTTTCAGATACTTAGTGAAATCCGACATATAATAATGGATATGGGTTATGGCTATGAACTGAAGACTACTCGCATAACAGGTTTGATGGTGATCTTTGGTTCATTGATTTTAACTATTTTATTTTACTTAATTGGAAAAAACTTTTTTTAATATGAATTTAGCTACAAAAAAATGGATGTTTTTAAAATTATCATCAATAATTTTAGTCCCTTTAATGTTTTGGTTTATAATTAATTTCATATCAGTTTATGATGGAGATTATTCTGAAGTAGTTAGTTTTTTTTCAAACAAAACAAATAAGTTTTTATTTAGTATATTTTTAATTTTTGCTTATTTTTTTTCTGCCCTAAGTATTAGTGAGGTTTTTGAGGACTATATTTCTAATGAAAAAACCAAATATGTCGCAAACAGACTTCTCTATATTTCTGCTATAATCATTCCATTATTAACAATAATAATTTTACTTAATCTAAAATAATGAGCGCTTATAATATTATAGATCATGAATATGATGTAGTTGTCTTAGGAGCTGGTGGATCTGGCTTGAGAGCCGCTGTTGGATTAAGCGAAGCTGGATTGAAAACAGCCTGTATTTCAAAAGTATTTCCAACTAGAAGCCACACTTCTGCTGCACAAGGAGGTATCTCAGCTGCACTTGGTAACATGGGAGAAGATGATTGGAGATGGCACATGTATGATACGGTTAAAGGTGCAGATTGGTTAGGTGATCAAGATAGCATTGAGTATTTATGTAAAGAAGCTCCAAAAGCTGTTTTAGAATTAGAAAAATATGGAGTTCCATTTAGTAGAACTGAAGAGGGAAAAATATATCAAAGACCTTTTGGTGGAATGACAAAAAATTATGGAAATGGAATTGTACAAAGAACATGTGCTGCTGCGGATAGAACTGGTCATGCAATTCTTCATACTCTTTATGGACAAGCCTTAAAACATAACACTGAGTTTTTTATAGAATATTTTGCATTAGATCTTTTAATGAAAGATGGAGCGTGCAAGGGATTAATTGCATGGAATTTAAATGATGGAACAATCCATAGATTTAGAGCACATACTGTAATTATAGCTACAGGTGGATATGGGAAAGTCTATTATTCAGCTACATCTGCGCATACTTGCACTGGAGATGGAAATGCAATGGTACTAAGAGCTGGATTGCCTCTTCAAGATATGGAGTTTGTTCAATTTCATCCAACAGGAATTTATGGTCATGGCACGTTAATAACAGAAGGTGCTAGAGGTGAGGGTGGTTATCTAACTAACTCTAAGGGCGAAAGATTTATGGAAAGATATGCTCCAAATGCAAAAGATTTAGCATCAAGAGATGTTGTTAGTAGATCAATGTCTATTGAAATAAATGAAGGAAGAGGAGTTGGAAAAGATCAAGATCATGTTCATTTAAACTTAAGTCATTTAGATAAAGATATTATTGAAAGTAGACTTCCAGGAATTACTGATGCTGCAAGATTATTTGCAAATGTAGACGTAACTAAAGAACCTATACCTGTTGTCCCAACAGTTCATTATAATATGGGTGGTATTCCAACAAATTACAAAGCAGAAGTTTTAACTGTTAATGGTTCAGAAAAAACTGTTCCAGGTCTGATGGCTATAGGAGAAGCAGCATGTGTATCTGTTCATGGTGCGAATAGACTTGGCTCTAATTCATTAATTGATTTAGTAGTGTTCGGAAGAGCAGCAGCAAAAAGAGCAGCAGAATTAGTTAAACCCGGAACTCCTCATGAAGAGTTACCTGAGTCTGAGACACAAAAATGTTTAGATAGATTTGATAAGTTAAGAAATGCAGATGGAAATAATAGTACCGCAGAACTTAGACTTTCAATGCAAAAAACAATGCAATCTAAATGTGCAGTATTTAGAACAGAAAAAAATTTAAAAGAAGGCGTTGATGATATTAGAAAAACTTATGATGGAATGGACTTTATTTCTGTTAAAGATAGATCTTTAGTATTTAATACTGATTTAGTTGAAACTTTAGAATTTGATAATTTAATTAGACAAGCAGTAACAACTGTAGAATCTGCATATCACAGAAAAGAAAGCAGAGGAGCTCATGCAAGAGATGATTATCCAAAAAGAGATGATGATAAATTTATGCAACATACTCTTGCTTGGTGTGATGGAAAAAATACAAAAATTAGTTATAGACCAGTCCACAAGTCAACTTTGACTAATGAAGTTCAATATTTTCCACCACAAGAGCGGGTATACTAATGGTACAATTGAATTTACCAAAAAATTCTGAAGTCAAAAAAGGTAAATATTTTAAAGATAAAACAGGCTCTAAAAATCTTAGAAGAGTAAATGTTTATAGATGGGACCCTTCTACTGAAGAAAATCCAAGAATTGATACTTATGAAGTTGATATGGATAATTGTCCTTCAAAAGTTTTAGATATTTTAAATAAAATTAAAAACGAAATTGACCCAACATTAGCTTATAGAAGATCTTGTGCTCATGGAGTTTGTGGTTCTTGTGCTATGAACATGGGTGGCAAAAATGGTTTAGCATGCACAACTCCGCATTCGGAAATTGATGGAGATATAGACATATATCCGCTACCGCACTTGAAAGTTAAAAGAGATTTAATTGGAGATTTAGATGGTTTGTATAAACAGTATCAATCTATTGAACCCTGGTTAAAAAATAATTCAAAAAAAGAAACAACAGAAATTTATCAATCTCAAGAAGATAGAGCAAAACTTGATGGCGCTTATGAATGTATTATGTGTGCATGTTGTTCAACATCTTGCCCAAGTTATTGGTGGAATGGAGATAAATACTTAGGTCCAGCAGTCCTTCTACAAGCTTACAGATGGATCGTAGATAGTAGAGATGAAGAAAGAAAAGCAAGATTAAAAAAAGTTGCTGATGAATTAAAACTTTACAGATGTCATACTATTTTAAATTGTACAAATGCTTGTCCCAAGGGCCTAAATCCAGCAAAAGCAATTGCAGAAATTAAAAAAATGTTAGCTACGGCCAATGTTTAAATAGACTATTAAGTTTTTTTGATTTAAAAGACCGTATTCATGAAATTAATAGAGCACTTCGTTAATGGAAAAATAATTCCAGGTTCATCTGATAGAAAAGGAAAAGTATTTAATCCTGCAACAGGAGAACAAGAATCTGAGGTTAGACTTGCAAGTAAATCTGATTTAGATCAAGCTGTAGAAGCAGCCAAAAAAGCATTTGAAACTTGGTCTGCAAAACCTCCTTTACAAAGAGCAAGGATAATATTTAAATTTAAAGAATTAATAGAAAAAAACTCTGATGAGTTAACAAAGCTAATAGTATCAGAACATGGAAAAGTTTTTGAGGATGCTAGAGGATCTTTAACAAGAGGGCTTGAAGTAGTAGAGTTTGCTTGTGGAATTCCTCATTTATTAAAAGGTGAATACTCAGAAAACGTTGGAACAAATGTTGATAGTTGGTCAATGAGACAACCTCTAGGGGTAGTAGCTGGAATTACTCCATTTAATTTTCCAGCAATGGTACCAATGTGGATGTTTCCAATAGCAATTGCTTGTGGAAATACATTTATATTAAAACCTTCAGAAAAAGATCCTTCATGTCCACTTAGATTAGCAGAGTTACTTAGTGAAGCTGGATTGCCTGAGGGAGTATTTAACGTTGTTAATGGCGACAAAGAAGCTGTTGATGCAATTTTAGAAAATAAAGATATTAAAGCTGTAAGCTTTGTTGGATCCACTCCAATTGCAAAATATATCTACGAAAATTCAGCTAAAAATGAAAAAAGAGTACAAGCACTTGGAGGTGCAAAAAATCACTTAGTAGTTATGCCAGATTGTGACTTGGATGGTGCAGTAAATGGATTGATGGGTGCAGCTTATGGATCTGCAGGTGAGAGATGTATGGCTCAATCTGTTGCTGTTGCTGTTGGAGATATTGGTGATGAACTAGTTTCAAGACTTTCAAAAAAAGCAGAGGCTTTAAAAGTAGGACCCGGTATGGATAAAACTTCAGAGATGGGACCTCTGGTTACAAAAGAGCATTTAGAAAAAGTAAAAAGTTATGTTGATTTAGGAGTTGAAGAAGGTGCTAAATTAGTTGTCGATGGAAGAAACTTAAAACTTCAAGGTTATGAAAACGGGTTTTATATAGGTGGTTGTTTATTTGATCACGTTAATAAAGACATGAGAATTTATAAAGAAGAAATTTTTGGCCCAGTTCTATCTGTAGTTAGAGTTAAAACTTTTGAAGAGGCTGCAAAACTAATCAATGATCATGAATACGGAAATGGAGTAAGCATTTATACCAGAGATGGTGATGCAGGCAGAACATTTGCTAGTAAAATTCAAGTAGGAATGGTTGGTATCAATGTTCCAATTCCAGTTCCTATGGCCTTTCATAGTTTTGGTGGTTGGAAAAGATCATTATTTGGAGATAGTGGTATGCATGGCATGGAAGGAATAAAATTCTATACTAAACTTAAAACTGTAACATCACGATGGCCTTCAGGTGTGCGTACAAACGCAGAATTTGTAATGCCAACAATGAAATAAGAGGAAATAAATGAAAAAAATATCTTTAATTGGCGCAGGCCAAATAGGTGGAACACTAGCACATTTAATTGGAATAAAGGAGCTTGTTGATGAAGTTGTTTTATTTGACGTTGCAAGTGGAATAGCTAAAGGAAAGGCTTTAGATATAGCTCAATCATCATCAGTTGATGGATTTAATGTAAAATTATCAGGTACAGACGATTATAAAGATATTAAAGATTCTGATGTTATCATCATTACAGCAGGAGTTCCTAGAAAGCCAGGAATGAGTAGAGATGACCTTCTTGGTATAAATTTAAAAATTATTAAACAGGTAGCTCAAGGAGTAAAAGAAAACGCACCGAACGCCTTCGTAATTTGTATCACTAACCCTTTAGATGTGATGGTTATGGCGTTTCAAAAGTTTTCAGGTTTGCCTGCAAATAAAGTTGTCGGCATGGCAGGAATTTTAGATAGCTCAAGATTTAAACTATTTTTATCATTAGAGTTTGGTGTGCCTGTAAGAGAGATTGAAGCAATGGTTATGGGTGGTCATGGAGATACTATGGTTCCAATGCCAAGATTTACAAAAGTATCTGGCAAACCTTTATTGGATCTTGTGAAAGAGGGAAAGATTTCTCAAGAGAGAGTTGAAGAAATTAATCAAAGAACTAGAGACGGTGGAGCAGAAATCGTCAAGTATTTAGAAAAAGGTTCTGCTTTTTATGCACCTGCAGCATCGGGAGTTCAAATGGCTGAATCATATTTAAAAGATGAAAAAAAATTATTACCTTGCGCAGTACAGTTAAATGGTGAGTACGGAGTAGAAAATGTTTATGCTGGAGTACCAGTTGTAATTGGTAAAGACGGAGTTGAGAAAATTGAAGTAGTGGATTTAGATGAAAAAGAAAATAAAGAGTTTATGCACTCTATTGATGCTGTCAAAGCTCTTTGGGAAGCTGCTTCTAAAATAGATCCAGATCTTTCAAAATAATAATGAACATTCACGAGCACCAAGCAAAAGAAATTTTAAAGAAATATGGAGCAATAGTTCCAGCAGGATTTTTTTCAACAAGTGTTGATGACTTGATTGAAAAAGCAAAAAATTTAAAAACTGAAAAGTATGTTTTAAAGGCCCAAATTCATGCTGGTGGTAGAGGTAAAGCTGGAGGAGTTAAAATTCTTAATACACTTGAGGAATTAAAAAATTCAGCAAATGCGTTGCTTGGAAAAACACTTGTAACTCATCAAACTGGACCAGAAGGAAGAGAAGTTAAGCGATTATATGTTGAAGAATCCTCTAATATAGAAAAAGAATTCTATTTATCATGTTTAGTTGATAGAGCGAGCTCAAAGATTGCATTTATTTCAAGTGACCAAGGTGGAATGGATATTGAAGAAGTAGCAAGCTCAAATCCAGAAAAAATTATTACAACTAAAGTTGATATAGCTGAAGAAATATCAGATGCAGATTGTGAGTCAGTGATTAAAATTTTTGATTTAAACAGTGATGCAAAAGATCAAGCAATTTTACTAATCAAATCGATTTATAAAATGTTTATTAGTACAGATGCTAATATGGTTGAGGTAAATCCTTTAATTTTAACAAAAGAGGGAAAGATTGTTTGTTTAGATGCGAAAGTTAATTTCGACTCTAATGCATTATTTAGACACCCTGAAATTCTAGAATTAAGAGATCTAAATGAAGAAGATCCAACTGAGATTGAAGCTAGCAAACATGATTTAGCTTATATTAAGTTAGATGGAAGTATTGGATGTATGGTTAATGGTGCAGGTCTAGCAATGGCAACTATGGATATAATCAAATTATATGGTAAAGAGCCAGCTAATTTCTTAGATGTAGGAGGTGGAGCCTCAAAAGAAAAAGTTTCTGCAGCATTTAAAATTATTCTTTCAGATAAAAATGTGAAGGGAATTTTGATAAATATTTTTGGGGGAATAATGAGATGTGATGTGCTTGCACAAGGAGTAGTAGACGCCGCAAAAGAAATTAATATTAGTGTACCTTTGGTAGTTCGACTTGCAGGGACAAATTTTAAAGAGGGAAAAGAAATTTTAGATAATTCAGGTTTAAAATTAATTTCAGCAGGGAACTTAGATGATGCTGCTAAGAAAATTGTTGAGGCTATTAAATAAATGTCAGTTTTAGTTAACAAAGAAACTAAAGTAATTTGTCAGGGTTTTACAGGTGCTCATGGAACTTTCCATTCAGAGCAAGCAATAAAATATGGAACAAATTTAGTAGGAGGTGTTACTCCTAAAAAAGGAGGTCAAAAGCATTTAGACAGACCTGTATTTAATTCTGTAGCTGAAGCTAAAGATGCAGTCGGGGCAGATGCCACTATGATTTATGTGCCTGCAAAATTTGCTGCCGCAGCAATTATAGAAGCTATCGATGCATCTGTTGAATTAATTGTTTGCATTACTGAAGGTATCCCAATTCAAGATATGCTTAAGGTAAGAAAAAAATTAGATGGGTCTAATAGCCGACTTATAGGTCCAAATTGTCCAGGAATTATAACTCCTGATGAATGTAAAATTGGAATTATGCCTGGTAATATTCATAAAAGAGGTTCAGTTGGAATTGTATCTAGATCTGGAACTTTAACCTACGAAGCAGTTGCTCAAACAACTGAAAATGGATTAGGGCAATCAACATGCATTGGAATTGGAGGAGATCCAATAAATGGTACAAATTTCATAGATTGTTTAGATCTATTTTTAAATGATGAAGAGACACAATCAATTTTAATGATTGGCGAGATAGGGGGCTCTGCAGAGGAAGAAGCGGCAGAATTTTTGAAAAACCATAAAATTAAAAAACCAACAGTTGGATTTATAGCTGGAATTACTGCGCCACCAGGTAGAAGAATGGGGCACGCAGGTGCAATTATTTCTGGAGGCAAAGGTGGTGCAGAAGATAAAATAAAAAAAATGGAAGAATGTGGAATTACAGTCGCAAAATCACCATCAATAATTGGTAAAACTTTATTTGATAAACTGTCTAATTGAAAAATATTTTTTAGAGGGATATATTAAATTAAAAAGATGTCATCATCAAAAAATCTCGATTTCGAAAAAAATTCATTTTTACATAAATCAAATAGTGCATTTATTGAACAAATGTACTTAAAATTTATTAACAAAGATAAAGATCTCCCTGAAAGTTGGTTAAATTACTTTGAAGGAATTGGTGATGAAATAAAAGTTATTGCAAATGAAATAAATGGACCATCATGGGGACCAGAAAAAACAAAAATAAATATTGATGAGCTTCAAAAGAAAATAGATGAAAATGAAATTACTAATTTAAATAATGAAAAAATAGATACTTCAGAAAAATTTAATTTTCAATTACTTGCAGATTCTAACAAAGATTCAATAAGTGCTGTTGCCTTAATCAGAGCCTACAGATTAAGGGGGCATTTGTTAGCTGATCTTGATCCTTTGGGAATGAGAGAGACTGAATATTTAGATGAACTTCATCCAGAGTTTTATGGTTTTAAGAAAGAAAACTATGAAAGAAAAATTTTCTTAAACGGGGTGATAAATAAAAAGTATGCCAATATTAAAGAAATTTTAAAATTTATGAAAAAAACCTATTGTGGAAAAATAGGTTATGAGTTTATGCACATTTCTAATCCTGACGAAAGAAAATGGTTTAGAGATAGAATTGAGCAAGATGATAAAGCTCTTCAGTTTACTAAAAATGGCAAGGAAGCAATTCTAAATAAATTAGTTCAAGCAGAAGGTTTTGAAAAGTTTTTAGCAACTAAGTATGTTGGTACAAAAAGATTTGGATTAGATGGAGGAGAAAGTTTAATTCCTGCACTTGAGCAAATAATTAAAATTGGTGGTCAACAACAAATTAAAGAGGTTAAAATTGGAATGTCTCATAGAGGTAGACTAAATGTTTTGGCTAATGTTTTGCAAAAATCTTATAAAAGAATATTTAATGAATTTGCTGGTGAATATAGTGATGATTCCGAGGATAGTGCTGGTGATGTAAAATATCATCTTGGTGCATCTTCTGATAGACAATTTGATGGAAATTCTGTTCATGTTAGTTTGACAGACAATCCATCTCACCTTGAAGCGGTAAATCCTGTCGTTTTAGGACAAACTAGAGCAAAACAATTTTTTCATAAAGATAAGGAAAGAAACAAAGTTATACCAATACTAATTCATGGTGATGCAGCATTTGCTGGACAGGGTGTTGTAGCAGAATGTTTTGCTATGTCAGGACTACCAGGACATAACACGGGTGGAACTATTCATATAATTGTAAATAATCAAATTGGTTTTACAACGAGTCCTCGATTTGCAAGATCATCACCTTATCCTTCTGATGTTGCTAAAATGGTTGAGGCTCCAATTTTACATGTTAATGGAGACGATCCAGAGGCAGTTGTTTATGCGACTAGAATAGCTACAGAATTCAGACTAAAATTTAATAGAGACGTTGTTGTAGATTTAATTTGTTACAGAAGGTTTGGTCATAATGAGGGGGATGAGCCATCGTTTACTCAGCCATTGATGTATCAAAAAATTAAATCTCACCCAAGTGTATATAAAATTTATGGGAATAAACTTGTTAATGAAAAATCAATTACTCAAGAATTATTAAACCAAAATGTTAAATCATTTAAAGATTTATTAGATGATCAATATAAAAGCGCAAAAGACTACAATCCTAAAATAGAATGGTTTGAGGGTACATGGTCAAGATATAAACCTGAGAAAGGAAAAGATAAAAGAGGAATATCAGGTTTTGATGAGGAGAAATTAAAAATAATTTCAAAAAAAATAAATACAGTACCATCAGAAAAAAATATTCATAAAACTATTAGTAAAATATTAAATGCGAGAAGAGACTCGATTGAAAAAGGAGTGGGAATTGATTGGTCTTCAGCAGAAGCTCTTGCATTTGGATCTTTGTTAGTTGAAGGATATCCAGTCCGTTTAGTTGGACAAGACTCTGGTAGAGGAACTTTTAGTCAAAGACATTCTGTACTAAGAAATCAAATTGATAATTCGAGATATATTCCACTAAATAATATTGTCAAAGGTCAAAAACAATTTGAAGTGGTAGATAGCTTTTTGTCTGAACTTGCTGTTTTAGGTTTTGAATATGGTTACAGTTTAGTTGAACCAAATACCCTTACAATTTGGGAAGCACAATTTGGAGATTTTGCAAATGGAGCTCAAGTTGTGATTGATCAATTTATAGCTTCAGGTGAGAGAAAATGGAATAGAGCATCAGGCCTTGTAATGTTGTTACCTCATGGATACGAAGGTCAAGGTCCTGAACATTCATCAGCTAGATTAGAAAGATTTTTACAGTTATGTTCAAATGATAATATGCAAGTGATGAATTGTACAACTCCAGCTAATTATTATCATGCATTAAGACGTCAAATGCATAGAGATTTTAGAAAACCACTAATTATAATGACTCCAAAATCATTACTCAGAAATAAATACTGTGTTTCTAACTTAGAAGATTTTAATAAACAAAATACTTTTCATAGAATTTTGTGGGATCATGCGATTGACCCAAAATCAAATGGTTTTATTAAACTTAAAGAAAGTTCTGAGATTAAAAAAGTTATTTTGTGCTCAGGCAAAGTTTACTTTGACTTACTTTATGCTAGAGAAAAATTAAAAAGAGATGATGTAATCATGTTTAGAATAGAACAACTTTATCCTTTCCCAGCAAAAGCTTTAGTAAACGAACTTAAACCATATGCCAAAAATGCTGAATTTTTTTGGTGCCAAGAAGAGCCAAAGAATATGGGAGCATGGTTTTCAGTGAGAGATTATATTCAATGGACATTAGATACTTTAAAGGCTAAATATAATAAGATTTCTTATATAGGAAGAAGCCCTGATGCAACTCCAGCAACTGGATATGCAAAGAGGCATAATTCTCAGCAACAAGAAATAATTAGTAAGGTGTTTGGTTAAATTATAATGAGTGAAAAAATAGTAGTTCCAGTACTTGGTGAAAGTATTACAGAAGCAACAGTTGCAAAATGGTTAAAAAAAGCTGGAGATACGGTTGAAGCTGACGAACCAATTGTAGAACTTGAAACTGATAAAGTTAATTTAGAAGTTCCATCACCAATAACTGGTGTTTTAACTGAAATTAATTCACAAGATGGTTCTACAGTGGAAGTTGGAGCATTATTAGGTTCTGTTTCAGAAAACGGCGCAGCAAAAGTGACACCAACTTTAAAGAAAGAGAAACCTAAAAAAGTCGAAGAAACTCCTCCTGAAAATAATGTAATAAAATTAGATACAAATAAAAAAGAACCAGAAATTTTTGAAGATAAAAAAACAGAAATTCAAAAATCTAAACCCTTAGTTTTGACAGAGGAAGTAGCACCAAACCCAGAACCAGTAAGAGAGAATAGAAATGATACTTTGTCTCCTGCGGTCAGAAAAATTGTTACTGAAAATAATATTGATATTGGTTCTGTTCAAGGTTCAGGAAAAAATGGTCAGGTTTTAAAAGGAGATTTAATTGGTTTAATGGGAGCAAATCCAAAACCATCAGAGAGAAAAATTCAATATGGTCAAGAAGAACGAATTAAAATGACCAGATTAAGACAGACAATTGCTAAGAGATTAAAACAAGCTCAAGAAAACGCTGCATTACTTACAACTTTTAATGAAGTTGACATGACAAATATCATGGAAATGAGAAAAGAAAATCAACAAGACTTTCAAAGTAGATATGGAATTAAATTAGGCTTCATGTCATTCTTTGTTAAAGCATGTGTGGTGGCCTTGAAACATTTCCCTGCTGTTAATGCTGAAATTGATGGCGATGAAATTATATATAAAAACTATTATAATATTAGTTTTGCTGTAGGTACGGATAAAGGTTTAGTTGTTCCAGTTTTAAGAAATGCAGATGAGCTTTCATTTGCAGATATTGAAAAAAATATCAAAGATATTTCTGAAAAAGCTAGAGATGGAAAATTAACAATTGAAGATCTACAAGGAGGAACATTTACTATCAGTAATGGTGGAGTATATGGATCAATGTTATCAACTCCAATTCTAAACTTACCTCAATCAGGTGTTCTAGGTATGCATAACATTGTAGAGCGCCCTGTGGTAGTAGAAGGTGAAATAAAAATAAGACCTATCATGTATTTAGCTCTTTCTTATGATCACAGAATTATTGATGGCAAAGAATCTGTTTCTTTCTTAAAAATGATTAAAGAAAATCTAGAAGATCCTAGAAGATTATTTTTGGATATTTAAATGTCAGAAAAATTTCAAGCAGTAGTTATTGGAGGAGGGCCTGGTGGTTATGTTTGTGCAATTAGGCTTGCACAATTAGGTTTAAAAACAGCGTGTATAGAGTCTAGAGGTTCACTAGGAGGAACTTGCTTAAATGTTGGCTGTATACCATCAAAAAGTTTATTAAATCTCTCTGAAGAATTTCATAAAGTAAAAAATTTATCCAATAAGGGTATCGAGATAGGTGAGGTAAAACTTAATCTTGAAAAGATGATGAAAAGTAAAGATAAAGCTGTAACAATATTGACCAAAGGTGTTGAATTTCTTTTAAAAAAAAACAAAGTTACTTATTTTAAGGGTCACGGAAGCTTTAAATCAAAAAATCAAATCTTAATTAAAGATGATAAGAATAATGAGACAATTATTGAGTCAGAAAAAACAGTAATAGCAACAGGATCTTTACCAGTTTCATTACCTGGAATTAATATTGATGAAAAAGTAATTGTTTCCTCTACAGGGGCCTTAAAATTAGAAAAAGTACCAAATAAAATGGTCGTGGTTGGAGGTGGCTACATTGGTTTAGAGATGGGTTCAGTTTGGTCAAGATTAGGTTCGGAAGTTCAGGTCGTAGAATTCTTAGATCATATTACACCTGGAATGGATAAAGAAATTTCGTCTGAGTTTATGAAAATTTTAAAAAAACAAGGCATTAAATTTAATATGCAAAACAAAGTTGAAACAATTCAGAAAAATAACAACGGAGCAGTTGTTTCAACAGTAGATAAAGATGGCAATAAAAATAATTTTGAATGTGATGTGGTATTAATTTCTGTTGGAAGAAAGCCAAATACGGATGGACTAAATTTAGATGCAGTAGGAATTGATTTAGATGAAAGAAAAAGAATAAAAACTGACAAAACTTTTAAAACAAATGTCGAAAATATTTTTGCTATTGGCGATGTAATAGTAGGACCAATGCTTGCTCATAAAGCTGAAGATGAAGGAATTGCAGTTGCTGAAAATATTGCGGGACAATCTGGACATGTTAATTATGATACAATACCTGGTGTTGTGTATACTACTCCAGAAGTTGCATCTATAGGAAAAACAGAAGAACAATTAAAAGAACTTAATCAAAAGTATAAAGTTGGTAAATTTTCATTTATGGCAAATTCTAGAGCTAAAGCAATTGATGATGCTGAGGGATTTGTAAAAATATTAGCAGATGAGCGAACAGACAAAGTATTAGGAGCTCATATTATAGGCCCTCATGCAGGAGAGTTAATCGCTGAAATAGGTGTAGCTATGGAATTTGGTGCAAGTTCAGAAGATATAGCAAGAACATGTCATGCACACCCAACATTTTCAGAAGCAGTTAAAGAAGCTGCATTATCAGTAGATAAAAGAGCGATACACTCTTAATTTTTTTTCATATTATAAAAATATGAAATTTCCGATTCTTTTACCTAATATTTTTGATCATCCATTTACTTATGAAAGTAGTATTGATCTTAAATTAGGAGACTATGTGGAAGTTCCTTTTGGTAAATCAAAAATTACAGGTGTAGTTTGGGATGAATTTGAAAAAAATAGCAACAAAACGTTTAAAATAAAAAAAGTTTTGAGGAAGTTAGATGTGACTCCTCTAAAAAAAAATACTATTAAATTTTTAAACTGGTTTTCAGAGTACAATATTATTCCAAAAGGAATGGCTCTAAAGCTTATTTTATTAAGTAGTCATGCAATAGAAAATAAGGAGCTAAGTTCTTATAATAATTTTAAAAGTGAGATTAAAAATACATCTATAAAATTAACCAAAGATCAAATCAAAGCATATGAGGAAATGGTAAGCACTAACCAAAATTTTAGAGTACATGTGTTACAAGGAACAACAGGATCAGGTAAAACTCTTGTGTATTTTGAAGCTTTAAAAAACCTTATAAAACAAGGATATCAGGGGTTAATTTTGTTACCTGAAATAGGTTTAACAGGTCAATTTGAAAAAAAATTTAACGAATATTTTGGTTTTAATGCGGCTGTGTGGCACTCAGGAGTTTCAAAAAAAAAGAAAGAATTAATTTGGAGTGGAATATCAAATGGAGAAGTTAAAGTAATTATAGGAGCAAGATCATCATTATTTTTACCTTTTAAAAATCTAGGTATGATAATTGTAGATGAAGAGCATGATCAATCATTTAAACAAGATGAAGGTGTAACTTATAATGCACGAGATATGGCAATTTCTAGAGCTTCATTTGAAAATATACCAGTTAATTTAGTAACAGCTGTTCCATCAATTGAAACTTTTGAAAATATTCAAAAAGGAAAATATTCTTTATCAAGACTTACAGAGAGGTATAAAAATGCTTCATTACCAAATTATGAAATTATAGATCTTAATAAAACTAAACTTGAAAAACAATCTTGGTTATCAGATAAAATAATTGAAAAAGTAAATTTTCACCTTGAGAGAAAAGATCAGGTTTTATTTTTTTTAAATAGAAGAGGTTTTTCACCTCATGCGTTGTGCAAAAATTGTTTAACTAGCTATACTTGTCCAAATTGTACTATCAACCTTGTTTATCATAAAAATAAAAATAATTTATTATGTCACTATTGTGGTTTTAAAACTGATTTAAAAAGAGATTGCTCAAAAGAGGGTGAATGTAATTTTGTCTTTAGTGGACCTGGTGTAGAGAGGATATCTGAGGAAGTTAAAAAAAAATTTCCTAATAAGGAAGTTGAAATTTTTTCAAGTGATACAATGAATAAAAAAGACTCATCAAGCAAATTAGAAAGAATTATAAATAATCAAACCGAGATATTAGTTGGTACACAATTAATTTCTAAAGGATTTCACTTTCCAAGTTTAAATTGCATTGTTGTTGTTGATATTGATTTATCAGCTAACGGAAATGATTTAAGAGGAGCTGAAAAAAATTTGCAGTTATATCATCAGTTATCAGGAAGAGCTGGAAGAACAGGAAAACCTGCAACAGTATATTTTCAAACCTATAACAATAATAAAAATATGATTTTAGAAATTACAAATAAAAATCCTGATATATTTTTAAAAAGAGAACTGGAAATTAGAAAAAAAAATAAACTTCCACCTTATCAAAGATTTATTTCTCTGATTATGACTGGTGAAAATCAAAAAAAATTAGAAAAAGAGGCTTATGACTTTAAAAATTATTTAGAAAACAATATCGAGGGGAATATATTAGGTCCAGTTGAAGCTCCTATATTTAGACTAAAAAGAAATTTTAGAGTCAGATTTTTAATTAGAGGCTCAAAATCTATGAAACTACAAAATGCTATTGCAAAATCAGTTCCAAAATACAAATTTCCAAAAGGAATAAAACTTTCAGTTGATGTTGATCCAATTAACTTCAATTAGGCCCAAAAAAGAGGACTTTTTCGTCAATCAGTCACTTGAAGACATAAAGGTCATATGCTAATTAGAGCGTGATTTTTAAATAATCTTCAACATTTTAGAGGTATCAAGTTGAGCAAAGACACAGGATTTTCAATTACTTCAGCAGAAAGGTATTCACTTGCACTTTATGAATTATCTACTGAAAGCAATGTTATATCCCAAATTGAAGAGCAGTCACTCTCAGTTCTAAAATTGCTAGAACAAAGCCAAGATTTTTCAAATTTAATAAAAGATCCAACTACAAGCCAAGATGATTTATTAAAAGTAGTTAATACAATCTCAGAAAATTATAAATTTGATCAATTGTTAAAAAATTTTTTAAGTTTTTTAATTCAAAAGAGAAGGTTCTTTTTTGTAGAAAGAATTCTTAAAAGTTTCATCGAGATCTGTTCAGAAAAAAGGGGAGAACTAAAAGCTGAATTAAGATCTGCTAAACAATTATCTAATGAAGAAATTAAACAAATTACGGAAGAATTAACTAAAAACTTTAGTTCAAAAATAAAATTAAACTACAAACATGATGAAAGTTTAATAGGAGGTTTAGTAGTACAGGTAGGGAGTACTATGGTTGACACCTCAATTAAAAGTAAATTACAACAAATCGAAAATAGAATGATAGAGGCATAAATGGAAATAAATCCTTCAGAAGTTACAAAAATATTAAAAGAGCAAATAAAAAATTTTGGAGATAAAGCAGAGGTTACTGAGGTAGGTCAGGTTTTATCAGTTGGTGATGGTATCGCTAGAATTTATGGTCTTGACAATGTTCAGGCTGGAGAGATGGTTGAATTTTCTGATGGCTCTAAAGGTATGGCCCTAAACTTAGAGAGCGAAAACGTTGGTGTTGTAATTTTTGGTGATGACAGAAATGTTAAAGAAGGTGATGTTGTAAAAAGAACTGGAAAAATTGTTGATACGCCAGTTGGAAAAGAGTTACTAGGTAGAGTAGTAGATGGTTTAGGAAATCCAATTGATGGCAAGGGTGCATTAGATAAAAGTGTACAAAAGAGCAGAGTAGAGGTTAAGGCTCCTGGAATTATCCCTAGACAATCAGTTAATGAACCAATGCAAACAGGTTTAAAATCAATTGATAGTTTGGTTCCAATCGGAAGAGGACAAAGGGAATTAATCATTGGTGATAGACAAACAGGAAAAACTGCGGTTGCAGTTGATGCAATCATAAACCAAAAAAAGATCAACGAATCAGGCGATGAAAAACAAAAATTATATTGTATTTATGTTGCTGTAGGTCAGAAAAGATCAACTGTTAGACAAATTCAAAAAACTTTAGAAGAAGCTGGTGCAATGGAATACACAACAATTGTTGCTGCAACAGCATCAGACTCAGCACCACTTCAGTTTTTAGCTCCATATACTGGTTGTGCTATGGGTGAATATTTCAGAGATAATGGAATGCACGCATTGATTATTTACGATGATTTATCAAAACAAGCAGTTGCTTACAGACAAATGTCACTTTTACTTAGAAGACCTCCAGGACGTGAGGCTTATCCAGGAGATGTATTCTATTTACATAGTAGATTATTAGAAAGAGCTGCAAAATTGAGTGATGAACATGGCGGAGGATCTTTAACAGCACTTCCAATTATTGAAACTCAAGGTGGAGACGTATCTGCATTTATTCCAACAAATGTAATTTCAATTACGGATGGTCAGATTTTCTTAGAAACTGAATTATTCAACCAAGGAATAAGACCTGCAATTAACGTTGGTTTATCAGTTTCAAGGGTAGGCTCATCTGCACAAACTAAAGCGATGAAAAAAGTTTCAGGATCTATGAAACTTGAGCTTGCTCAATATAGAGAAATGGCAGCATTTGCTCAATTTGGTTCAGATTTAGATGCTTCTACTCAGCAGTTATTGAATAGAGGATCAAAATTAACTGAGCTTTTAAAACAAAAGCAATATTCCCCAATGACAGTTGCTGAACAGGTAATTTCGGTTTTCTGTGGTGTTAAAGGATATCTTGATGATATCGATTTAAAAGATGTTGCAGGTTTTGAAAGTAAAATCATTGAAAAATGTAAATCAGAAAAACCTGAGATTATTGAGTCGATACAAAGTTCAGGAAAACTTGAAGAGGATAAAGAAAAGTTATTAGTTGAACTGATTACTCAATTAAAGGAAACCCTTAAATCATAATTTGATATGGCAAGTTTAGACGACCTAAAAAAAAGAATAGCCAGTGTAAAATCTACACAAAAGATTACTAAGGCTATGAAAATGGTTGCAGCTGCAAAATTGAGAAAAGCACAAGAAAGTGCTGAAAAAGGA
Organism: uncultured Pelagibacteraceae bacterium; assembly: GCA_902548405.1. Lineage (GTDB taxonomy): Bacteria > Pseudomonadota > Alphaproteobacteria > Pelagibacterales > Pelagibacteraceae > Pelagibacter. Next base: position 120,110 of record CACCRN010000002.1, on the reverse strand, counting down.
CGACCTTATTCAGAAAAAATGAACAATGTAATTTTAAACCTTTCTAGTGGAATTTCAGATAAAGAAAATGCACCAAAGTTATTAGCTGGTACAGGACAAGACAAAGTTCATCTTTGTGTTGTAATGACATCAGATAGAGGTCTATGTGGTGGGTTTAATTCCAACATAATTAAGAAAGCAAAAAGTTACTTTTCTAAAATTTTAGATGAGAATAAACAGCTTAAAATTATCACTGTAGGTTCAAAAGGCAATGACCAGCTTAAGAGAATTTATGATGACAAAATAATTGAAAATATTTCATTTAAAGAATCGAAAAATGCAAATTATTTTGATGCAGATAAAGTAGGAAAAATTATTATTGAAAAATTTGAAGCAGGTGAATTTGATGTTTGTACAATTTTTTACAATAAATTTAAAAATGTAATTACACAAATCCCACAGGCTCAACAAATAATTCCTTTAAATGATGAGGGAAGTGAAAATAGTTCAGATGAAAGTTACGAATTTGAACCAGATGAAGATGAAATTTTAAGCAATTTGTTGCCAAAAAATATTTCAACACAAATATTTAAGGCAATGTTAGAGAATTCAGCTAGCGAACAAGGATCCAGAATGAGTGCAATGGATAATGCAACCCGAAACGCAGGTGAAATGGTTGACAAACTTACTATCGAATATAATAGAAGTCGTCAGGCAGCAATTACTAAAGAACTAATAGAAATCATATCAGGAGCAGAAAGTTTATAATTATGAGCAAAGGAATAATCACACAAGTTATTGGAGCGGTAGTAGACGTAAAATTTGAGGGAGAATTACCGGAAATTTTAACAGCATTAGAATGTAAAAATGGTGACAATAGATTGGTTTTAGAGGTTGCTCAGCACTTAGGAGAAACTACTGTAAGAACTATTGCAATGGATGCTACTGAAGGATTAAAAAGAGGAGATGAAGTTGTAAATACGAATGCTCCTATCCAGGTACCTGTTGGACCAGAAACACTAGGTAGAATTATTAATGTAATTGGTGAGCCAATCGACGAAAGAGGTGAGGTTAAAACTAAAGAAAGCTGGCCTATTCACAGAGCTGCGCCTGAATTTAATGATCAATCAACTGAAACTGAAATATTAGTTACTGGTATTAAAGTTATCGACTTATTAGCACCATATGCCAAAGGAGGAAAAATTGGACTATTTGGAGGTGCTGGTGTTGGTAAGACAGTTTTAATTATGGAATTGATTAACAACGTTGCGAAAGCACATGGTGGATTTTCAGTTTTTGCTGGAGTTGGAGAAAGAACTAGAGAAGGAAATGATCTTTACCATGAGATGATGGAATCTGGAGTAATCAAGCAAGATGGCCCTGGTTCTAAAGCTGCATTGGTTTATGGACAAATGAATGAACCCCCAGGAGCAAGAGCAAGAGTTGCTTTAACTGGATTAACAGTTGCAGAATATTTTAGAGATCAAGAAGGACAAGACGTTTTATTCTTCGTTGATAATATTTTTAGATTTACTCAAGCTGGTTCAGAGGTATCTGCTTTATTAGGTAGAATTCCTTCAGCTGTAGGATATCAGCCTACATTAGCTACTGATATGGGTAATCTTCAAGAAAGAATTACAACTACAAACAAAGGATCAATTACTTCTGTGCAAGCGATTTATGTTCCAGCTGATGACTTGACTGATCCAGCGCCTGCAACATCATTTGCTCACTTGGATGCTACTACTGTACTTTCAAGACAAATAGCTGAAATTGGTATTTATCCTGCAGTAGACCCATTAGATTCTACTTCAAGAATTTTAGATCCAAGAATAGTTGGTGATGAGCACTATAGAGTTGCGAGAGATGTACAAAGAATTTTACAATCTTATAAATCACTTCAGGATATTATAGCTATCCTTGGTATGGATGAATTATCTGAGGAAGATAAATTAGTTGTAGCAAGAGCAAGAAAGATTCAAAGATTTTTATCTCAACCATTCTTTGTTGCGGAAGTATTTACAGGTTCACCAGGAAAATTAGTTGATCTTGAATCTACAATCAAAGGATTTGATGCAATCTGTAAGGGTGAATATGATCACTTGCCAGAAGCAGCTTTTTACATGGTAGGTACAATTGAAGAGGCTATTGAAAAGGCTCAAAAAATGGAAAAAGAAGCTGCAGCTTAATGAGCGAAGAATTTAAAATTGAGATAGTAAATCCTGAAAAATCTTTTTTGGTCAAAGATGATGTATCGGAAGTAGTAGTACCTGCTTTTGAGGGAGAAATGGGGATATTAAAAGATCACATTTCAATTATCTCATTTTTAAAACCAGGTATTATCAAAGTTAGTTCAAAATCTGGTGATGAAAATTATTATGTTGAGGATGGTATAGTAGAGTTTAAAAATAATAATTTATCCATTCTAACAAGCTCAATTTATAATTTGTCTGATATGGATAAATCTGTTCAACAGGATTTACTTAAAAAAGCTGAAGAAGAGGCAGGAAAGTCAGATATTAATGATCAAGCTAAATATTTAGTAGATCAAAAAATTGAAGTTTTAAAAACTCTTAATTAATAATTTTTTTTACTTTATCCTTAACTTCTTTGTACACGTGCAGTTTAAAATCAACCACTAAGTCTGTGATTTTCTCTAGCTCTACCCATTTCCACTCTAAAAACTCAGGGTGTTTAGTTTTGATATTTATTTCACTATCTGACCCAACAAATCTCATCAAAAACCATTTTTGTTTTTGACCTCTGTACTTTCCTTTCCAAATCAAACCAAGCAATCTATCTGGAAGTTCATAAGTTATAGTTCCATCTAATTCTTTTATTAATTCAACATTTTTAATACTGGTCTCTTCCTCAAGTTCTCTGTAAGCAGCTTTTAAAAAATCCTCACCCTCATCTACGCCACCTTGAGGCATCTGCCAAAAATTTTTTGGGTTATCTATTCTTTTGGCAACAAAAACTTTGTTCTCTTTATTTAACACAACAATTCCTACTCCACTTCTTAGTGGAAGATTATTTAAATCTTTTTTCATTTTATCCGTTGAGTAATTTAATTGCGTAATTTAGTTGATTATCAGTGTCAGTTCTTATTTTAAAATCATCACCTTCTTCATTTACTTCAATGTCTGGACTTACACCAACTTCAGATATAGATTTTCCAGATGGAAGATAATATTTTGCAACAGTTAAACGTATTGCACCTCTATTTTTAAGAGGAATAATAGATTGAACTGAACCTTTGCCATAACTGTTCTCACCTACAACAATTGCTCTTTTGTGGTCTTTTAAAGCTCCTGCAACAATTTCTGATGCTGAGGCTGATCCATAATTTATTAGTACTAATAACGTTTTTCCGTCAGTTATGTCTCCTTTTTTTGCAAACCATTTTCTATTATCAGATTTTTTTCTACTTTTAGTGGAGACAATTTCACCATTTTCTAAAAAGAAATCAGATATTCTTATTGCTTGGTTTAGTAATCCACCTGGATTATTTCTTAAATCTAAAATAAATGAATTAAGATTTTTATTTTTTTTTAATTTCTTTATTTGTTTTTCTATTTGATCACTACTGTTTTCATTAAATGAAGTTAATCTAATATAGCCAATATTTTCTTCTAATAACTCTGACTTAACTGATTGAATTTCAATTATTTCTCTAGTGATATTAAATGTTAATGCTTTTTTTTCTCCTCTTCGTCTAACTGTTAATTCTATACTTGAACCTACTGGGCCTCGCATTAAATCAACAGCTTCACTTAGAGATTTCCCTTGAACTTGGGTATCATTAATTTTCACAATATAATCACCAGCTTTTAATCCAGCTTTTGACGCTGGTGTGTCGTCAATAGGTGAAATAACTTTAACAACTCCTGCTTCCATACTTACCTCAATTCCAAGGCCACCAAATTCACCGCTAGTTTCAGTTTGCATCTCCTCCAGAATCTCAGGAGACATATAAGAGGAATAAGGGTCTAAAGATTGAAGTAAGCCATTGATAGCAGAGTCCATGCTCTCAGATTGATTGATCTCATCAATATATTCTCTATTTATTTTTTCTAAAACCTCACCAAATAAATCTATCTTTTTGTAAATATCTACTTCAGAAGAGTTTGCTGAAATTAAATAAAAAAATGATAAAAAAATAATTAAGTAATATTTAATTATTTTCATATCATTACTTTTTCTTTAGGAATAAATTCTGACCAGATTTTTTCTAATTCATAAAATTTTCTTTTCTCTGGATGAAAAATATGAACGATTAGATCTATACCGTCTACCAATTTCCATTCACCACTTTCTTTACCCTCAATTTTAGAGTCTTTAATCCCATTATCTTTAAGCTTTTCTAATACTTGTTCAGATAAAGACTGTATATGTCTAGATGATGTACCGCTTGCTATTATCATATAATCTGCCATCGAACTTTTATCTTTTAGATCAATAGTTACTATGTCTTCAGCTTTATTAAGATCTAATGTGGTGATTACAATTTCTTTGAGATCTGAAATTTTATCCATTAATTAAATTTAGACTATCAAATTTTTCTTAATTGAGAAGATGAAATGTTGACTTTATTAAACTCTATGAATTTGAGGGTGGTATTACCGAGAGCCTTAAATGTGTTTGATTTTAATGAGTTTTTTTTATAGCCATGCCTATCGAAAACTAAAATATTACACTTTTGTGAAATAGATTTTGATTTATACCATTTGTGAAAATTTATTAAGTTATCTGCTCCCATTAAAAAATAGATTTCAATATTTTTATTTTTTTTTAAATGATTAATTAAATCAATTGTTTTATTTGAGTTAATTTTATTTTCGTAAAATCTCACTTTTATAAATGAATTTTTACCAATAATTTTTTTACAGAATTTTATTCTTTCAGTAACGGAGGTTTTGCTCTGGTTTTTAAAAGGATTTTTTTTTGTGATTGCCCAGATAATGTTTTTAAGTTCAAATCTTTTTTTTGCTTCTTTTGAAATAGCTAGATGACCTTTATGAGCAGGATCAAATGATCCTCCTAAAATTCCTATTTTTGTCTTATTTGATTTCAAATTAATTTCTTATTTTACCGTTACTTGTAATTTGATATTTGTATGAAACAAGTTGATTAAGTCCTACAGGCCCTCTTGGTGGTAGTACATTGGTAGAAATTCCAACTTCTCCACCGAACCCAAATTCACCTCCATCTGCAAATTGAGTTGAAGTGTTATGCATAGCAATAGAGCTTTTGACTTCTTTTAGAAATTGATTAGCTGTTTTTTTGTTTTTTGTAATTATTGAGTCTGTATGCATTGTTCCATACTTATTGATATGGCTTATAGCTTCATTTATGTTGTTTACTATTTTAACTGAAACCGCTGAGCTTAAATATTCTGTAGACCAATCTTTTTCAGTAGCTTTAAAAATTTTACCTTTGTAAAATTTAGCCAAAGTCTTTTCTCCATAAATTTTACAACCATTTTTTTCTAAATTGCCCAGGATTATATTGCTAAATTTTTTAACAATATTTTTATGTAGAATAATGGTTTCGGTCGCCCCACATATGCTGGTGTTTCTTAATTTTGCGTTAGTAACAACTCTATTTGCCATCTTTAATTCAGCGTCTTTGTCGACATATGTATGACAAATACCCTCAAGATGACCAATTATAGGAACCTTAGAAAGTTCTTGAACTTTTCTTACAAGATTTTTTCCACCACGTGGAATTATAACATCAATATATTCTTTCATTTTGGAAAGCATTACATCGACCATCTTTCTGTTTTTAGAGTCTATAAATTGTATAAAGTTTTCATCTACTTTATTTTTTTTGAGCGCTTTTCTAAAAAGTTTTGATAAAATTCTATTTGAATTGATTGCTTCAGAACCTCCTCTTAAGATTACTGCATTACCTGATTTGAAACATAAACCCGCAACATCTGATGTAACATTTGGCCTACTTTCATAAATTACACCAATAACTCCTATTGGAATTGATACTCTACTAATATTTAATCCATTAGGTCTTTTCCACTTTTCTAAAACATGATTAATGGGATCTTTAAATTTAATAATACTAATAATAGAATTTCTGATGTCGTTTATTTTTTTCTCATTTAAATGAAGTCTATTAATTAAATTTTCTTTTAATCCTATTTTTTTTGCGTAATTAATATCTTTAGTATTTTCTTTAATTATTAAACCTTTGTTTTCGTTAAGCATTTTGGCATAGGAGGCTAAAACACTATTTTTAACTTTTGTGTCTATTTTATATTGACTTGCTTTTCTTGCTCTTTTACCGATTAAATTCATATAATTATTCATTTATACTTCTACCATATCATCTTTATGAATAACTTCAGATTTTGCAACATACCCAAGTAATTTTTGAATTTCATTCGAATGGTGTCCCATAATTTTTTTTACTTCATCAGAAGAAAAAGAACTTAAACCCCTAGCACATTCATTATTTTTTTTATCTAAAACTTTTATATGATCACCTTTGTTAAATCTTCCTGATACATTTTTAATACCTGCAGCTAGTAAACTTTTTCCAAGCTTTAACGCTTTTTTGGCTCCATCATCAATTACAATATTTCCTTTAGGTGCAATTGAGCTAATTATCCATTTTTTTCTAGCATGAAGTTTAGAGACCTTTGGGCTGAACCATGTACAATTATTTTTTTCAATAATCTTTGAAATAGGATTTGAATACAGTCCGTTTGCAATAATCATACTGCTGCCAGCTAATTGACAAATTTTAGCAGCTTCAATTTTTGTTTGCATTCCTCCACTTCCATATTCATTAATTCCTTTGATATTAATTTCTTTTAAGTCTTTGTTTATATCATTTACTATTTTTATTAGTTTAGCGTCTTTATTTACTTTTGGATTTTTTGTAAAAAGGCCATCTACATCTGAAAGTAAAATTAATGTATCGGCGTTTGTAATTTGAGCTACTCTAGATGCTAATCTATCATTATCTCCATATTTTATTTCAGTCGTTGCAATTGTATCATTCTCATTAACAACTGGGATAAATCCAAGTTCGAATAAATTTTCGAATGTTCTTTTGGCATTTAAGGATCTTCTTCGCTCCTCCGTATCTTCTAGAGTTAACAAAATTTGTGAAATATTTAATTTGAATTTTGAAAAGGTCTGAGAGAATAGATTCATTAGTTCAATTTGGCCAATAGAGGCAATTGCTTGACTTTTATCTAACTTGATATTTTTTTTGTTAAAATTCATTTTTTTACATCCAAGAGCGATAGCACCTGAACTAACAATGACTATTTTTTGATTTTTATCTTTTAGTTTTTTGATGTCCCTCGCAAAGCTTGAAAGCCATTTTTTTCTAATTTTTTTATTTTCATCAACTAATAAAGATGAACCAATTTTAATAACAATAATTTTCGAGTTTTTAAGATACATAAGCTAATAATTTTGCCTTAATTTTTGAAACCGACTCTTTATTTAAAGTTGTCATTGTCATTATCTCACAATTTTTATCCTTAGAGAAATCATCAATTACATCTTTAGCTGTGTCTTCATCAATTAAATCTATTTTGTTAAATACAATTAATTCTCTCTTTTCAAGCATTTTAGAACTGTAATTTTTAAGTTCATTTTTAACCTGATCATAAGATTCCTTAAGATCAAGATTAGTAATATCAATTAAATGTAATAAAGATTTGCATCTTTCTATATGTTTTAAAAACTGTATCCCAAGTCCAACACCTTCATGGGCACCTTCTACTAATCCTGGTATATCAGCTATTGTGATTTCTTTATCATCATAGCTAGCAACACCCAAGTTAGGATTAATTGTTGTAAATTTATAATTAGCAATTTTAGGATTTGCGTTTGTAAGTGCTGCTAACAAACTTGATTTTCCTGCGTTAGGTAATCCGATAATTCCGATATCAGCTATTGTTTTAAGTTGTAACCAAATTGTAAACTCTTCTCCCAAAGTTCCTTTCGTAAATTTTCTTGGAGCTCTGTTTGTAGAGCTTTTAAATCTAGTATTTCCCAAACCACCTTTGCCACCATTAGCTGCAATGTACTCTTCTCCTTTTTTGTTAAAATCAAATAATAGAGTTTTGTTATCTTCTTCAAATACTTGAGTTCCAAGAGGAACTTTTAAAACCAAATCCTCACCACTTTTACCTGTTCGATTTTGACCAGAACCATTCTCTCCACGTTGAGCTTTATGATGTTGTTGATATCTGTAATCAATTAAAGTGTTTAAGTTTTCTTCTGATTTTAAAATGATAGAGCCACCCCTGCCTCCATCGCCTCCATCAGGTCCTCCAAACTCAACGTACTTTTCTCTTCTAAAACTTGGCGAACCGTCACCACCGTTTCCAGCCTTAATATAAATTTTAACTTGATCGAGAAATTTCATAATACAACATTTTCTTGGTTGTACTATTAATTGGGTTTTACTGAAACGTAAGTTCTATCTAATTTAGATTTTTTGAATACAACTTTACCTTTGATAACAGAAAAAATTGAATGATCTTTTCCCATTCCAACATTTTCGCCAGGAAAAATTTTTGTTCCTCTTTGTCTAACAATTATATTTCCAGGTATTACAGTTTCTCCACCGTATTTTTTAACACCAAGTCTTCGACCAGCACTATCTCGTCCGTTTCTCGATGATCCACCTGCTTTTTTTGTTGCCATAATTTACCTAATAACTATTTGCTTGCAGCTTCCTTAACTTCCTCTTTTTTGGGAGCCGGTTTAATTTTTTCAGCTTCAGATAATACTTTACCATCTTTTGAAAAAATTTTGTTAATTCTTATCAAAGAAAATTGTTGTCTGTGTCCATTTTTTCTTCTTGAGTTTTGTCTTCTTCTTTTTTTGAAAATTAGAATTGTTCTATTTTTACTATTTTTAATTAAATCTGCCTCTACCTTAGCACCTTCAATATTAGGAGTTCCAACCTCAATATTTTTATCGTCCCCATATGCTAGGATTTCATTAAATTCTATCTTAGTTTCAGGCTTTGAATCTGGTAATTTTTCAATTTTTAATATTTCACCAGATTTAACTTTGTACTGTTTACCACCTGTTTTTATTACTGCGTATGACATAGTATGAATATAATTTAAGTAACCGCAATATAGTTACCGGAAGCCTATAGTCAAGCTGAATTAGTTAGAAATTATCCTTTAAATCCCTTAATTTTGAAAAGGATTTTAGGTCATTAGCTCTTAAAAAAATATTACAATCAATTTCATCTTGTAAGGTTGATGGAATAGTAGGTAAATTATTATTTCTTTGTTGTTTTATAAATTCTATTTTCTTTAACAAAGAAGAGTTTTCAGAATCATGTTTCAAGCAGAATTTTGAATTATTTAAAGTATATTCATGGCCACAATAGATTTTTGTTTCTTTAGGTAAAGATTTTAATTTACTTAAAGAGTTATACATTTGTTCATATGTACCCTCAAAAATTCTACCACATCCAAGTGAGAAGAGAGTATCTCCAGTGAATAGTAGGTTTTCTTCAAAAAAATAAAAACAAATATGTCCTGTTGTGTGTCCAGGGATATGAATAATTTTAGCTTTAAAATTTCCGCTATTCCAAATTTCATTATCTTTTAACAAGATATCAATCTCTGGTATCCTTTTTGCATCTCCATTAAATCCTAAAACAACAGATCCAAATTTTTTTTTTAATTCAGTATTACCCCCAACATGATCATAATGATGATGAGTATTTAAGATATATTTTAATTTAATATTTTTATCTTTTAAGTAATTGATTATTGGTTTAGCTTCACTTGGATCAACAACACATGCTTCCTGTTTTTCATTATCAATAATTAAATAACTATAATTATCTTGTAGGCACGGTATAATTTCAACTTTCATTTATTTTTCTATTAAAAATATTCCAAGATCAGCAAATAAATTTTTAGTTCCTAAATTACTATTTGTTATATTTGAAGTGTTGTTACTATTTAAAGCTAAAGTTTTTATCATTTTAATTTCTTTAAATTTTATAAAATTTACAAAATCTTTAATTGTGCACATATGTAAATTAGGTGTACTGTGCCATTGTTCTGGTAAAGATTTTGTTATTGGCATTGTGCCCTTAAATAATAGATGCAATCTAACTTGCCAATTACCAAAATTTGGTATCGTTACAATTGCTTTTTTTCCAACTCTTAAAAGTTCATCTAAAACAATTTCAGGGCTTAAAAATGCTTGGAGTGTTTGACTCAATACTACATAGTCAAACGATTTATCAGGAAATTGTTTTAAGTCTTTCTCTGCGTTACCTTCTATTACAGTTAATCCTTTTGCAATACATTCTTGTACTTTTTCCTTAGAAATTTCTAGCCCTCTTACATTTATATTTTTATGTTCTTTTAAAAATTGCATCAAAGTTCCATCTGCACAACCTACATCTAAAACTTTTTTATTATCCTCAATTAAATCTGATATTACTTTAAATTCATTTTTCATTTTTTAATTCTATATAAGATTTGTCTAAGAAATTCTTCAGAGCATTTAAAAAATCGGGTACATCTAATAAAAAAGAGTCGTGACCTTTATCAGATACAATTTCTACAAAACCAACATCTGCTCCAATAGAATTTAAAGCTATAACAATATCTTTATTTTCTTGGGTTGGATAAAGCCAATCAGAAGTAAAGGAAATAACAAAAAATTTAGCTTTTGTATTTTTAAATGCATCAGACAAATTTCCATTAAATTGTTTAACTAAATCAAAATAATCCATAGCCCTAGTTATGTAGAGGTAACTGTTTGCATCAAATCTATCTACAAACACAGATCCTTGGTATCTCAAATAACTCTCAATTTGAAAATCTGCATCAAAACCAAATTTCAAATCTTCTCTTTCTTGCAATTTTCTCCCAAACTTTTCCTGCAAACCTTTTTTTGAGAGATAAGTTATATGAGCTGCCATTCTTGCAACAGCAAGTCCTTTACCTGGGTTGGTGTTATTAGCTTCATAATTTCCATCTTTCCAATCGCTGTCAGCAGTGATTGCTTGTCTTCCTAGTTCATTGAAAGCAATATTTTGTGCTGAATGACTTGAGGTTGTAGCAATGGGTATAACAGTTTTAGCTTTATCAGGAAAGTTGGTGATAAATTGAAGAACTTGCATACCTCCCATGGAACCTCCGGTAATTGCAAATAGTTTATCAATTCCAAAGTGTTCAAGTAAATTATATTGTGCATTCACCATGTCATTAATTGTAATAACTGGAAAATCAGTTCCAAAAGTTTTCTGTGTTTCAGGATCTTTACGGCTTGGTCCATAAGATCCCATACATCCACCAATTACATTTGAACAAATAACAAAATATTTATTGGTATCTATTGCTTTGTCTGGACCTACAGCAAAACTCCACCAACCGTCTTTTTTAGTAACAGGATTTAAACCAGTTACAAATTGATCTCCAGTTAGTGCATGAAATACTAATATAGCATTGTCTTTATTTTCATTTAAAGACCCATAAGTTTCGAATGCAATTGGAAAATTATTTATAGTTTTACCACAATCCAATTTAAGAGGTTTTTTTATAATTAGTGTATTAATATTTTTTTTTGTATTCATTTTAAGGCCTTTAGATGAATTGTGAGAAAAAAAACTATTTTAGCGGTTTTTTTTAAGCGCTCGCAATTCAGTTAAATCAGCGCATAAATTTTGTACAAGAACTTGCAATTTATGTCAATTTTTTAAAATAAGATCATATTCTCTATAAATATTTGTTTTTTTATCTATAAAGAGCTCATAAAAATAAAAAAATGAACACACCTAAATTTAAAAAATTTAACATAGAAGCTTATAAGCCTGGCAAATCTAAAATTAACAAAATTAAAAAGGTCATTAAATTATCAGCTAACGAGTCTGCTCTAGGGATGAGCCCGTTAGCAAAGAAAGCAATATTTCAAAAAAATTTAGTATTAGATAAATATCCAGATGGAAAATCTACCAATCTTAAAATGGCAATATCTAAGGCATATAAATGCAATTTCGATAAAATAATATGTGGAGCAGGTTCTGACGAGGTAATTCAAATGTTATGTCAATTATATCTACATCCAAATGATGAAGTGATTGTTCCTCAATATAGTTTTTTAATGTACAGGATTTATGCAAAAATTGTTGGTGCAAAAGTTGTATTTGCAAAAGAAAATAATTTTAAAGTTTCAATTGAAGAAATATTGAAAAAAGTATCTAAGAAAACCAAAATAGTTTTTATTGCAAATCCAAATAATCCAACAGGAACATATTTAACTAAAAAAGAGACATTAGAACTTAGAAGAAAGTTGAATAGAAATATTTTATTAGTAATTGATGATGCTTACTCAGAATATATGAAAAATGATGATTACAGCTCTGGTTTAGAATTATTTAAAAATAAAGACAATGTATTTATATTGAGAACATTTTCTAAAATGTTTGGTTTGGCATCATTAAGAATTGGCTGGGGATATGGATCGAAACAGATAATTAGAGCGTTAAATGTTATTAAACCACCTTTTAATGTAAATGGTTTGGCTCAAGTTGCGGCCGCAGAGTCTTTGAAGGATAAGCAATTCATTCAAAAGTCAATTAGACATAATTTAAATTATGCAAATAGACTAAAAAAATTTCTCGAAAAATATAATATTTTTTCAAACGCTGTATCGGCAAATTTTTTACTATTAAATTTTGATGACTGTAAATATTCAGCAAATTTTCTTTACCAAAAATTAAAAAATAAAGGAATTATATTACGATCTACTGAAGATGGTTATCATATTAAAAACAAATTGAGATTAACTATTGGCTCATCTAGAGAAAATTTAATATTCATGAATGCAGTAAGAAAGATTTTTAATTAAATGAAAAATATTTTAATAATAGGTTGTGGTTTACTCGGATCTTCAGTTTTAAGATCTATACACAAAAATAAATTAGCAGATAAGGTATATATTTATGAAAAGTCAAAAAAGAATATATCAAGAATTAAAAATCTTAAATTACCTGGAAAAGTAGTTAGTTCATTAAAAGAAGCTGTAACAAAATCTAATTTTATTATTTTTTGTACACCTATGAGTGAATACAAAAATATTATTATGAAAATAAATAATTATATTTCTCCTAACACATTAATTACTGATGTTGGCTCTTCAAAAATTGAATCATCAAAAATAATAAAAAAATTTTTAAAAAAAGGAATTGCATGGACTTCCAGTCACCCAATTGCTGGTTCTGAAGTAAGTGGACCACAGCACGGAAAGAGTAACATGTTCGAGGGTAGATGGTGTATTTTAATTAAAGAAAAAAATACAATTAAAAAAAATTTAAATTTTCTGAAAAAATTTTGGGAGAAGATTGGATCAAAAGTAACAATCATGTCACCAGAAAAACATGACAAAATTTTTTCAATAACTAGTCATTTGCCCCACTTAATTGCATATAATTTAGTTAAGTCAGCTCAAGATTTTGAGAAAAAACAAAGCTATGATTTAATCAAATATAGCGCAGGAGGACTAAGAGATTTTTCAAGAATAGCAGCTTCTAATGAGATTATGTGGAGAGATATTTTTTTCAATAACAATAAAAATATTTCAAATGCTATTGATTTATTTATTAAAAATTTAAAATCATTTAAATCTGATATTAATTCAAAAAATAATAAATCTATTATTAACAAGCTTACTGAAACTAAAAAAGTCAGATCAAAAATAATCAAACTCAAACAAGATATTAATAAGCCAGATTTTGGAAGAAGCTAAATTTTAATTTTAGCTATTTTTTTAACCTTAAGTTTTGCTGTATTTTCAATTCTTCTAATTGTCTTAATTATAGGCATGATCAATACTTTCTTTTCAGGTCCATATGCATGTATTAATTGCTTGGAATTTAAACACATTGCGACATGCCCTTTCCAAAAAATGATATCTCCCTTTTGATAATTTCTTTTTATGTTTCCTTTTAAATATTTAATTTGATCTTTGGTATCTCGAGGAAAAAACTTATTATTATAATAGTAAAATATTTGTAATAGGGCTGAGCAATCTATTCCCCCGTAACTTTTTCCACCCCAGATGTATTTTATGTTCAAAAATTGTTTAAAGATTTTAATAAAGTTGTTTTCTTTATAATTTATTTTTTTTATATCTTTTTTTTTAATCCATTTATTTTTATCAATTCTGGCAAAATTTTTATTAGTTTCTTTAACTGATAATTTTGATCCAAAAGACAGAAAAGTATTAGTTTTTAAATTCGGTTTTTTATAGATATTTGCTTTTAAACTACTTACCTTATAATTAGCTTTAAATTCTTTTGAATATTTTTTATTTTGAATGTACCCAGTATAATTATCAAAACTAGATTTTATTTTTATCCAATTTTTAGTTTTAGATAAAATTTTAAATTTTTCTCCATACAATATTTGTGAGGTTACTTCTGAAAATTTAGAGGATTTCTTATAAATATTAGAAAAACTACCTGTAAAATAAAATTTATTTTGCACCAATTTTAATTTTATTTTTTATCATCCATAGGCATATTAGTGAAGGAATAACCATAATAGTTGTTAAGACAAAAAATGTTCCCCAATCTCCGTTTAACCAATCTACTAAAGCTCCTGATGATGATGCTAAAGTTGTCCTCCCAGCAGTCCCTATAGACGCAAGTAATGCGTATTGTGTTGCTGTATATGTTCGATCAACCAGTAAAGATATAAATGCTACAAATGCAACAGTTGCAAAAGCTGCAGTAATATCGTCAGCAATAACTGCTATTGCAAATAATAGTTCAGATTTACCAGTCCATGCTAAGACAGCAAATAACAGATTTGTAACCGCCATTAAACCTCCTGCAAAGAACATAGTTTTTATAGTTCCAGCCCTCATGGCCATTACGCCACCAATTAAAGTAAATACGACAGTTGTGATCCAACCCAATCCTTTTGAATAGATTGCTATTTGTCCTTTTGAAAAGCCTATTTCTTTATAAAATACAATCGACATTCTACCCATGAATGCTTCTCCAATTTTAAACAAAAAGACAAATCCTAAAATTCCAGCTGCTATGGCAAAACCATTTTTTTTGAAGAAGCTAATAATGGGCCCACCAATTGTTCCAGTTATATAGGCAACAAAAGTTGTAATAATATTGTTAGATCCTAGTTTACCTTTAATTAGATTATCAGTTTCCTTTTGCTTTGATTGTCTGTCAGTTTCTACTGGTTCATGAACAAACATTAGAGCAATATTCATTAAAATAATTAGAACACCTAATATTAAAAAAGTTACTTGCCAGTAATCTTGGATACCAATATTTTCAAAGAACTCCGCAGTAAATAAAGCAACTACACCACCTAATTTGTAACCTGTCCACCAACCAACCACAGCCATTGCAGCACCTGCTGCCATTGATTTTCCCTCATTTTCATTAATTTGTTCAATTCTTAATGCATCTACCGTTATATCTTGAGTTGCTGATGCTATAGCGATGATTAATCCAATTGTAATTATCAACGCTAAATTTTCTGTAGGATTTATAATACTCCAAACTAGTAAACTTAATAGAATTACTAATTGCATTAAAACAATCCAACCTCTTCGGTGACCTAATTTTTTAGTTAGGAAAGGAATTTGAATTCTATCTATAATTGGTGCCCAAAGATAATTAAAAGCATAAACTCCAAAAATAAGTCCTGCCCATCCAATAGTAGATCTACTTAATCCTTCTTCTTTTAACCAAAGACTTAAACTACTAGCAATCAAGACCCATGGAAATCCACTGATTGCACCAAGTAATAAAATTCTTAGCATCCGAATATCTTTGTAAACTGAAATCGACTCTAACCAGGATGTTTTTTTTATTTCAGACATAATTAATTTTTCCAAAATGATGGTAAAAATAATACTAATATTGCAAATAGCTCAAGTCTACCTAAAATCATACCAACTGTTAAAATCCATTTAGAAAGGTCTGGTAACGCAGAAAAATCTCCATTGGGGCCAATTATTGGACCAAGACCAGGTCCAACATTTGAAATAGATGTAGCGGCACCCGAGATAGCTGTAATAAAATCTAAACCAGTTAATGATAACAATGCAGTAAGAATGAAAAATATTACGATATAAAAATAAATAAATGAAATAATTGAAGCTATAAACTTTTCATCAACTGCGCTTTGATCATACTTAATTACAAATACCCCTTTAGGATAAATTATTTTTTTTAATTGGTTTAGAATAAATAAATAAAGAATTTGAATTCTAAATATTTTTACACCACAAGCTGTAGAACCCGCGCATCCACCTATAAACATCAAAGCAAGAAACAGAGTTATAGGAAAACTGCCCCATTTATCAAATTCTGCGTTTACATAACCAGTACCACTCAGGATTGATATAGTATTAAAAAATATTGATCTTAAACTAAAGTTTTCTTGGTTAGAAAATAATAAGTAAATAGATAAAATTATAACAGTGAATATTATAATTTTTAAAAAGGTTTTGATTTGAATATCATTTAAAAAAATTTTTTTGTTTCCACTTATAAATTTAATGTAAGCAATAAAAGGAATACTTCCCAATATAATAAAAAACATTGATGAAATCTCAATTGGTAAACTATTAAAGTATCCAATTGACTCGTTGTAGTTAGAAAAGCCTCCAGTAGCAATTGTAGTCATTGAGTGGGTTAAGCTGTCAAATTTACCCATACCAAATATCCAATAAGTGATTGCACAAAGGCCTGTTAATCCTGAGTAAATATAAATTAATCTAAGTGCTATTTCTTTTGACTTAGGGAGTATTTTTTCTGAAGAGTCATTACTTGAAATTTTAAATAATTGCATACCTCCAACATTCATTATAGGCATTAAAGTAATCGCCATTACAATTATTCCAATTCCACCTAGCCATTGTAAAATAGCTCTCCATAAAAGAAGACCCTTTGGTGCGTTCTCTAAATCTGAGATTATTGTAGATCCAGTTGTAGTAATTCCTGACATACTTTCAAAAAAAGAGTCTGTAATTGAAAGTTCAATACTAGAGAATACAAACGGTAAAGATCCAAATACTGCAATACTAATCCAAGATAGGGCAGTTAATAAGAAAGCTTGTTGTAGATTAAGTTTTTTATCGTGATCTAAATTTGATAAAAAAAATAAAGTTCCAAAGATTATGGTTACAATAGATGAGCCAAAGAAAGATGAGTCTATCTCTGAGTAAAGGAATTGTACTATAATTGGGATGAACATTGATACACCCAATATTATTTGCAGAATTCCAAGCGTAAAAAAAACAGTTTTGTAATTAGACATTTTGAAAGAACAATATTTTATGGTAAATAAATTTCAACTCTATAAGAATTAATATAATCACTAGTTTAAGGTTAAAAAGAGCAATTCATGATTAAAAAAGATGTCCTAGAAAAGACAAGTGCTTGGCCTTTTGTTGAAGCTAAAAAAATGCTTCGTGAAAGAAAAGCTTTTATTGATAAAAAAGGTAAGATTACTCTCCAAACAGGATATGGTCCAAGTGGATTACCTCATATAGGTACTTTCGGAGAAGTTGCACGAACTTCAATGATGGTTAATGCACTTAATCAACTCACAGATTTACCAACAGAAATTATTACATTTTCAGATGACATGGATGGCTTAAGAAAAGTTCCAGATAATGTTCCTAACCAAGAATTGTTGCAACAAAACCTTCACAAACCTTTAACGCAAGTACCTGATCCTTTCCAAAAATTTAATAGTTTTGGAGAACATAATAATGAAATGCTAAAGGATTTTTTAAACAGTTTTAATTTTAAATATAATTTTAAAAGTTCCACATCTTTGTACAAGGCAGGTTTTTTTAATCCTACTTTGAAAATCATTTTAGAAAATTATGAAGGAATAATGAATATTATTTTACCAACACTTGGGAAAGAAAGACAAAAAACATACAGTCCTTTTTTACCAGTATGTCCTGACACAGGTCATGTTTTGGAGATACCTGTTATAGAAATTGATCAGTCTAATTCTAAAATAATATTCGATAATAAAGGTAATAAATTAGAGAGCAGTATTTTAGACGGGAATTGTAAATTACAATGGAAAGTAGATTGGGCAATGAGATGGTTTGCTTTAGATGTTGATTTTGAAATGTATGGTAAGGATTTGATTGAAAGCGCAATTTTATCTACAAAAATCATCAATTTATTGGGTAAAAAGAATCCATCAGGATTTGCATATGAACTTTTTCTAGATGAAAAGGGTGAGAAAATTTCAAAATCTAAAGGTAATGGAATAACTATTGATCAATGGTTGAAGTATGCTTCACCAGAAAGTTTATCTTTATATATGTATCAAAATCCAAAAAGAGCTAAAAAACTTTATAAAGAAATAGTTCCAAAAGCAGTAGATGAATATTTAGATAATATTGAAAAATCTAAAAAGCAGACTGAGCAGCAATTAGTAATGAATCCAGTGTGGCATGTCCACAATGGGAGTATTCCAAAAGAGGACATGATTATGAGTTTTTCAATGTTATTGAACTTAGTAGAAACAAGTAATGCAGATAGTAAAGATTTGTTATGGAAATTTGTAAAAAAATACAAACCAAATATTCAAGAAACTAACTTTCCAATTTTTGATGGATTAGTAGGATACGCAATTAAATATTTTAATGATGTAATTAAGTCTCAAAAAAAATACAAAACACCTTCTGAAGATGAAAAAAAAGCTCTTGAGGCTTTAATTTCAACTTTAGAAAAATGCAATGATCAGATGCCACCAGAGGAAATCCAAACTTTGATTTATTCTACTGGAAAAGAAAATGGTTATGCTGAAAATTTAAGAGATTGGTTTAAACTTATTTATGAGGTGGTTTTTGGTGATGAAAATGGACCAAGAATGGGATTTTTTATAAGTTTTTTTGGTGTTAATGAAACAAAAGACCTTATAATGAGTAAACTCAAATAATGTATTCAAATTTAAGATCTTTAATTTTTAAATTAGATCCAGAAAAAGCCCATACTCTAGCAATTCAATCTTTAAAATTTAATTTAGTATCAAATGTATTTGATGAAAATAAAAATGATCCAATTTTCAAAACACAAATATTTGGTAAAGATTTAAGCAATCCAATAGGAATAGCAGCTGGTTTTGACAAAAATGCAGAAGTTTACAATCCTTTATTTAAATTGGGATTTGGTTTTGTTGAAGTTGGAACTGTTACTCCTTTAAAACAATATGGTAATGAAAAGCCAAGAGTATTTAGATTAGTTGAAGATCAAGCGTTAATTAATAGATTGGGATTCAACAATCAAGGATCTGAAACTATTTTAAATAGAATAAAATCAAATAAAAAAATTGGAATACTTGGAGTAAATGTTGGACCAAATAAAGACTCTGATAATCGATTGAATGATTATTTAATTGGATTAGAAAAATTTTATGAAGTTGCTGATTATATTACAATAAATATTTCTTCTCCTAATACTGAAAATTTAAGAAATTTTCATGATGGAAATAAATTAAAAGAATTATTAAAATCAATTAAAGATAAGAAAAATGAATTGAAAACTGACATTCCAATCGTAGTTAAAATTTCTCCAGACATTGATTTAAACCAAATTGAGTTAATATCAGAAATCCTTTTAGAAAATGAAATATCTGCAATAATTATTTCAAATACATCAGAAAGTACTAGGGATGATTTAAAAAATATTCAACGTCATCAAAAAGGAGGCTTATCAGGAAAGCCGATTGAACAAAAATCAAATTTACTCATTAATCAATTCTTTAAATTGTTAAATGGTAGAATTAAAATAATTGGGGTAGGAGGTATAGACTCAGGAAAGTCTGCATATGATAAATTTTTGTCAGGGGCAGATTATATTCAGCTGTATACCGGAATGGTATTTCAAGGACCTAACATTGCTGCAAACATTAAAAAAGAGCTAAAAGAATTATTTCTTAGAGATGGGGTGAAAAATATTTCAGAAATCGTTGGAAATAAAACTTTTTCTTAATTTTAATAAACTTGACGCCCTTAATATCTCCCCTTATATAGGCACTGAAATTATGTCAAAAAAATGCGAACTAACTGGTAAAATTCCTATGAAAGGTCATAATGTTAGTCATGCTAACAATAAGACTAAAAGAAGATTTTTACCTAATTTAAAAAAAGTAAAATTTACAAGTGAGCTTGCTGGAAGAAGTTTGAAACTAACTGTTAGTAATTCAGGAGTAAGATCAGTTGATAAAAAAGGTAGTTTTGACGAGTTCTTAAAAACTGTAAAAAATAAAAATATTTCACCAAGATTAAAAAAACTTAAAAAAGTTATTTTATTAAAATCGCCATATAAAAAAAAGCCAGTAGCTAAATCTGCTTAATGAATAAATTTTTTATCATCCTATCTTTAATGATGGGTGTAGTTGTTTTATCCTCAAACTATCTTGTTCAATTTCCAATAAATTATTATGGATTAAATGAAATTCTTACTTATGGAGCTTTTAGTTATCCTGTAGCTTTTTTGATAACTGATTTAGCAAATAGATCTTATGGAAAAATAATTGCGAGAAAAATAGTTTATTTTGGTTTTTTTATAGGAATTATTTTTACTCTATTTTTCTCAACAAACTTCGAAGATTTAATTTCTATAAGAATTGCAGTTGGATCTGGAATTGCTTTCCTTACAGCCCAATTGTTAGATATTCAAATATTTGATCGTTTAAGAAAAAAACAGTGGTTTGTTGCACCTCTAACTTCATCATTAATTGGTTCAACTATTGATACTTTTTTATTTTTCTCAATTTCATTTTATGGAACAGGAGTTCCTTGGGTAACTTTGTCCTTAGGTGATTTAGGTGTTAAGTTGTTAGTAGCACTGATAATGTTAATACCATTTAGAATGTTATTAAAAATATTTAAGCCAATTAAAGTCTAATACAAAAATTTATAAGACAAAATTTTATAAGCTAATTTAGCAACAAGAAAATTATAGGAGTTAAATCCTTTAATTGGAGAAAGTTCATTAATGTCAGCTCCAACTATATTTGAATTTTTTGCTGCAATTCTAATTATCTCTAATGTCTCGTCCCACAACAATCCACCTGGTTCAGGTGTTCCGGTAGCAGGCATAATACTTGAATCTAATCCATCTACATCAAACGTTAAGTAAACAGTCTTATTTTTTATTAATTTTTTAAATTTATTTAAATTCCATTTTTTTTTATCTTTTGCCCAGAAGATATCTATTCTATTTGAATTTTTTTTCAAAAATGGAATCTCACTTTCTGATATATTTCTAATTCCAAAAGAAATTAAAGACACATTTTTATAATCTAAACACCTTCTTATTGCCGATGCATGTGAAAATTTTTCACCATTATAACTTTCACGTAAATCTGCGTGCGCATCAAAATGTAAAAGACAAATATTTTTATATTTCTTTGTAAAAGGAACAATGCATCCTGGTGTAATTGAATGTTCACCACCAAAAGTCATTGGAAATAGTTTTTTATCTAAAATTTCCCCATTGATTTTAGAAATTTTATTTAATGCTACTTTGATATTTTTATCAATTTTAAATGGTTTTAATGTCTTGATACCTATTTTTTTGTAAGGTTCACAATTTAGTTCCTCATCATAAAGTTCAACTTGTTGAGAAGCTTTGATAATTTCTTTTGGTCCATTTTTTGTTCCACCACCATAACTAACTGTTTTTTCAAGTCCAAATGGAACGACTACTACTTTTTCTTTGAAGTTGAATGTATTATCAATTCCTAAGAAACCATGTTTGTTTGATAAATATTTCAATTTTATATAAATAATTTTGAGAAGTTTTTTCGTTCTCTATTTTTCCACTCACCTTTGTGGTAAGCATCGCTAGCTATTAATGGCAATACACTTGTTGCTTCAGCAAATACCATTTGTTCTTTAGTGATATCCACTTTACCCCAAGAACTCGCTTCTTTTAAAGTAGAACTACTACATGCACCATCTCTACTATCAGCAACTGTAATTTGTACAGCATACTTATGCATATCTACATTTTTACCAAGAAGCTCAGCACAAATAACAGTGTCTTGAATAAAATTTTTAGGAACTCCTCCACCAATCATAAATAAACCAGAACCTTTTGATTTGATTTTAATTTCAGTTAGTTCTCTAAATTCTCTAACTGAGTCTATAGTCATATGTTTTTTTGGATTTTTTTCTTGATGCATTACAAGACCAAAACCTGCGCTTGAATCTGTGAAAGCTGGACAAAAAATTGGAACATTATTATCGTAAGCTGTTTCAATTAAAGAGTCTTTCTTTTTTGAATTTTTTTTTAAATATTTTCCCATTTCTAAAATAAACTCTCTCGAAGTATAACTTCTTGGTTCTAAAGTATCTGCTATTTCGCAAATAATTTTATCACACATTTGAAGCTCTTCTTCGTCGATATATGTATCGTAAATTCTATCAATATAGTTGTCTCTTAATTCAGTATCATCTTGAAATTGAGATCCCTGATAATGTTTAAATCCAAGAGCTTCAAAAAAATCCATATCTACAATTGATGCCCCTGTTGCTACAATTGCATCAACCATATTGTATTTAACAAGATCTTTATAAATATTCATACATCCTGCTGCAGATGTTGATCCTGCTAAAGTAAGAAAAATTGTACATTCCTTATCTTTAAGCATTTCGTTGTAAATGTTCGCTGCATTTGCAGTTTCTCTAGATACAAATGACATTTTCTCCATTGAAGAAATAATTGTTCTAGAGTCAAATGAAGTAATATCTATATGTTCGACAGGATTTTTTAAAAAATCTCTTTTACTGTTATGTCCTGGATTTTTTTGGTCTGACATTAAGCAACCATATGAGCGCTATTAACGTCTTTTTCATACATTGACATTATTGGTTTATCTTCAACTTCATAAATTTCATCTGAATAGTAACCATTGAATTGTGTTCTAAAAGTTAATCCATATGCTCCAAGTTGACCAAGTTCTATGTAATCATTTTCCTTAATGTTATTTGGTAATACAAAAGGTCCTTTCATATAATCCATGCTATCGCAAGTAGGACCAAAGAAATCAAAAGCAGTCATTTTTTTTGAGATTATTTTATTTGAATTTTCTTTAATCATTTTAGATGGATAAACTATGTTAGGTGTCCCTGCATCAAATAAGGTTCCATATGTTCCATCGTTTATATAAAGTTTTTGTTTTTTTCTTAAATTAACTTTAACAATTGTTGAACCACTTTCTGCAACCAATGCTCTTCCTGGTTCACAAATTATCTCTGGCAACTTTTCTAATTTTAAATTAGATAAACTTTTTTTAATTTCATTGAAGTATTCATCTAGTGATTGAGGAATTAAATCTGGATAAATTGTTGGAAATCCACCACCAACATTTATTGTATCAGGTATTATTTTTGTTTTTTTAATTATATTCCCAATCTCATTTATACCTTTGGCGTATGAAATTGGGTGCATACACTGTGATCCAACATGGAAACTTAATCCAATTTTTTTTGCATATTGTTTTACTAATCTTAGCAATCCCACAGCTTCAGATGTTAGTGCTCCAAATTTTTTAGATAAATCAATTTCAGCATGCTCATTTGAAACAGCAACTCTTACAAATAATTCTAAATCTTTTGCATTATTTGTGCTTTCAATAATTTTAATTAACTCTTCTTTTGTATCTAATGAGAAGGTTTTTACACCATAATTAAAATAGGCCTCTTTTATACTTTCTCTACTTTTTACTGTATGCATGTAAGAACATTTTGCATTTTGAGTTATTTTTCTTATGGCCTTAATTTCCTCTATCGAGGCAACATCAAATTGGTTTACACCATTATTTAAAATAGTTTGAATAACTTCAGGATGTGGGTTTGTTTTGACTGCATATAATATTTTTCCAGGAAATTTATCTAAGAAAAATTTAACCGAAGTCTCTATAGATTTCTTCCTAATACAATAAATAGGCTTTTCAGGTTTCAGCTGATTTATAAGTTCTTCAACTGACTTAAATTTTTGCATTTCATATGCCTCCAAAAAAAAATTTAATAAAAAAAAGTTTTTAATAAAACTTTAATAATTTGAGGCATATAAAGTAAACGTAGGCAATGTAAAGTAAATAATTCAAGCCTGATATGCGTATTTTTCATGTATTGTAATATTTGATTTAGACCCCATATGTAGGTGATGAAAAACGAAGCCAAATTGCAAAATTTAAGTGATTTTGAAAATAAATCGCTTCTAATTGCAGATGACGATAATCCTTTTAGAGAAAGACTTGCAAGAGCAATGGAAAAAAAGGGCTTTGAAGTTTTTCAAGCTGAGAGTGTAAAAAAAGGTATTGAGTCTGTTAAAAGTAAAAAACCAGGTTTTGCAGTCGTAGACTTAAGACTTGGAGACGGAAATGGTCTTGAGGTTGTTAAGGAAATTCAATCTTCAAATAATAATAGCCGAATTATAATGCTAACTGGTTATGGAAATATTCCCACAGCAGTTGCAGCAATTAAAGAAGGTGCAATTGATTACTTAGCAAAACCAGCAGATGCAGAAGATGTAGAAAAAGCATTGTTGGCAGATCCAGCTAAAAAAGCAGCACCACCAGAAAATCCAATGTCAGCTGATAGAGTTAAATGGGAACATATTCATAGAGTATTTGAATTATGTAATAGGAATGTTTCCGAAACAGCTCGAAGATTGAAAATGCATAGAAGAACTCTTCAAAGAATTCTATCTAAAAGATCTCCTAGATAATATTTCTAATTTTAATTATTTGTTTAGTAACTAAAGCTAAAATAATAATTTTAAATAATTCTGCTAATAAAAAAGGTTTTGCACCTAGTGAGAATATTGGTTTATCCCAACCAATCAAAGTACCTAGCCATATTAAACCCAAGATATAAATCGTAGAGGTTGCAATAATTAATTTAGTTAAAATATTTATTAAACTATCTTTTGTATTAATTTTTGATGCTAAATAACAAGCAGTTAAAAAACCAATTAAATATCCCATCGTTGGACCAGTAAAATAGACTATACCAACTCCTTTTTCTGGGGAGTTTGAAAATACTGGTAATCCTGCAATACCCTCTAACAAATACAAACCTACAGAAGCTAAACCAATTTTATAACCTAAGCTTACACCTAAAAATAACACAACAAATGTCTGCATTGTCATTGGAACTGGATAAAATGGAATCTTAATTTTTGCAGAAATAGTTAAAGCAATTGAACCTAGAATTACTGCTAATAAAGATTTTATGATTTTTGTTTGTGTTAAGTTTTTTGTAAGTTCCATATTAAAATAATACTCAAAATATAAAAAATAATCTAGCTATATTAGCCTTAAGATTTAATTTTATTTTTTTATATACAGAAATTGTTAGCAATGTAATATTTGTTAATCCTCATGAATAAAATACAAAAAACAGATCATTTTTATTTAATTGATGGCTCTGGTTATATTTTTAGAGCTTATTATGCCTTACCTCCATTAACTAGAAAAAGTGATGGGCTACCTACAGGTGCTGTTAGTGGATTTTGTAGCATGTTGTTTAAATTATTAGAGGACTCAAAATCTGATCAAAATTTACAAAAACCAACTCATTTTGCAGTAATTTTTGACTCTGCCAGAAAGACCTTTAGAAATGAAATTTATAGTGATTATAAAGCAAATCGATCTGAAGCCCCTGATGATTTGGCACCTCAATTTGAATATATTAGAAAATCAGTTTTAGCATTTAATTTACCTTCTGTGGATTTACCAAACTATGAAGCTGACGATTTAATTGCTACATATGTTGACCAAATTCTTAAAAAAGGAGCTAAAGTTACAATCGTTTCATCCGACAAAGATTTAATGCAGCTTTATAAAAAAGATGTTCGAATTTTTGATCCCATGAAAAATAAATTTATCACAGAGGACGATGTGATTAAAAAGTTTGGTGTTGATGCTTCAAAAGTTATAGATGTTCAATCTTTAGCAGGCGATAGTAGTGACAACGTACCTGGTGTTCCAGGAATAGGAGTGAAAACAGCCGCAGAATTAATTAATAAGTATGGCACTCTAGAAAAATTATTAGACTCTGCCCATGAGATTAAACAGAACAAAAGAAGAGAAACTTTAATAGAGAATAAAGATAAAGCTTTAATTAGTAAAAAACTTGTGACTCTAGATAACAAGTCTCCAGTAAATAAAAACTTAACAGAATTTAAACTCAAAGAGGTTGATAAAGATAAACTGTATAAATTTTTAAGAGAAATGGAATTTAATAGATTATTAAGTTCTGCAATTTCAGCTTATGGTGAACCAAAGTTATCTGGATCTGAAAATAATTTAAAATCTACTGAAAAACAAAAACCAATAAATAATAAGGACTATCATCTAATTACAGATATTGATGAAATTGATGAGTGGATAGAAGAAGCAGAGGAAGCGGGGGAAGTTGCTGTCGATACAGAGACAAGTTCGTTAGACCCTCATCAGGCTGATTTAGTTGGAATTTCACTTTGTTCAAAAATTGGAAAAGCTTGTTACATCCCAGTTGGTCATAAATCTAATGATTGTTTAAATAGAGATAGCGTTATCAATAAATTAAAAAATTTATTAGAGGACCCAAGTGTTAAAAAAATTGGTCAAAATATTAAATTTGATTTTATAGTTCTCTACAAACTTGGCATTTCACTTTCATCAATGGAAGATACCATGCTTATGTCCTATGTTTTGGATGCTGGAAAGAACAGACATAACATGGACACCCTTTCGGATATCCATCTTGGACATAAAACAATTTCGTTTAAAGAAATTGTTGGTACTGGCAAAAAAGAAATAAATTTTAGTGAAGTAGAATTAGAAACAGCAAAAAATTACGCAGCAGAAGATGCAGACGTTACCTTCAGGTTATATAAAAAATTTGTCAAAAGTTTAAAATCTGAAAAATTATTTAATATCTATGAGATTTTTGAAAAACCACTAATTAAAATACTCGCATTTATGGAAATCGAAGGTGTTGAAGTAGATAGTAAATTTTTAAATTCTCTTTCCTCTAAATTTGATAAAAAAATTAAAAAAATTGAAAAAGAAGTTTTCAAGATTTCTAAGAAAGAATTTAACATTGCTTCACCAAAACAATTAGGAGAAATTATTTATAATGATCTTAAGATTGCAGGGACAAAAAAAACAAAAAAGGGAAGTTTTGCAACAAGCGCAAGTGTTTTAGAAGATTTAGCCTTCAAAGGTCATGAATTTCCAAAATTAGTATTAGATTGGAGACAGGTTTCAAAATTAAAAAATACTTACTCCGATGCTTTGCCAGAGCATATTAATCCAAATACAAAAAGGGTTCATACATCTTTTTTATTGGCAGCAACAACAACAGGCAGATTGGCCTCAAGTGATCCAAATCTGCAAAATATTCCAATTAAAACTGAAGATGGAAAATATATAAGAAAAGCGTTTAAGGCTAAAAAAGATCATTTATTGATATCTGCAGATTACAATCAAATTGAGATGAGAATTTTAGCAGATCTTGCAGATGTTAAAGAACTTAAAAAAGCTTTTAAAAATAACGAGGATATTCACTCATTAACAGCCAGCCAAATATTTAATATTGATATCAAAAAGGTAAATCAAGACCACAGAAGGAAGGCTAAAGCAATTAACTTTGGAATAATTTATGGAATTTCTCAGTATGGTTTAGCCAAACAAATAAATGTTTCTAATTATGAAGCAGAAGAATTTCTTAATGCTTATTTTGCTAAATTTCCCGAAATTAAAGTTTATATGGATAGCACAATTAAGTTTTGTAGAAAAAGTGGCTATGTAAATAACATATTCGGAAGAAGATCTCATTTTAATGGAATAAATGATAAAAATTTTAATGTAAGAAATTTTCAAGAGAGAGCAGCAATTAATGCTCCAATACAAGGGTCAGCATCTGAAGTTATGAGGTTAGCAATGATCAGATTACACAAAAAATTAAATGAAGAAAAAAATTTGAAATCAAAAATACTTCTTCAAATACACGACGAGCTTATTTTTGAAGTCCCAAAAAAAGAGGAAAAGGCAATGGTCAAGTTAATACAGAATGAGATGACCAGTGTTACTCAAAGTGATTATCATTCCTTTTCTACCCCTTTAACAGTTGATGTAAATGTTGGTGATAATTGGGGAATGCTTCACTAATTATATTTGATTGCCTAATTTAGAACAATTTAATATTTTTATATAAAACATAAAAATGCAAACACAAACTATAGCTTTAATTGATGATGACAGAAACATACTAACTAGTCTGAGTATTGCTTTAGAAAAAGAGGGTTTCAAAGTTCAAACATATATTGATGGAGAGAGTGCATTAATCGGTCTTACTAGAATGCCACCTGATTTAGCAGTCATTGATATTAAAATGCCAAAAATGGATGGAGAAGAATTATTAAAAAAATTACGAAAAAAAACTTCTCTGCCTGTAATATTTTTAACATCTAAGGATGATGAAATTGATGAGTTACTTGGATTAAAATTAGGTGCAGATGATTTTGTAAAAAAATCTGGAGGATTTTCAATTAAAGTTTTGATTGAAAGAATAAGAGTTCAATTAAGAAAAAAAGATTCAAACAATTCATTAGAAGAAAATAAAAGCTTAATTTCACATGGTAGATTAAAACTTGACCCATCTCAGCTTGAATGTGAGTGGAATGGCAAACAGTTACCAGATAAATTAACAACTACTGAGTTTTTGATTGTTAAAGAATTGGCAAAAAGGCCTGGAATCATCAAAGAAAGAGCCCAACTAATGGACATTGCTTACAGAGAAGATACGGATATTGAAGATAGAACTATTGATAGTCACGTGAAAAGAATAAGAAAAAAATTCAAAAAAGTAGATCCTGATTTTTCAGCTATTGAAACTAGATATGGTAGTGGATATAGATGGAATGTTAGCTGATGTTTAGTAAATACTTAAAGACACTTTCTATACTTAAAAAATTTCTTTTTATAAACTTTGTAATATTTACAATTATTGGTTTATTTACACTTACTTATCTTACGAATATTGAACCAAGTTTATTAAAAAAAAAATCTGAAGATCATATTAATATTATTAATAATACGACTGATAATATTAAAAGATTGAATATAAAATTTCAGGAAAATGATATTAGAAAATTTTTATTTTCTACAAGATTTATTTTTCAAAATTTAGACAGAGTTATTTTCTTTGACAAAGAATTAGAATTAATTGGTGATACTGATACTTTAGATCTTGATCCACGATCTTTTTCAACACGATTAGATAAAATTGAATTTGAAAGTTTGAGTGATGAAGTCAAGGAAGATGAAAACAAAGAAAATAATTCTTCCCAAAATAATGAAACAAAAGCTTCATTTAAAGATTTATTAGAAAGATATAACAATTCAGATAACTATGGAAATTATTATACTTTTACAGAAGATAATTTAAATCAATTTAAAGTTACAACAGTAAAAAATGTAAAAAGTGATGAAAATGATTTAGGTTTTATAGTTATCTCTGAGAACGCCAATGAAATTAAGACAGCTATAGACGAGAGAAGAGCATTTGTAATTAGAACGGCAATATCAGTTGGTTTTGTAATTTTAATTTTTTCTTTTGTACTTAGTAGATATTTTATTAAACCAATTCAAAATTTAGTTGGATACACAATCAGAGTAAAAGAAAAAAATCCTGGCAAAACAGGAATTGAAAATTTGAAGAATAGAAATGACGAATTAGGATTATTATCTAATTCTATGGAGGATATGACTAATGAATTACAAAAACGAATTTCTCATGCAGAAAATTTCTCAACAGACTTAGTGCATGAAATAAGAAATCCTCTAGCATCTTTAAAAAGTGCATCAGAAATTTTAAAAGATACAAAAGATATAAATCAACAGAATAAGCTTTTAGATATTCTTACCCACGATGTACAAAGAATTGAAAGATTAATCACAGATTATTCACAAATGTTGAAAGATGAAGTTGCTCTTAGTAAAGAGCAAATGAAAAAATTAGATATACAACCAATTATCCAATCTGTTGTTGATGATTATAATAACATTTATAAATTCAAAAAAAATATCAGTATAAACTATCAAAACGATGGAAAGTCAGAGTATCTAATTAATGGAATTGAAAATAGGATTGAACAAATCGTTGCAAATTTATTAGATAATTCTATTTCATTTAGTGACGATGGTAGCGAGGTAACTGTAAACGTTTCAAATGGATTAGAAAAAAAAGTCATAGTTAAAATTTTAGATGAAGGACAGGGATTTAAAGAGAAAGATACTTCAAAAATTTTTAACCGTTTTTACAGTAATAGACCAGAAAATTTTGGTGAGCATTCAGGACTAGGTTTAAATATTGTAAAAAATTTAGTTGATCTTCATGATGGAAAAATTGAAGCATCCAATAGGCTCGATAAGCAAGGAGCATTGATAGAAATACAATTTCCTAGTTTATAATCTTTAGTTGATAAAATAGAACTTAACTGTATAAAGCTCGCTATGGATGATTTTAAAGTAAAAGATATTTCTCAAGCTGAATTTGGAAGAAAAGAAATTTCTATCGCAGAAAGCGAAATGCCAGGTTTAATGGCATTAAGAGAAGAGTATTCAAAAGAAAAGCCCTTAAAAGGCGCTAGAATTATTGGATGTCTCCATATGACTATTCAAACAGCAGTACTAATTGAGACATTAGTAGATCTTGGAGCAGAAGTAAGATGGTCATCTTGCAATATATTTTCTACACAAGACCATGCTGCAGCAGCAATAGCGAAAGCTGGAATTCCTGTTTATGCATGGAAAGGTGAAACAGAAGAAGAGTATTTGTGGTGTATTAAACAAACAATAATTGGAAAACCTGATTGGAAACCCAACATGTTATTAGATGATGGGGGAGATTTAACTGCCATCATGCACAATGAATACAAAGATTTAATGAAGGATATAAAGGGTGTTTCTGAGGAAACTACAACTGGAATTAAAGCATTAAATAAAATGGAGAGAGATAATTCTCTATTAGTTCCTGCAATAAACGTTAATGACTCTGTAACGAAATCTAAATTTGATAACTTATACGGATGTAGAGAAAGTTTAGTTGACGGTATCAGAAGAGCTACTGATGTCATGATGTCTGGTAAAATTGCAATAGTTGCTGGTTTTGGCGACGTTGGAAAAGGAAGTGCTGCATCTTTAAGACAAAGTGGGGCCAGAGTTCTTGTTACAGAAGCAGATCCTATATGTGCACTTCAGGCAGCTATGGAAGGTTATGAAGTAGTTTTAATGGAAGAAGCAATTAGTAAAGCGGACATAGTGGTTACTGCAACTGGAAATAAAGATATTGTTACTGCTGATCACATGAGAGATATGAAGGATAGAGCAATTTTATGTAATATTGGACACTTTGATAATGAAATACAAGTTGAGGCATTAAAAAATTACAAATGGACAGAAGTTAAGCCCCAAGTACACGAAATCGAATTACCAAGTGGAAAGAGAATTATCCTTTTAGCCGAGGGAAGATTAGTTAATTTAGGTTGTGCAACTGGACATCCAAGTTTCGTAATGAGCGCATCTTTTACAAATCAAGTAATTGCTCAAATAGAACTTTGGCATAACCATAAAAATTATGAAAATAAAGTTTATGTTTTACCCAAGCACTTAGATGAAAAAGTAGCAACATTACATTTGAAAAAAGTTGGGGCTAAATTAACAAAATTATCAAAAGAACAAGCAGATTACATAAGTGTTGGAACAGAAGGCCCATTCAAACCAGATGCCTATCGCTATTAAAAATAGCAAGATCGACATAAGTCTAGAAGAAACAACAAAAGTTTTTGCAGAAAGTTTTAAAAATTTTTTGCAAGGTGGAGAAATTATATTTTTATACGGTGAAATGGGTGTGGGCAAAACTACATTTATAAAATATTTGATTAATGAATTACAAAAAAGTTCAGATTTTCCAATTACAGAAGTTTCAAGTCCAACATTTAATTTATTAAATGAATATCAAGTAGGTCCCAAGAAGATAAAACATTACGATTTATTTAGGATTAAAAATAAAAGAGATACTAATGATCTAAACATATTTGAAAAAGATAATAATTTAATTACTTTT
Source organism: uncultured Pelagibacteraceae bacterium (assembly GCA_902548405.1). Classification (GTDB taxonomy): domain Bacteria; phylum Pseudomonadota; class Alphaproteobacteria; order Pelagibacterales; family Pelagibacteraceae; genus Pelagibacter. The sequence continues at coordinate 87,972 of CACCRN010000002.1, read as the reverse complement.
GTTGAGTGGCCAGAGTTAGTTAAAGATATTCAGGAAAAAGTTATTGTATTAAGATTTAATTATGAAAATGAGCTAAATAATAGAAGTGTTGAAATCACAGGCATTGATTAAGAATAGACTAGAATGAAAATTTCAAAAGATTTGCAAAAAATTCAAGGAGATGCATCATTTAGAACTTTTTATAGAAGTAAAAAAAACAACTCTATAGTTGTTTATGCAAAAAAAGAAAAAAAGAAAAATTTATTAATTTATGATGCGGTCAACAAAATTTTAATAAAAAATAAAATTTCCGCACCAAATCTGATTAGCCATAATTATAAAAAAAACTTCATTGAAATTCAGGATTTCGGAAATATCTCATTATTTAAAATTTTAAAAAATAAAAAAAAAAATAAGTATTTATTTTTTAAAAATATTATTCACATACTGAATAAATTACAAAGTATAAAAACTAAAAAGATAAAAAATTTTTTAAATCAAAATTATAAACTTCAATTATATAAAAATAAAATTTTATATAATGAGGCAAAACTTTTTAGCGACTGGTATGTCGAAAAAAAATTAAATAAAAATAAATCTTTATTCAAAAAAAAATTTAAAAATGAGATAAATAAATTATTATCTAAACTTAATAATAAAAACGTTACTTTTGTACATAGGGATTTTCATGTTTCAAATTTAATGTATTTTAAAAATCAAATTGGTTTAATTGATAATCAAGACGCTCTTATTGGAAATAAAGCTTATGATTTAGCATCATTGATAGATGATGTTAGATTAAAAACTAATAAAAAATTAAAAAAAAAGATTTTTGATTATTATATAAAAACCAATAAAAAAATTAACTCAATTAAATTTAAACAAGACTTTGAAATACTATCAGTTCTAAGAAATTTAAAAATCATTGGAATTTTCATAAGACTTGCTTACAGAGATCATAAAAAAAAATATATTCAATTAATCCCTTATGCTTGGGAAATGATAGATTACAGATTAAAACAGAATAAGATTTTTAAGGATTTAAAATTATTATTAAAAAATAATTTTCCAGAATTTATCAATTAAATTATGAAAATAAATACAGCTTTAATATTATGTGCGGGATATGGAAAAAGATTAAACCCAATAACATTAGATACACCCAAACCATTGTTGGAGTTACATAATGTAACAATGTTAGAAAAATGTATTCAATTAATTAAAAATTTGGGAATTAAAAAAATTTTAATAAATACGTTTTATTTAAAAGATCATTTTCCAAAATTTTTAAAAGATAAAAAATTTGATATTGATATTCAAATCATTGAGGATGGAAAAGAAATTTTAGATACTGGTGGTGGTATTTTAAATTTAATTAAGCAATCTAATGAAGATGATTTTATAGTTTTTAATCCTGATACTGTGTGGACAAAAGAATATGTTAGGGAAATTAATAAAATGGAAGAATTTTATTTTAATGAAAACTTAAAAAATAGTCTTTTGTTAGTTAACAAAAATTTAAGCTTCGATAAAAATTTAGAGGGTGACTTCAATTTAGTAAATAATCGAATTACTAAGGAATTAGAGAAAAATTATATATACACCGGTTGCCAAATATTAAGCAAAAAACTCTTTTTGAGTGAAACTATTGAAAAATTTTCAATTTCTAAAATTTGGAATGAATTAATTGATACAAGAGATTTGTATGGATATGAAAGTAAACAAAATTTTTATCACTTAACTAATTTAGAAATTTTCAAAAAACTAAAAGATCTTTAGCTCTGTCAGAGTCTAAATATTTAGCACTTAAAATTTTTTTATCTCCATTTACTTCAATAAGTAAAGGATTACCTGTTGGTATTTCTAATTTTGAAATTACATCATTATCCAAATTAAATAGGTACTTACAAAGAGCTCTAATTGAATTTCCATGTGCAGATATTAAAATATTTTTATCATATATGATTTCAATTTTCTTTTTGTAAAAATCTATTACTCTCTCATAAGTGTCTTTTAGAGACTCTGTACTAGGTATTTTATCTTCAGAAATATTTTTATAAATTTCTATATTAGATGGATGATATGGATTTTCTTTATTTAGAGGATCAGGTCTTAAATCCCAAGACCTTCTAAACTGATGTACCTTATCTTCCCCTAATTTTACCTTCATTTCGTCTTTGTTGAGACCAGTAAGTGCACCATAATGTCTTTCGTTTAGTTCCCATGCTTGAGTAGGAGGTTTATCATCCTTTAATTCATTTTGGATAATTTTTAGTGTATTTTTGGCTCTTAATTGAACAGATGAGAAATAAAGATCTATTTTTAGATTATTTTTATTAATTAATTCACCAGCTTTTTTTGCTTCTGATTTACCATTATCTGTTAAATCAACATCTACCCAACCAGTGAATTTTTTTTCTAAATTCCAAACACTTTGACCGTGCCTTACTAAGATTAAATAACTCATTTGTTTATCTTTTAGATCAATTTGATAAATAAAACTATTACATTAATGACTAATATATTTTCAAGATATAAGTTTATTTTTTATTTATTCAATTTCGTACTAATTTTTTTGTATTTATTTCCTGGAAGTTTTTTGGGATGTATTTTGTATGGTGATTGTAAAAAACAACCACAAATTACACCTGATTTTATAATTTCGACTAACCATTTATATGCTTTTTTCTTACTTTCATTATTAGGTTTTTTAACTTTTAAAAAAAAAACTCGATTAAAAAAATTGAGTATTTATTTAATTTTACTCTCGATAATTTTAGAACTCTCTCACTATGTAATTCCAGACAGAAGTTTTGAATTTCCCGATTTATTTGGAAATTTCTTGGGTGTTATTATAGTAATTATTTTTGTTTTTTTTGAAAAAATATGAAAATTTTAAAAATTAGCTTTATATTTATTTTATTTTTATCTGGCTGCTCATCAATACCAAAAAATGTGTCTGATGGTTGCTCAATATTTAATGAAAGATATTTGTGGTATAAGCACGCTAAAAAAACAGAAGCAAAGTGGGGTACACCAGTGTATTTACAACTAGCTATAATTAAGATGGAATCCAGCTTTGATTGGTTGGCAAAACCTCCAAGACAAAAAATATTTAAAGTTATCCCTTACAAAAGACCTTCCAGTTCTTTTGGATATTCGCAAGCAGTTAAAGGTACTTGGAAACAATATAAAGAAGAAACAGGAAATAAATTTGCAACAAGAACAAGATTTAAAGACAGTGTAGATTTTATTGGTTGGTATACAAACAAAACTGAGAAAATTTTAAAAGTTTCAAAGAAAGATGCTTTTAGACAATATGTTGCATACCATGAGGGGTGGGGGAATTACAAAAATTATAAAAAAAATAACAAGGTTATCAAATTAGCTAAAAGAGTTGAGAAACAGTCTGATATTTATAAAAAACAATTATCAGATTGTAAAAATAAATTAACTAAAAGTAAGTATATTATTTTTTAATTTAATTGTTTTTTTAGCTCTATATCTACTGCATCAATACGCTTAGTATTTTTTGCTAATGCTAAATACATTGTAGGAGTTACATATAGAGTAAAGAATGTTGATATAATCATTCCACCTAAAATAGTTGCTCCAACTGCTAATCTTGATCCTTCTCCAGCACCAGGACCTATATTTCCGATAACCAAAGGTATCATAGCAATCATAGTACTTAGTGATGTCATTATAATAGGTCTAATTCTTAGCTTACAGGCTTTCAACACTGCTTCTTGAATTTTAACACCTGTTGTTCTTATTTGGTTTGCGTAATCAACAATTAAAATACTATTCTTTGTAGAAATACCAATAAGAATAATCAGGGCAATTTGTGAGAATATATTTACTGAACTATTTAAAAATAGAATAAATACTAAACCACCAAACACAGCTAAAGGAACTGTCAAAATAATTATGAAAGGGTGTACAAAAGAGTTAAATGTTGCTGCCATTACTAAATAAGCAGTTAACAAAGCTAAAGCAAAAATTAAATAAATTTCATTTGTAGTTTCTTTCAATTCTTCTGATTTTCCTTTCCAAGTAATTTGGTTTTGAGGCGCAATTTTTGTCATTACATCTTCTAGATATTTAACAGCTTCAGTTAGTGTGTAATTTTCTGATAGTGCAGCTGAAATTGTAACAGCTCTTTGTCGATTATATCTTGGCAATGCCTCTGCAGTTCCTTTTTCCTCAAATTCCACAAGACTAGCTATTGAAACTAATTTTCCAGTTGTTTCAGATCTTACAAATATTTTTGATAAACCGTCTTGGTCACGTCTATCTGCTAAATATTGTTGTAAGATAATTGGGTATTCTCTTCCTTCTTTACTAAAAGAAGTAACTCTTTTTCCTCCGTAAAGTGTTTCAAGAGTTCTACCTATATTTTCTGTAGACACTCCCAAATCATTGGCTCGATTCTTGTTTGTGATTAATTTAACTTCAGGTTTGTTTTTTGTGTAATCACTTTCAATTCTGAACATATTTCTATTTTTTCTTAATTCTCTTAGAACACTATTTTGAATATCCTCTAATTCTTCATAACTTGTTCCATAAATAACCATCTGTACTGGTTTGTTGTAGTTTGAAACTCTTATTCCTTGCGGAGATATTGGAAATGCAAAAGTTTCTGGAACCGAAACCACTTGTCCGATAGCTTCTCTTAATACAGTTTGACTATTTTTTTCTCTATTTTTCCATTCATCAAGTAAAGCAATTATTATAAAAGTGTTATAAGACGTTGCAGATCTTCCAAATCCAGGAACTCTCATGATTAGTCTTTCATATGGGCTATCTTCTGCTTGTAATAATCTTAATATTCTTCCTTCAATTATCTGAGCCTTTTCTTGTGTATATTCAAATGAACTACCTTCATCTGTTGAACCTATAATTAAATAAGAACCTCTATCCTCCATAGGCAACAATTCTTTTTTTGAAAAATTAAAAAGATAAGCAGATGCTGCAATGATAAAAATTATAAATATCGAAATAGTTTTTTGTCTATTTATCCAGTACTTAAGTGAATCAATATAAAATTCAGTGAAAGATTTAAATTTATTATTAAATTTTTTAACTAAGAAATTAACTTTTTCTTTTTTATTTAAAAACTTACTTCCAAGCATTGGCGACAGAGTTAATGCAACAAAGGATGATACTACAATTGAAAAGGATAATGCTATTGCAGTTTCTTTAAACAATGTTCCAGATATTCCTTTTATAAAAATTAGTGGTAAGAATACCGCAATTAAAATCAAAGTAGTTGCAATAATAGCAAAAGTAATTTGCTTAGAACCTTTATAAGCAGCAACTAGCGGTGTTTCACCGTTTTCTATTCTAGTATAAATAGCATCTGTCATAATGACAGAATCATCAGTAATTATTCCTATTGCTAAAATAAAACTTAATAATACAAAAATATTTATTGAGAGATCAAAAATGTATAATCCAAGAAATGAACCAATTAAACTAACAGGAAGAGCTACAGCTGGTACAATTACTGCTTTAAGATTTCCAAGAAAAAGATAAATAATTAAAACTACTAAAACAAAAGCAATAATTAAACTTTTATAAACTTCTTCGATTGCAGCACCAATATATGTTGCTCTATTAAATGCTATCTCTAAACTTAGTCCATCTGGAAGTGATTTATTTAGTTCTTTTATTTTGGCTTTAATTTGGTTTGATAACTCTACTGTTGAAGCACCACTTTTAGCGTATATGCCAATTCCTACAGTTTTTAAGTTGAGTGCATTTTTACTTTGTGCTTTGAATAAAGTTTTCTCTGAAACAGGTCCAAATTCTATATTTGCAACATCAGAAAGTATTACTACTTTGTCTTTATTTTTTCTTAGAGGTAGTTGCTTTATAGTATCTATGTTTGAATAAGACTTATCTATATTTAAAGTTAAATCTTTATTATTTGCCTCTAATGTACCAGCAGGAATATTAAGATTTTCATTTCTTAAAGCTCTTTCAACCTCTTGAATTGTAAGGTTATTGGCTGCTAATTTGATAGGATCTATCCAAACTCTTACACTAAGCTCTCTTAGTCCGCCAACTAAGATCCTTCCAACATTTGGAACACTTGAAAAAGCATCTATCAGATATCTTTCGGCATAATCTCCAAGATCAAGATCGTCCCATGTAGGAGATGTCAGTGCTACCCACATTGTAGTTGTGAAACCTGCTGCTTGTTTTAGAATTTGGGGTGGATTAGACTCGCTAGGTAAATTGTCAACAACACGAGCAACTCTTTCTCTAATATCATTCGCTGCATCGTCTAAATCAATATCTGTATTAAATTGTATATTAATTCTGCTTCGTCCATTCAAAGAACTAGAGTCGATGTTTTTAATACCTTCTGCACCACCTATAACATCTTCAAGTTTTTGAGTTATTTCTTCATCAACAATTTCTGCTGACGCTGATTTATAATCAGTTTGAACTTGAACTACTGGAGGCTGTATTCCATCTGGAAGTTCTCGAACTGGTAGCTCTGCAAAAACAAATATTCCAAAAATAATTAGAATTAAAGACATTACCCAAGCAACAACAGGTCGTTTAATACTAACTTCGGTTATATACATTTAATTATTTTTTTTCTTTTTCAGATTTTTTAAAAATATTTTTTAACCAATCAAATTTACCTTTTTTTTCTTCAGTTTTTTTGGATCCCTTTTTTTTACCCCAACCAGAATTTCCTTGTTTTTTCTTTGCACCTTTTTCTATAGGTCTAATCGTTAAATTTGGTCTAACTTTTTTTGTACCCTCAGCAACAATTTTATCTCCTTTATTTAATCCATCTAAAATCTCTACAAATCCTAAATATCTATCACCTACAGTAACATTTGTTTTCATTACTTTATTTTTCTCATCCACTTTATAAATAAATATATTTTCACCTTCGACTATTGTGCTTGTGTCAGGTGCACTTAAACCATCTCTAACATTGTATTTAATTGAAATTTCTAAAAATGAACCTGGTAAAATTTCTCCAGATTTATTATCCATTTTTATTCTTGTAGCTAATGATCTGGTGTCTTGACTTATTCTGCTTGCGAAGGAGTCAACTTCACCTTTATAAATTTTGTTTTTATATCCAGAAAACTTTATATCAACAGGTAAACCAACTTTTATAAATGGAACAAAAATTTCTGGTATATCAACATCGCAATACAGTGAGCTAGTATCTTCTAAATTAATTAATAAAGAAGATTTTGATACTTCTAAATCTTCAGAAAATTCTCTTTTTCCAATAACCCCATCAAATTGAGCAATAATTTTCCGATTCTTAAGATTAGCAACAACATCGCCTTTTTTAACTTTTTTATTAAAATCTATTGGCTTTAATATCTCATACTTTTCAACCTTAAATGACTGGGTTTTAACTGGTGCTGCTGTTCCATATGTACTTATAACATTTTCAAAAGTTCTCTCTTGTGTTGTGGTTACTATTATTCCGGGAGGAGGTCTTTTACTAAATTTTTTCTTAAAATGATTTCCAATCATTGTTCTACCAATAATTACTATGGCAATAATTAAAAAGAAGATGACGATTATACTGGTGATTTTAGTTGATGTTTTCATAATTTAAATTTTTCCATATTCTGACCAAGATCCGTCATAAATGGTTGGGAGATATTTAGTATTAACTAAAGAATATGCAAGCGCTAAAACACATGCAGTAACACCAGATCCACACGAAAAAACTAAATTTTCCTCAAAATTCTTTGATATTTCTTGAAATAATTTATTTAAATCCTCTTTATTTTTAAAAGTCTTATTTTCATTTATTACCTCTACGAAAGGTAAACATACCGAATTTGGGATAGAACCACTTCTTACATTTTTTCTTGGATCTGGAGCTTTACCTTCAAATCTTTCTCTACTTCGCGCATCTACTACTTTGAATTCTTTTTTAGAAATATTTTGATCAATTAAGGCTTTATTTTTTACAAGTTTAGATAATTCATTACCCTCATAGTTAGATTTATTTAAATTTGCTGAAATATTTGAGGTCTTTTTATTTTCACTTTTCCATTTTTTAAAACCACCATCAAGAACATTAACCAATTTTGGATCATGACCAAAATAAATGAAATTATACCAACCTCTGCATGAACTTATGACATTTGAATTATCATAAATTACAATTTGATCATCATTTGAAATTCCTAAGTCTGAAATTATTTCATTCCAAGCCACTAAGCTTGGAAGCATATGAGGAAGGTCTGTGTCTTGTTTTGAATTTTTATCTAAATCAAAAAAAATAGCACTTGGGATATGCTCTTTATCAAACTCATCTTGAGCATTTCTATTTTCAGCAGGCATATGCCAAGAACAATCAATTATCTTCACTTTGTCTAGATTTTTCTCTAGCCAATCTGTATCAACCAATGACATATTATCTCTTTTCCAGATACTTTTGGTGATACTCTTCTGCTGTACAATAGTTTTTATTTAATGAAATTTTTGTGACTACTTTGCCAGATAGTTTAATATTTTCTTTTTCTACCATCTTTTCCGCAGTAGTTTTTTGATCATCGTTTGTATAAAAAATTTCACTTCTATACTGAGTACCAAAGTCAGGGCCTTGAGAATTTAAAGTAGTGGGGTCATGAAATTTAAAAAAATGTTCAAGAATATTTTCGTATGAAATTATATTTGGATCAAATTCTAACTTAACTACTTCAGCATGATTGGTTGTACCAGAACAAACTTCTTTATAATTTGTTTTGTCAGAGTTACCTCCACAATATCCTACTTCTGTTTTTGCGATACCGTCAAGTTTACTGAACTTTATTTCTGGTCCCCAAAAACATCCTAAACCTAAAATTGCTATTTCCATTGATAAATACCTTAATTAATCTAAGTTAATCACATGTTGTCAAAAAATCAATTGGGCTTTTTTTATATGTTTATATCTGTATGCGCTTTCTCGCTAATGGATTTAATTGTTAAATGGTCTGATGATTATCCAGTTGGGCAAGTTTTGTTTTTTAGAGGCTTTTGTGGAATAATCCCAATTTTATTCCTCATTCCTAAAGATCGGTATCTTGATTTCTATAAAACAACGCGACCTGTACTTCATTTTAAAAGATGCTTAGCAGGACTTATAGCTTTAGTTTCTATATTTGTTGCACTTAGAAATTTACCTTTGGCAACTGTTGTAAGTATTTCCTTTGCCGCACCAATTTTTATTACAATTTTTTCAATTTTTTTATTAAATGAAAAAGTTGGTTTATATCGATGGATGGCAGTGCTAGTTGGATTTTTAGGAATAATATTTATTACCGAGCCAGGATTTAGTGCTTTAAATGTGTATTATATTTACCCAATTATTTTTTGTTTAGGTCTTTCCTATGTAGCAATTGCTATAAGAAAATTATCATCAACCGAACCTGCCTGGTTGATTAGTTTTTTCTTTTCATTCTCGATAATGCTTCTAAGTTTTTTATCGTTTTATCAGGGATGGATCTTGCCAAGTTTATTTGATTTATTTTTGTTATCAATGGTTGGTATATTAGGTGGTCTTGCAAATTTATGGCTATCACAATCTTATAAATATTCAGAAGTTAGTTTGGTTTCTCCCTTAAAATATCTTGGATTAGTTTTTGCAATAATATTTGGATATTTTATTTGGAATGAAATACCAACTTCTAAAACTTTATTAGGTGCTTTATTAGTTATTGTTTCATCTATAATTATATTTAGAAGAGAAATGTATTTGAAAAAAAAACTATCTGTTTCACGTCATGAGTAAAACCCCATCATATTGGAATAAAGCAAAAAAATTTTTATCAAAAAAAGATAAAACTATGTCTTTTTTGATTAAAAAATATAAGTCACCATCAGAAACTGTTCTTACATCAAGGCGAGATGTTTTCTTTTCTCTTTGTAAAAGTATAATTGGTCAACAAATTAGTGTAGCTGCCGCTAACTCAGTTTTTTTAAAGTTTAAAAAAAAGTGTAAAAATAAAATTAATGCAAAAACAGTGAATAAATTATCAAGCTTTGAATTAAAGAGCTGTGGATTAAGCAGACAAAAAGTTAAGGGTATAAAAAGTTTAGCAGAACAAGTATTAAACAAAACATTTAATCCTAAAGTTATTCCAAGTATGTCTGATGAAGAAGCAATTATTTATTTATCTAAACTAAGACAAATAGGTAGATGGTCTGCTGAAATGATTTTATTATTTACTTATAATCGTCCCAATATATGGCCTGTACAAGATATAGGACTTCTAAGAGCTATTTCAAAAAATTATAATAAAAAATATCTTCCACCAGAAAGCTATGTAAACTTATTACAAAGAAGATTTTCCCCATATTGTTCTGTAGCCACATGGTATCTTTGGAGAAGTATAGATCCTGAGCCTATTCAATACTAAAAGCTTCGACTATCTGCAAGTTTCTTTCGGTAGTATCTTTTGCGAGTGCCCAACCTTCTTGATATTCCTTAGAGTCATGACACTCAATAGCTTTGTCATAACTAGGAAATTCCCAAATTACTGTTCTTGGGTAAGTTTCTCCCTCTAAAGTATTAAACTTTCCTCCTCTTACCAATGGTACACCTCCATAACTTTTGATTATATCTGTAACTTTAGCTCCATATTTTTTAATATTTTCTTGGCTATCTATCTTTTTATACAAAGCAATCCAGTAAACTTTCATCATTTCTCCTTTTTAAATTTTTTTACTTATGATACTAAACTTCATGGCTGACAAACTCATAATCTCTTTTGATGAATATATAAAAATTGTTGAGAAACTGGCAATACAAATTCACAAAGAATACAAACCTACAGTTTTAATTGGTATTATGAGAGGTGCTGCACCAATCCTTGATATCTTATCAAGGATTTTAAAATTACCAATAGCCTACATTGTTATTCAAAGTTATTCAGGTGAAGGAATGGAAGATAAGCAAGGTGAACTTATGTTTGCGAGAGAAATAAGCTCATTAGCTAATAACGAGGATTTTAGTAAAGTTTTATTGATAGATGATCTTTCTGATACTGGTCTAACTTTAAATAAAAGTATTGAGTGGTTAAAAAATTATCCTCAAACAAAAGATTTTATAAAAGAAGTTAAAACAGCTTGTCTTTGGAAAAAAAAATCATCAACTTTCGAACCAGACTTCTGTCCTGTAATACTAGATTCTGATCCTTGGATTGTTCAGCCAACTGAACATTATGAAGAATTATCTATTGAAGAATTAATTAAAAGAAATTAGTTAACAGGGCTAGTAAACTAGCCCTGTTAAAAGCTTATTTAACTTACAGCAAAACTTATAACGCTAAGTATTGCAATTACCCATATCGCTGGAGAAGTGCTTGAAAACTTTCCAGTAAATATTTTAATTAATGCATAAGAAACAAATGCTAGGGCAATTCCATTACTAATACTATATGTTAATGGCATTGCAATCATTGCAAGTATTGCAGGAGCAGACTCAGAAATATCATTCCATTCAATATCTGTAATATTTCTTACAAAAAGAACAGAAACAAAAACTAAAGCCGCACCATCAATTTGTTTAGGTAAACTAGTTGCTAAAGGAGCAAAAAATATACACGCTAAAAACAAAATACCTATTACAAGTGATGTCATTCCAGTTTTACCACCTGCTTTTACGCCAGCACCAGACTCAACATAACTTGTTACAGTAGTTGTTCCCATCATTGCACCCGCAACTGTCCCAACACTGTCAGATAACATTGCTTTATTGATATCTTTAACTTTTCCATCTTTATCAACTTTACCCGCAACGTTTGCAACGGATGTTAATGTTCCAGCTGTATCAAAAAAGTCTACAAACAATAAAGTAAATATAACTGTAGACATTCCAGCAGTCATTGCAGCTGACAAATCAAATTCGAATAGATATGTCATTGGTGGAGGTGAACTAGCTAAACCATTAAATTTAGCAAGGCCAGCAGCCCAAGCAATAATACTAAATACCAAAATTCCTATAATGATATTTCCTTTTACATTCATTTTTTCTAAAACAATGATCGCTATAAAAGTTGCACATCCTAAAAGAACTAAAGGATCGCTAAGATTTCCAAGTTTAACTAAAGTTACAGGATCATCCACAACTACTTCCATAATTTGAAGTCCTATAATTGCTAAAAACAATCCTATACCTGCACCAATTCCTAATTTTAAACTTTTTGGAATTGAGTTAATCAGCCATGCTCTTATTGGTGTTAAAGATATTATTAAGAATAATACACCAGCAACTAATACTGCACCAAGCGCTTCTTGAGGTGAGTATCCCATGCCTGCACATACTCCGAATGCAACGAATGCGTTAATACCCATTCCGGGCGCAAGTCCTATTGGCCAAGTTTTTCCATAAAAAGCCATAATAAAACATGCTAAAGCTGTAGCTAAAATAGTAGCTGTATATACTGCGCCAAAATCAAAGAAACCTTTTTCGGGTCCGGCGAATTCTCCCGATAAGATAAATGGATTTAAAAACATTATATAAGCCATCGTTAAGAACGTTGTAGTTCCCGCTATGACTTCTGTTTTAAAATCTGTTTTGTGTTTTTTATAATTAAAATAATTGTCAAGCATTTGTCCTCCTAATGTCAGATAAATATTTGATTCTGTTGAATAATACTTTGAATAAGTCACTTTTATTCACAAAATTCAACCCACAAGTTTATATTTATGCCATAATTGTAATGATAGTGTTGTTATATGAAAAATTTGCGAATTTTATTTATTACGTTTTTTATCTTTTTATTTGTTTCAGGGTGTCAAACAGTAAAGCAAAAAACTGATGCTGCTATAGAAAAAGAAAATAAAAAGTTGAGTGAATTTATTGGTCAATCAGCAAGTAAATTACAAATGGAACTTGGAAAACCTGATGAAGATTTTGAAAATGAAAAAGGTAATTTCATTTTTATTTATAATACCAAGAAGTATGGCTTTCCATGTGAGAGAAGATTTGAGATAAATCCAGATAAGATAGTAATTGGATTTGCTTCTAATGGATGTTTTTAGGTTTTACCTGCGAGGATAAATCCTCGCAAGTAAGGGTAAACTTATTTAATTTCTATAAGTTTTTTCTTTTTGTGTTCTGGGATAATTCTTTCACAAGATATTGTTAAAAGACCATCTTTAAGTTCAGCACCATTAACTTTAACATCATCAGCAATAGTGAATGATCTTGTAAATTGTCTTTGAGAAATACCTTTATGAATTATTTCTCCGTTAACTTCATTGTTTTCAGATTTATTAACTTGTTTTGTTCTTACCGTTAATAAATTATCTTCAAACTCAACCTCAACATCATTTTTATTAAAACCAGCCAATGCAACTTCAATTGCATAATTATCCTTACCAGTTTTTCTGATGTTGTATGGGGGGTAGTTTGATTGCATTGTCAAACCTCCATTGCCCAACATACTTTCAAATTGCTCAAACATATCGTCAAAGCCAATTGAAAAAGGTCTTAGTGAGTTAAATATAGATAGATCCTTACTTGTCATAATATCCTCCTTTTTTAAGCAAGTTTATTTTATGCAAGCCCCATAAGGCGACTCACAATGTCTATTTAGGTATGATTAAAAAAATTTCAATATATGAGAAATTAAATTTTTTCTGAAATTTTTAATGCAAATGCGTAGTCGAGTGCAATTTCTTCTATTGCTCCATCTCTACCAGATTTACCTCCATGACCTGCATTCATTTCTGTTTTGAGAAGTAATAAATTATTATCAGTTTTATAGTCTCTAAGTTTTGCTGTAAATTTTGCAGGTTCATCAAACAAAACCCTGTTATCACTTAAACTAGTTGTTATTAGCATATGAGGATAATCCATTTTTTTTATATTATTATATGGAGCATATGAAAATATATAATCAAAGTGCTCTTTGTTTTCTTTAGCATTACCAAATTCATCAAATTCACCAACTGTGAGAGGTAAAGAATGATCAAGATTTGTAGTTAATGAATCAACAAAGGGAACAGCCATAATTATACCTAAAAATAATTCAGGAGCCTGATTAACAACAACTCCCATTAATAAACCACCAGCAGATCCACCCATTCCGATTATTTTTCCTTTTGAGGTGTAGTTGTTTTCTATCAAATATTTTGCAGCATAAATATAATCTTCAAACGTATTTTTTTTATTTGTTAACTTTCCTTCTTTCCACCATTTCATTCCTTTTTCCATTCCACCTCTAATGTGTGCAGTAGCCCAAATAATATTTCTATTTATTAAGCTCAGTCTTGTTGAGGAAAAACTTGGACTCATCGAACTACCATACGATCCGTATCCGTATAGTAACAAATTTGCTGTCCCGTCTATTTTTGTATTTTTGTGTCTTGTGATCGTAAGTGGAACCTTTCTTCCGTCATGGGAACTAAACTCAATTCTTTCAACTATATAATCATCTGCATTATGGCCTGATGGTATTTCTTGTTCTTTTACAAGTATTTTAGATTTAGTTTTTAAATTGTATTTGTAAACTCTCGAAGGTGTTTTGGGTGAAGAATATGAAACATAAATCTCATCTGTGTATCTATTTCTTTGTGTTAATGAAACACCAGGAACACACACTTTTTCGTCAGAAAAAATTAGTTCTTCTTCATTATTTGTTGAAGTATCAATAACAAACAATTTGTCCAAAGCATCTGACGTTTCTGATCTAATTATCCAGTTATTTAAAAATGAAAGTCCACCAATTAACACTTCTTTTTTTGCAGGAATAAATGTCTCCCAATTCTGATTTTCTAAAGTTTCTGAAATATCTATTTTAAAATCCTCTGCATCTTTATTTGTATGATTATAAAATTTTCCATTCCATGAATTTACAGAGTAAAGAATTCCTTTTTCGCGTTTAATTATTAATTTTGGATTTGGTTTTGCTTCATTTACATTAAAGTAATATTGCTCCGAAGTATTGTGATCCGAAGTGTTTATAAAATAATATTTCTCATCAGAACTTAATCCAATACTAACAGTGAAAGCTTCACTTTTTTCCTCAAAGATTAGTTCATCTTCACTTTCAAAATTTCCTATTTTATGTCTATAAATTTTTCTAGCTCTATGATTTTCATCTAACTTTGAATAAAAAAGATACTTATCATCCAAGCTGAAAATTATACTTCCTGATGTTTCTTTTATTTCTTTTGAAATTATTTTGTTATTTTTAATATTTCTTACATAAATTGTATAATACTCTGAACCTTTGGTATCTAGTGAGTACCCAAGATATTGATCATTGTTACTTACCTCTAAATCACCAACACCAAAATATTCAACATTTAATTTTTCTTTTTCTTTATCTCCATTCCAAATTTCTTCAATTTCTGATGAACCAATTTTTTTTCTTAATTTTATAGAGTAATTTCCTTTGGCAGTAGTCTTTGTCCAATACTCATATATATGATCTTTAAAAGATAAGCTTTCATCGTCTAATTTTATTCTCCCTCTAATTTCATCAAATAATACTTTTTGAGCATTTTTAGTATTTTTTAGATGATACTCAGTATATCTATTTTCATCTTCTAAATATTCTTTTACCTCTGGAAGAAGCTTAGTTTTATCTTGCAAGACTTCTAAAATATTTTCTTGATGTATCCAGCTATAGTTATCTTCCCACTCTATATTGTGACAAGATTTTAGCTCTGGTTTTTTTTTTAGATATGGTACTTTCATTTTTAACTGGAAATATATGAATTTTATAATTTATACATTATTAATTGTATTTGGTTTATATTTTTTATTAAGACTTTTTACTCAAGTTGCGTCAAAAAAAATATCAAAAGGTTTAAGAGTATTCTTATTCATAGTTTTAATTATCCTTGCAGTTTTGTTTGCAATCGGAGGTAAATTTTTACTTACTTTACCTTTTACCCTTGCAAGTCTTGCTCTTTTAAAATTGAAAGGTATGTCTATTTTTCAATTAATTTCATTGTACAGATTAATACAAACTTTAAGAAATTCAGGGAGATTTTCATTTAATAACACTGCATCAAATTTAAACACAATGTCTACTGAAGAAGCTTATCGTATACTTAATTTAAATCCCTCTAAAAATTTAACTAAAGAAGATGTAAATAAAGCCTACGTTAAAATACAAAAAAAAATTCATCCGGATATTTCACCTGAAACTTCTAGGCTATCTACTTTAGTAAATGAGGCTAAAGAAATTGTTCTCAATGATATTAGTTAACTTTTTAATTTATTTATTGTTTCAATTACTCTTTTCACAGAAATAAGGTTTGGATCTGCATTTGTACCATGTGTTATTTCCTCAATATTGTAACCATCAGGTACTAATCTAAAATGATTTTTACTATAATCGGTGTAAGCTTTTGGAGCGTCTAATAAAAAAACAACACTTTTTTTACCCGATTGAGAAATTACATGAGAGCCAAAAGAGTCGTTACCAACATACATGTCTGACGCACATAAGTAGGGCAAAACATCATAAATTTTTTTATCACTTAATGTCAAAAAATTATTATTTTCTAAATTTGATGTAATTTCATTTTCAACATCTTTTTCATTTGGACCGCATAAAATTAGAAAAAAATATTTTCCTGATTTATTCAAATTGTTAATTAAATTTGCAAAATTTTTTGAACCCCATCTTGTTGTTGGTCCAGAAGATCCCACACCAAGAACTATTTTAAAATAATCATTTTTTATTTCTGATTTAATTTTGTCTAATCTTTCTTTTTTAATGTAAAATTTTGTTTCTGTTGGAGAATTTTTGATATTTAGTGTTTCTTCAGTAAATAATTTAGCTGTCTTAATCAAATGTAAATTTTTTTTTTTATAGAATTTATAAGAATAAACATTCTTTATACCTGAAATTTTTGCTGCAAGATAAATTCTTAAACTTGGGTAATAAATTAATAAATTTTCAAAATTAAATTTGTCTAAAATTTTACTAAGTTTAAATATGTCAAAAAATTTTTTAGTAAACTTATCTAAGTAAAATACATTTTCAATTAATGGATCATCAGCCAATGTTTCTTTTAAATTTTTACAAAGTGTAATAATTGTAACTGGCCCATATTTTTTTGCTACCTGATGGCAGTATGCAAGATGTATTAAATTTGCTCCTAATCCAGAATAGCTTAAATATATTCCTGTTTTCATAAAGAATTATACATTTTTCTGATAAGTTTTTTCCCAACAATATTAAATTTAAAATTATAGTCTTTTTTTAATAATAAAGAGTTTTTGCTATCACTAGCTAATAATTTATTTTCTTGTTTTCTGAAATATTTTTTATTTATTGAGAAATATTTTTTATAATCAAGTTTGTTTAAATAATAAGCTGTTTTTAATATTTCTTCCCCAGATAATTTTTTCCCTGGTGAAATAATCAAATCCTTACCTTCAAAATTTGATATTTTTAATATTAATTTTACAACTTCTGTTATCCATGAGTAATCTCTATATGTATTTATATTGCCAACCTCTACTTTTTTTTTATTTCTTGCAGCAAGGCAAATTTTTTTGATAAAAAAATCATCAGGTCTTAAAGGTGACTCAACCTGCATAAATACTAAGTTAAATAAATTTAAATTATATTTCCTGTATTTTTTTATTAACTTGAATACTTCTTTTTGTGTTTGGATATATGGATTTTTGTTTATTGAGAATTTACAATTTAAATTGATTAAACCTTTTTTCGGTGAAAATATATATCCAGAGTTTGCTTTGAAAAATTTTATATTTGACTTTTCCTTTTTTAAAATATCGAGAAAATTTTTTGTTCCAACAAAGTGAGATGAAAAAGTTGTTTTTTTTAATTTGATACTTTTTGGAATTGAGCTTTGTCCACTAAAATAAAAAATTTTTTTAGGATTATGTTTTTTTAAAATATGATGAATTTCTTTTTTGTTATTTGTGTTTAGCTTTTCAAAATTTATTTTTTTTTTAATTTTTAAATATTCATAATTAGTAAAGTTTTTATTTAATTTCCTTGAAGTAACAATTATTTTTTCGTTTTTCTTTAATAGCTCAGCAGATAGATATGCTCCTAATACACCTGATCCAATAATTAAGTTTACTTTTTTATTCATTTTTTTTTTGAATTATTATATTCTTTTAAAAAATATATGAGTTTATTAAAAGGTATTTATGCTGCATCAATGTCTGTTTTAAATGATGATTTGACATTAAACATCGATAAAACAATTGAGCACTCTGAAATGGTGATAGAAAATGGTTGCCATGGAGCTGCAATTTTCGGAAGTACAGGACAAGCACAGCTGATACCAGTTGCTGAAAAAATTAAACTTCTAAATAAAATATCAACTAATAAATATAAAGATAATTTTATTATCGGTACAGGATTAAATTCTTTAGGAGAAATAATAAATTTAATGAGAGTTGCAACTTCATTGAACTTAGAAAAATTTTTAATTATGCCACCCGCATTCTATAAATACAGTGATGAAGATGTTTTTAATTTTTACTCTAAAATCATAGAGTCAATTCCAAATGCTAAGATTGTATTATATAATTTTGAAAAACTTTGTGGCTACAAATTCAGTGTAGAGTGTGTTGAAAAACTAGTCAAAAATTTTCCAGACCAAATTGTTGGAGTTAAGGACAGTTCGTACAATCTTTTTGAAAGTTTAAAGATAGATAATTTTTTTGTTATGCCAGGTTCAGAATCGAAATTATTAAAGGGATTAGAATTAGGCTGCTCAGGAATAATCACAGCAACATGTAACGCAACATCAAAACTTGCTCGAAAAGTATATGATGATTTTAAAGAAGGAAAAGAACAGGAAGTTAATACCAAATTATGTGATGTAAGAGGGACATTTGAAAAATATAATTTAATTTCTGGTTTACATACCTTTTTTAAGCATAAAGACAGTATTTATGAAAATTTACTTCCTCCTTTAAGAATTCTGAATAAAGAGGAAGAATTTGATCTTTTAAATAATTTAGAGAAATTAGATTTTTCATTTAAATCATCAATGGCAGCTTAATATGCAATTAGCAAGGTTCTTAAATAGTGTTTTTAAGAAAGATGGTTTTATCCTAGTCGATGCAAATTCTAAAAGTTATATAATTGGAAATCCTGAGAATGAAAATCCTATAAAAGTTAAAATATTAAACAAAAAACTTCATTATAAACTTTTATTTCATCCCGATCTATATTTTGGAGAAGCTTATACCGATGGAGAAATAGTTATTGAGAACGGTAGTCTTACAGACTTTTTAGATTTGTCTTTGATGAATTTTGGTAGAGGAGATTTAAACTTTTTTAGTTACTTAATTAATAGATTAAGGGGCTCATATAGATATCTAACAAATTTTAATTTTATCAAAAAATCTAAAATGAATGTTTCACATCATTATGATATCAAAGATGATCTTTATGATTTATTTTTAGATCCCAAAAGACAATATTCATGTGCTTATTTCAAAAATGAAAATGATACTTTAGAGACAGCTCAAAATAATAAAATTCAGCATATAATTAAAAAATTAAATATAAAGCCAAATCAAAAAGTCCTTGATATTGGATGTGGGTGGGGATCTCTAGCAGTTGATATTGCAAAATCAGCTAATTGTGAAGTAACTGGTATCACATTATCTGAGAATCAATTTAAATATTGCAAACAAAAAGCTAAAGAACTGAATTTAGAAAATCAACTAACATTTAAGTTGATGGATTATAGGGAGCTGGATGAAAAATTTGATAGAATTGTAAGTGTTGGAATGTTTGAACATGTGGGAAGAAAATTTTACAAAAAGTTTTTCTCACAAGTTGAAAAACTTCTTAAAGATGATGGAGTTTCGTTAATTCATACCATTGGATCAGTAAATCCCCCAAGAGACCCCCATCCGTGGATAACAAAATATATATTTCCAGGTGGTTATACACCCAGTCTAAGTGAAGTAACTACCCCAATTGAAAAAGCTGGCTTAATCGTCGCTGATATTGAGGTACTAAGAATGCATTATTCTCATACATTAAGACATTGGAAAGAAAATTGTCTAAAAAATAAAGATAAAATTATTAACATGTTTGATGAGCGTTTTTTTAGAATGTGGGAGTTTTATTTAGCAGGTTGTGAAATGGCATTTAAATGGGGAGACCAAGTTGTATATCAGTTTCAGCTTACTAAAAATTATACTTCCACACCAGTTACAAGAGACTATATTTATCAATAATTTATTGGTAAATAATAATTTCCTTTAAATGAAAAAAATAAAAAAAAAACAAAATAAATCTATTAAAAAAAGTAAAAAAAAATCTCAATTAAAATCAAAAAGATCTAAAAAAATTTCTAAAGTAAAAAAAATAAAACCAAAAATTAACAAAAAAAATAAAGTTAAAGCTAAAAAAAAAAATATTTCAAAAGTAAAAGAAAAAATAAAAAAAAAAATTCTAAATAAACCTAAAGAAAAAAGTTTTCTTTTAAAAATAATTAATTTTCAAAATTCACTAAAACCTGAATTTAAATTCAAAATAAATTTCAATATAGAAAAATATATTCAGGCATTTTTTGATAAAATATCTGAAATAATCAATAATTATAAAACTCTTAAAAAAGATGAACAGAGAAGAATAAAACTTGAAAAACAAGAGCAAGAGAGACAGGAAAAACTAGCCTTACAGCAAGAGAAGCAGAAGGAACAAGAATTAAAGTTAAAGCTTAATGAACAGGTATTGAAGGAAGAGATTAGATTAGAAAAACAAAGAACAAAAGAGATTAAATTATTCCTACGAAAAGAACAGGCTTTATTGAGAATTGAACAAGCTGAAAAGCAAAAGAAATTTTTACAACAATTAAAATTAGAAAAGCAGATTGAAAAATTTAGAGTAAGAGAAGTTAAAGAATTAGAAAAACTAGAAAAAATATCATTAAAAGAAAAGAGAGAAGATTACGCAGGACTTCAACAGAGAATTGAGAAATTAAAAGAAAAATATCGAATAATAAGAGATCAAAAAATTAGAGAGAGAGTAGAGGCATTAGGTGTTAAAATTCAAGGTAATGAGGATAGGGAAACATTATTAAGGAAAGAAAAAGAATTTACATTAGCAAGACAAAAAATTGAATTTGCTCTTGAAAGCTTTTATAGGAGTGCCAGTAGTTTAGTTTTCCAATTAAATAAAAGACACATCACAAGACACATGTCTATTTTTCGATGTATTGATAGAAGATTTGAAACAGGAGAGATATTTGTTAAATGGGACGAGGCTCCTGATGAGGAATGGTTATTATTAATTTATATTAAAAATAATTCTCCTGATGAAGGTATAGTTATTGAAGATAAAACTAATCCTGAAAAAAACATCTCTCACGAATTTAAAAATAATGAAATATTCAAAGCTTCAGACACGATGGTGGATTCTCTAACTCAATTAATTGCAAGAAAAAGAGCCAAAAATAACAATTAATTATTACGTTTAATTTAAGTATTATTAGTTATGTTTTACGGAATAATTGCGATGGCGATTTTATATGCTCTGTTAAGTTATATTCTTGCTTGGATAAGATATTTTAATAGTCAAGATGAAAGGCTAGGACAATCAACTTGGAGATGGAGTTATGATTATGAAGTTGATGGAGAAAGGGACATATCAGATTTAGATGATAAAAATTTTGTAAGACTAAGAAGAAAAAGAAATAAAATTATTACTCTTATGTATTCTGTAGTTTTAGTTATGTTTATTCTCTCAATGTCTTTATTGAGTCAAATTTTGATATTTTTTCTTAATTAATTTTTTTAATTGTTTTTTATTTTTCAAATATAAAAAATACGCAACTATTTCATATCCATACTTAAAAATAGTAAAAATGATAGGAAGTTTAAAAAAATTATATAAGAATTTATATTTTGGTATTCTCCTCCAGACATATAGAAAAGCTTCCGCACCTTCAATTACCCGGTCATTTTCTTTAATGTGCAATCTTCTTAAAAGCTCTTTGTCATTTTTGGACGTTTCTTTTTCTGCATCTCTGTTATCGGTAATATCTATCCAATCAATATCTTTAATATTTTCTTTTTTATACATATTGATTTCTGATCTACAGATTTTGCAAGAGTTATTAAAATAAACTTTCATATAAAATTATATTAACTTTAAAATTAAGCATGTAAATGCGCCAAATGATTAGTTGAAAATTAACAATAAAGCACTATCTAAGCTATGTGAGTAATTTTTTTGACAAATCTGATTTAACAAAAAAAGATGCTGATGCAATAGTATCTGATACATTGCAAAATTGTGATGATGGTGAGCTATATTTGGAGGATACAAAATCCGAATCCATATTACTAGATGATAATAAAATTAAAAGCTCAAGCTATAGTTCAGATTTAGGTTTTGGATTTAGAGCAATTACAGGAGAGGTTGTTGCATATTCTCACTCTAATGAAATATCAAAAGATTCATTAAAAAAATCTTCTGAAAATTTAAAATCTACACTTAAGTCTATGAAAGGTACCTACAATAAAGATATTTCAAGATCTAATAGAAAATTTTATCAGGATATTAATCCCATAGAGCAAAAAACATTAAATTCGAAATTAGAAGTATTAAATAAAGTAAATGAGTATCTAAGGAAAAAAGATCAATCAGTAAAACAAGTTACTACGAGTTTTGCAGGTGAACAAAAATCTATTGAGATTATAAGATCAGGTGGTGAAGTATTAACAGATGTTCGACCATTAATTAGATTTAATGTATCTGTGATGTTAGAAAAAAATGGAAGAAAAGAAACTGGCGTTTATGGAATAGGTGGAAGACAATCTTATGATGAATATCTAAAAGATGACAATTGGAAAACTGTATGTGAGGAAGCTTTTAGAATTGCCTCAGTAAATTTAGAGAGCAAACCTGCTCCAGCAGGAGAAATGAAAGTTGTTTTAGGGCCTGGATGGCCAGCAATTTTAATACATGAAGCCATTGGCCATGGTTTAGAAGGAGATTTTAATAGAAAAAAAACTTCAGCATTTCATGATCTTATGGGCCAAAAAGTTGCCAGTGATGGAGTTACGATTGTTGATGATGGAACAATTGATAATAGACGAGGCAGCTTAACTATTGATGATGAAGGTACACCAACAGAAAAAACAGTATTGATTGAAAATGGGATATTAAAGAATTTTATGCAAGATAGATTAAATGCTAGATTGATGAATACCAAATCGACTGGCTCAGGAAGAAGAGAAAATTATAGACACGTTGTTTTGCCAAGAATGAGAAACACAATGATGTTGAGTGGAAATCAAACTCAAGAAGAAATGATCAAATCAGTAGGTAAAGGAATTTTTGCAGTAAGTTTTGGAGGAGGACAAGTTGACATAACATCTGGAAAATTTGTATTTAATTGTACTGAGGCATACGAAATTAATAACGGAAAGATTGGTTCACCGATAAAGGGAGCGACATTAATAGGAGATGGTCCTTCAATTTTAAAAGAAGTTTCTATGGTTGGAAACGATATGATGTTAGATCCTGGTATAGGAACTTGTGGTAAAGCTGGACAAGGTGTTCCAGTTGGAGTAGCTCAACCTTCAATCTTAATTGACAAAATGACAGTTGGTGGGACAAAACTTTAAATTATGGTTAAGGATCAAGAATATTTAAGATCAAAAGCATCATATTGCTTAGATTTAGCTAAAAAGTTAGGTGCAACTGGATCAAGCGTAACAGTAGGTCATTCAATTTCTGAAACTGTAAATTTTAGAAATAATACTTTAGACGAGTCTAATAGATCTGATGGATTAGCAATAAGCATTGAGACTTATTTGGGAAAAAAAAGATCATCAATTTCTTCGTCAAACTTATTAGAGGATAATATTAAAACATTAATAGAAAAATGTTTTGAAACAACCAAAAATACTCCTGAAGATGAATTTAATTCTTTACCGGATAAAGATCTTTTGGCTAAAGAAATTAAAAATTTAAATTTATATGATGAAACACACTTTGATAATGAAAAAAAAATTGAATATTTGAAAGAGCTTGAGAGCGTTGCATCTTCAGAAGAAAAAATCATAAATACTGAATCTAGTTTTACTGAAAATAAATCTAACTTTATTTTAGCAAATAGTGATGGATTTTGTGAAGGATACAAATCATCTTCATTTAGTGCATCTTGTGTTACTGTTGCTAAAGATGAAAATAGTATGGAAAGAGACTATGAATTTACAAGTAAACGTCATTTATCAGATATTAAGGGTGCAAAAGAGCTTGGTCAAAAAGCCTCTGAACAAACTATAAAAAAATTAAGCCCAAATAAAATTGGAAGTGAAAAAATAAGCATTATATTTGACAAAAGGATAGCTAAAGGAATGTTAGGAGCTTTTGCTGGAGCCATATCATCATCTGCGATTTCTAGAGGAACATCTTTTCTTAAAGATAAAATTAATGAACAAATATTTACAGAAACAATAAACGTGATTGATAAACCAGATGTAAATAAAGGTGTTGGATCTCAAATTTTTGATTCAGAGGGAGTAAAATCAGATACTTTGAATCTTGTGCAAAACGGTATCTTAAAAAATTATCTAGTCGATACGTACAATGGGAAAAAACTTAACTTAAAATCAAATGGAAGATCTGGTGGAACAACAAATTTATATTTTGATAATGGGAAAATTAGTTTCGAAGATTTATTAAAAAGTAACACAAAACACATTTATGTAACAGAAACAATTGGCCATGGAAGTAATTTAGTTACAGGAGATTATTCAGTAGGTGCAACAGGTTTCCTAATTGAAAATGGTGAATTTAAATTTCCAGTAAATGAGATAACAATTGCAGGAAATTTTAAAGATATGTTCAAAAATATAACTTTAGCTAGTGATTTAGATTTTGAATATTCTATCAACTCACCAACTATGATGATAGAGGGAATGACAGTTGCAGGTAAATGAGCACTTACTGTGTAATTGGTTCAGGAATATCTGGTGCTACAATTTCAAATTTATTAAATAAAAAACATTCTGTAGATCTCTATGATAAAGCAAGAGGTCCTGGTGGGAGATCATCATTTAAAAGGTTAGATAAAAAAGTGGGGTTTGATCATGGCGTTCAATATATTTCCCCTAAGAGTACTGAGTTTAAAAAATTTACAACAAAACTCATAGCAAAAAAAATATTAAAAAATTGGAAGGGTCAGCATATTTTTCAAAATAAAAAAATAAAAGAAAATAAAAATCATCAAAAAATAATTGGTAGGCAAGGTAATAACGATATTAGTAAGTATTTATTAAAAAAAATTAATTGTAATTTTCAAAAAGAATTAAAAAAAATTGATTATAATAAAAACAAATGGAAACTTACATTTGCTGATGGTGATAATAAATTTTATGATAATCTTATTTTAACGTGCCCACATCCTCAATTACTTAAATTAGCAAAAAAATTTATTAATCATTCATTTATTAAAAAAAAATTAAAAATGGATGCAAATATTACAGTCATGATAAAAATGAAAAAAACAAAAAAAAATATAAGTAGTTTTTTGTTTGATGATCAAATTTTAGGTTGGGCCGCTAGAGAAAATAGCAAGTTAAGATTTAAAAGTATTTATGAATTTTGGACACTTCAAAGTACAGCAATGTGGGCAAATAAAAAAATTTTGAAAAACAAAGAAAATAAAGATTTGAATTCAAAAATATTAATTAATAAATTTTTTAATCTTACTGGTATTAAAAAAAGCAATATCCTTTTTTCTTTAAATCATGGTTGGATGTATTCATCAAATTCAAAACCTTTAGAAATTAAAAGTTATTGGAATTCAAAAATTAATTTAGGAGTTTGTGCTGATTGGTTTGTTGGACCTAGGCTAGAAGCGGGATGGATAAGTGCTAATGACCTTTTTAGGAAAATAAACAGATAAAATTACTCAATATTTTTAATTCTATACTCCCAACTTCCCATTCTTTCATAGGTAACTTTAACTATCACTGAAGTTTTTTTATCAAGCCATATATCAAAATTTAATCTTTTATCTTCTGGAAGTGTCATATCTTTAGAAGTGAGTTTAAAATGATCAGTATCAAATTCCTTCCCATTGATTGTGATCTTTTCTTTACCGATAAATGTAACTAGTTGTTCTTTTATACTTCCAGAAATAGGGCTAATTTGGCTCTCTGCCTGTAACAATTTATGGCTCCACCAATTTCCAATTGTATTTTTCAAAGAAGCTTCACCAGAAAAAGAAGATCCTTGAATATCAAATTTTTTAGTTTGATTATTTAATATTAAATTTACAAATTTTTCTTTTTTATTCTGACGTGTTTTAGATTTAAAAGAAATTAAATTATCTCCTAAATATTTTTCTTCCCCAAAACCTTCTACTTCAAAAATAGTTGCCCCAAGTAGTTTTACTGTAAATTTATATTCATTATTTACAGTTGTTTGATTGTCTCTTCTGGAAAAAGAGTAATTGTTGTATCCTATAACTTCATTATTTCTTAAGATTTCAAGTTCAATTTTTTTGAACTTATTATAATGACCAACATGTGCGTTTGAGCTAAAAGTGAATAAAAATAATATAAAAATAATATAAAATTTTTTCATGATATTAATTTAAATAAAAAAGAATTTTAAGAGTATCAGTATTTAATGTTCCTATCTATAAAAAATATTCCGAAAGTAAATTGGAGCTCAAATGAAAGTTTGAATTTCAGGCCAAAGTTTTCAACATCATTTTTCTTAATTTTTGGATTAACAATTTTTGGTTTAGGAGAAGGTTTATTAATTTTATCAACAACTGGAAATTCACCCTGGTCAGTATTAGCCGAAGGAATTTCACTTAACTCTAGTCTATCTATTGGTGCAGCAACTTTTTTTGTAAGTGTAGGAGTTCTTTTTTTATGGATTTTTTTAAAACAAAAACCAGGTCTTGGAACAATATTTAATATCATTGTAATTGCTGCTATGATTGATTTCACTCTAAATTATTTTCAACCACCTTCATCTCTTTTCATAAAGTACTTGTTAGCAGTTCTTTCAGTAATTTTAGTAGGTCTTGGTAGTGGTATTTATTTAGTTGCTAATCTTGGTCCAGGTCCAAGAGACGGTTTAATGACAGGATTAACAAAAACAACAAACTTACCTATAGCATTGGTAAGAGCTTTTTTAGAAATTACAGTTGTAATTGTTGGTTGGTATTTAGGTGGGACCGTTGGAATAGGCACACTTATATTTGCTTTTGGAATTGGCCCTTGTGTAGCTTTAGGATTATTTTTAGTTGGAAAAATATTTAACTAAGCAGCTGCGCTAGTTTTCTCACTTCTTTTTCTTTCATGAGGATCAAGAATTGCTTTTCTCAATCTACAAGACTCAGGTGTGATCTCTAATGCTTCATCACTGTTAAGCATACTTAGTTGTTCAGCTATTGACATTTTTCTAACAGGAGTAAGAACGACGTTTTCGTCTGTTCCTTGTGTTCTCATATTTGTTAATTTTTTTCCTTTCATGACATTTATAATCATGTCACCCGGTTTTGGTGATAATCCAACAATCATACCTGGATAAACAGGATCATTGTGAGTAACAAACATTTCTCCTCTTGCTTGAAGGTTAAATATTGCAAAAGCTACTGCTTTACCTTGTTCCATAGCAATCAATGCACCATTTCTTCTGCCTTCCATTTCACCTTCGAAAGGTCCGTAGTCGTGGAATATTCTATTAATTACACCTTCCCCTTTTGTAAGCGTTAGAAATCTACTTGTGTATCCCATCAAACCTCTCGTAGGTGCATGAAATATCAATCTTTTCTTATTTGTACCGGTATCTTTTAGTTCAATTAATTTACCTTTTCTTCTATTCATTGAGTCGATTACTTTTGAAGAGTGTTCTTCATCTAAATCCATAGTAATTTCTTCAATTGGCTCAAGTTTGTTTCCTTGCTCATCAGTCTTAAACAAAACTTTTGGTGGACTCACTGTCATTTCAAAACCTTCTCTTCTCATTTGAGTAAGAAGTATTTCCAACATTAATTCACCTCGTCCACTTACAACGAATGAATCTTTTCCATCATTTTCTGAAAAAGTAATTCCAACATTGTTTTGTGCTTCTTGAACTAATCTTTCCCTAATTTGTGTACTTGTAAGTTTTTTACCTTCTGTTCCTGCTAATGGAGAAGTATTAACAGTTATTGTAATCGACATTGTAGGAGGATCAATTGGAGTTGCTGGTATAGGATCATTAACTTCCAAATTACAGATTGTATCAGCAACATTTGCCTTTTCTAATCCAGCTACAACAACAATATCTCCTGCCTCTCCAACATCAATTGGAACTTTTTTAGTTCCTTCATATCTAAAAATCTTTGTTAATTTTCCTTCATCAACTTTTTCACCATTTAAATTAATAGCTTTGATTGGTTGATTTGCTCTTGCTGTACCTTGTGTAATTCTACCTACAAGACTTCTACCTAAAAAACTGTCTGAATAAAGCAATGTAGATAACATTGCAAAAGGTTTAGTCTTATCTAATTCAGCTGGTTTAACGTGGTCCACTATTAAGTTTAATAAAGGATTTAAATTTTTTCTTGGTCCATCTACCTCATGATCTGCCCATCCAGATCTTCCACTTGCATATAAAACAGGAAAATCTAATTGTTCTTCATTAGCATCTAAACTTACAAACAGATCAAAAGTTTCATCCAAGACCTCATTAGCTCTTTGATCTGCTTTATCTAATTTATTAATAACTACAATTGGTTTTAAACCTTGTTTTAATGCTTTCGATAAAACAAATTTTGTTTGAGGCATTACTCCTTCTGCAGAGTCAATTAATAAAAGAGCTCCATCAGCCATACTCAAAACTCTTTCAACTTCTGCTGCAAAATCTCTGTGGCCAGGTGTATCAATAATATTTATTCTTGAATCATTCCAGTTTATCGAGGCAGGTTTTGCAAGAATTGTAATTCCTCTTTCTTTTTCTAGTTCCCCAGAGTCCATTAATCTTTCATCAACAACTTCATTTTCTCTAAATGATCCACTTTGTTTCATTAAGTTGTCAATTAAAGTAGTTTTGCCATGGTCGACATGGGCTATGATTGTGATGTTTCTTATATTGTTGCTCATAAATTGTGGCTCTTATACATATTTAATTTGATATTAAAACTTAAAAAAACTCATGACTGGCTTGATTAATTTAAATAACTTGTGATTAATTAGGCTTTTTTTGTTTATCTTTTTTAAGTTTCCTTTTTTCTTTAAAACTTAATTTAGGTTTCTTTTTTATACTCGAATCCTTAAATGACTTTCCGCTGTATCTTTTTGACATAATTTAAATTTGCATAAAAAAAAGGCCATCATGTGATGGCCTTTTAAATTTTAGTTTTAGAGTAGTGGGATTACATTCTCTCATACCTCGCATAATATCTTACTTTTTAAAAAACTTCATTGAAAACTTCATTGAGAAAACTCAATAATTTAAAAGCAAGTAAAAAGGTAAATTGGCAAATTGAAGAAATTTTTTATTTTTAAATATATTATTTAGGAGCGTATTGTGCTTCTCCGTTTCCAAATGACCAGTTTTCTTTTGCAACCTCAACCAAACTTATAAAAACATCCTCTTTTCTAATATCTAGTTCTTTGTTTAGATCTTCAGCAATTCTTTTATATAATTTTTGTTTTAATTCTGTTGATCTACCACTATTTAGAGTTATTTGAATTATAACAATTTTATTTGTGTATTTAATTCCAAGATAACTTTCAGGAATATTTAACTCTGTATCGTCATGCTTTGTTATAATTTGAAACTTATCATCTTTTGGAACACTTATCTCTTGCTCCATAGCACGATATATAATTTCACCAATTTTTTTTGAGTTTTCAGCATTATATGATTTGTTTAGGTCTATTCTTACTAAAGGCATAATTACTTCTTATATAATTTCAAATTATACAGCAATAAAAAAACCCCCGAAACTTTCGTTTCGAGGGTTCTAATTTTGTTTAGTGTATGTATTTAGAGTGTTCTCTAAATGGAAACGTATTACATTCCCATTCCACCCATTCCACCCATGCCGCCCATACCACCAGGCATACCACCAGGCATTCCACCACCAGCAGCATCTTTTTCCTCAGGTTTGTCAGCAATCATCGCTTCTGTAGTTACTAATAATCCAGATATTGAAGCAGCATCTTGTAGAGCAGTTCTTACAACTTTAACAGGATCTATAATTCCTTTAGCAAACATATCGCAATATTCTTCACTTTGTGCATCATATCCATGTGTTTTTTTATTTTGCTCTAACAATTTACCAACAACTACTGAACCATCTACACCAGCGTTTTTTGTAATTTGTCTGATTGGAGCTTCAAGTGCTTTTCTAACAAGCTCTACACCAGCTTTTTGATCATCACCTTTTGCTTTAACCTTATTAAGATCTTGAGCAGCATATAGTAATGCACAACCTCCACCAGTTACAATACCTTCTTCAACTGCGGCTCTTGTTGCGTTCAAAGCATCTTCAACTCTATCTTTTCTTTCTTTAACTTCAACTTCAGTTGCACCACCAACTTTGATTACAGCAACTCCGCCAGCAAGTTTTGCAAGTCTTTCTTGAAGTTTCTCTCTGTCATAGTCAGAAGTTGTTTCGTCAATTTGTTGTTTAATTGAAGCACATCTGCCTTCGATATCAGATTTTTTACCACTCCCATTAACTATTGTACTGTTATCTTTATCTACTTTAACTTTCTTACATGAACCTAGGTCATCAAGTTTAACATTCTCAAGTTTAATTCCTAAATCCTCAGAAATAACCTGACCTCCAGTTAAGATAGCAATATCTTCAAGCATTGCTTTTCTTCTATCACCAAAACCAGGTGCTTTTACCGCAACTACTTTTAGACCACCTCTAAGTTTGTTTACCACTAAAGTTGCTAAAGCTTCTCCTTCAACATCCTCAGAAATAATCATTAATGGTCTACCTGCTTGAACAACAGCCTCTAAAAGAGGAACCATTGGTTGTAGGTTTGTTAATTTTTTTTCATGTAAAAGAATGAAAGGGTTATCTAACTCAGTAGTCATTTTATCACTATTGGTAATGAAGTAAGGTGATAAATAACCTCTGTCAAATTGCATACCTTCAACAACGTCTAGTTCAGTTTCAATTCCTTTATTTTCTTCAACTGTAATAACACCTTCGTTTCCAACTTTTTGCATTGCTTTTGCAATCATAGTTCCAATTTCTTTATCACCATTTGCAGAAATAGTTCCAACTTGAGCAATTTCATCACTGTCTTTTACTTTTTTAGCAGATGCTACTAAGTTTTCTTTTACAACTTCAACCGCTGCATCAATTCCTCTTTTAACATCCATAGGATTCATACCAGCAGTTACGTATTTTACACCTTCTCTAACAATTGCTTGTGCAAGAATAGTTGCAGTTGTTGTACCATCACCAGCTTCATCGTTTGTTTTGCTAGCAACTTCTTTAACCATCTGTGCACCCATGTTTTCAAACTTATCCTCAAGATCAATTTCTTTAGCAACAGAAACACCATCTTTAGTAATTCTTGGTGCACCATAAGATTTATCCATTACAACATTTCTTCCTTTAGGACCCAAAGTCACTTTAACAGTATCAGCTAAGATATTTACTCCTCTAATCATAGCTGCTCTTGCTTCAGCATCAAATTTAACAACTTTTGCCATTTTGTTTTCTCCTTTAAATTAAATTACTTACTTGAAATACCCATAATGTCAGACTCTTTCATTATGCTATATTCTTTGCCATCTATTTTGACTTCGGTCCCTGACCATTTGCCAAACAAAACTTTGTCACCAACTTTAACATCCATTGGAATTATTTTTCCATCTTCTGTTTTAGCTCCACCACCAACAGCAACAACTTTTCCCTCTTGAGGTTTTTCTTGAGCTGTATCTGGTATAATTATTCCACCAGCGGTTTTTTCACTACTGTCTAAAACTTCGATTAATACTCTATCATGTAACGGTTTAAACTTCATAAATCTCCTTTATAATTCTATATAAATATGAGCCTCATATAGATATTTCATAGACTATTTCAAGATAAGAGAATCTTTTCAGAGTAATTATGCTAGGAAAATCTAAATATTATGGTTTATAGGTAAAATAATGACTAAAAATTTAGACTTAGATGGCCTTCAGTCAATTGCTGATAATTATGACCTTTTTTACATAGATTTATGGGGGGTCATTCACAATGGTATCAAATTACATAACTCAGCAATATCAACTCTAAATGAACTAAAGAAAAAAAATAAAAGTTTTGTTCTTTTAACCAATGCTCCAAGACCAAATAATACAGTAAATAATTTTTTAGAAAAAATGGGCATGAGTGAAGATTTGACAAAGCATGTTTATACTTCGGGCGAGGCAGCTTTAAATTTTTTAAAAACCTCTTTTAAATCTGAGAATTTTTTTCACATAGGTCCTCCAAGAGATTTTGATTTATTCAATGAATTTAAAAATAATAAATCTACCGAACTAAATGAAAGTGAATATTTACTTTGCACAGGTTTGTTCGACGACCATGAAGATGATTTAAGTTATTACAAAAACTTACTTGAAAAACACACAACAAAAAAAATGATTTGTACCAACCCTGATTTAATTGTTGATAGAGGAAATATTAGAGAATTATGTGCAGGTTCAGTTGCTATGGTTTTTGAAAAAATGGGTGGAGAAGTAATTTATTTTGGTAAACCTCATGCGGAAGTTTACAATCAGTCTATAGACAATGTTGGTAAGAAAGTTTTAGCAATTGGTGATAATTTAAATACAGATATAAAGGGTGCTAACTTATTAAATTACCATTCCTTGTTGGTTTGTAATGGAATTCATAAAGAAGAAATACAGAACAAAGGAGTTACTGAAGTTTCAAAAGAGTATGAAGCTATCGTTAATTTTACTCAAACAGAATTAAAATGGTAAAATTATATAAAAATTTCAATATTAATAATCACCATAAAAATTCAATTATATTAATTGGAAATTTTGATGGTCTTCATTTAGGACATCAAAAATTATTTAAATTAGCTCTATCATATAAAAAAAAATATAATTCAAAAATTGGTGTGATTAATTTTAATCCAATGCCCAAGATGTATTTTAACAATTCTTTGAAGAATTTTAAAATTTCGTCTGTAAATCAAAAATTAGAATTACTTAAAGAATTAAAAGTAGATTTTATAATTACAAAAAAATTTGATAAAAATTTTTCTAAAATAAAATCAATTAAATTCATAAAAGAAATTTTATATAAAAAACTCAAGTGTAAGTTTATATTTGTAAGTAATAATTTTAGATTTGGAAATAAAAGAGAAGGTGATGTTAAATTGCTTATACAAAATGAAAAAAATTATAATTATAAAGTTATTAAACCAAAACCTCTTTTAAAAAGTAAAAAAATAGTATCTTCAACGATAATAAGAAACTTGCTGGAAAAAGGTAATTTAAATAGAGCCAATAAATTTTTAGGAAGAGAGTGGACAATTGATGGAATAGTTCAAAAGGGAAGACAAGTTGGAAAAAAAATTGGTTTTCCAACATGCAATATAGATATTAAGGATTATGTCTTAGCACAGCCAGGTGTTTATGCAGTAAGAGTGCTAAGGAAAAAAAATCAAAAAAAATTGAGCGGTATAGCAAATCTTGGCTATAGACCCACATTTAATCAAAAAAAAATCTTACTTGAGGTTCATTTGTTTAATTTTTCTGGAAATCTTTATAATAAGCTTTTATCAGTGCAGTTTTTAAAGTTTATTAGAAAAGAAAAAAAATTTAAGAATGTTGATCAACTCAGAAAACAAATTAAATCTGATTTAAATATTGCAAAAAAAACTAAATGAGCAAATCTGATATAAATCTACCTAAAACAGCTTTCTCAATGAAGGCGAACTTGCCAACTAGAGAACCAGAAATTTTAAATTATTGGCAAAAAATAAACCTTTATGATGAATTAAGAAAGTCGAGCAAAGGTAGAGAAAAATTTGTATTACATGATGGTCCCCCATATGCAAACGGCAATATTCATATGGGAACAGCATTAAATAAAATTTTAAAAGACATAATTGTAAAATTTCATCAAATGGATGGTAAAGACTCAATTTATGTACCTGGATGGGATTGTCATGGTTTGCCGATCGAATGGAAAATAGAAGAAGAATATAAAAAAAATAAGAAAAATAAAAATGATGTCCCTATAGTTGAGTTTAGAAAAGAATGTAGATCTTTTGCTGAAAAATGGATCGAAATTCACAAAGGTCAATTTAAAAGATTGGGTGTAGTTGGTGATTGGGAAAATTATTATTCTACAATGAGTTTTGATGCAGAGGCTCAAATAGTAAGAGAGCTAGGAAAATTTCTTAAAGAAGGAAGTTTATATCGAGGTTACAAACCAGTTTTATGGTCAACTGTTGAAAAAACTGCTCTTGCTGATGCAGAAGTAGAATACCAAGATCATAAGTCAGATACTATATATACATCGTTTTCAGTTAGATCTTCTAAAATTAAAGAATTAGAAAAAAGTGAAATTATAATTTGGACAACTACACCATGGACAATTCCTGCTAATAAAGCATTAGCTTATAATGAAGCATTAGATTATGTTTTGTTGCAAGTTGATGATGAGGGAGATTTTCAAAACAGAAAAATAGTTGTTGCACAAGCTTTACTTGAGTCAGTAATAAAAGAATGTGGAATTAAAAATTATAAAGAGATTAAAAATTTTAAGGGAATAGAGTTTAAAGATACTATTTGTAACCATCCCTTTTTAAATTTAGGTTATGAAACTCAAATCCCAATGTTAGAAGCAAGATTTGTGACGACAGAGCAGGGTACAGGAATAGTTCATTGTGCGCCAAGTCATGGACCAGATGATTTTAATTTATGTTTGAATAATGGAATTAAAGCAATAGAGACAGTTGATGGTGATGGGAAATATACAAATAATGTAAAATTATTTGAAGGGATTCATATTTTTAAAGCTAACCCAATAGTAATTGAAAAACTTAAAGAGCAAAAAAATTTACTTTCAAATGGTGAACTAGTTCATTCTTATCCTCATTCTTGGAGATCAAAAGCACCGTTGGTTCATAGAGCAACACCTCAGTGGTTTATTTCTATGGAAAGTCACAAATTAAGAGATAAAGCCCTAAAGGCCATTGATGATACAACATTTTATCCAAGCAAGGGAAAAGAAAGATTAAAATCTATGATCGAAACCAGGCCTGATTGGTGTGTTTCCAGACAAAGAGTATGGGGCGTGCCTTTACCTATTTTTGTTAATAAAAAAACTAAAGAAATTTTAGTTGATGATGAAGTTAATGAAAATATTGCATCAATTTATGAAAAAGAGGGATCTGACTGTTGGTTTTCAGACGATCCGCAAAGATTTTTAGGCGATAAATATAAAGCCCAAGATTATGATAAATTAAGTGATATTGTTGAGGTTTGGTTTGATAGTGGCTCAACGCATTCATTTGTATTAGAGAAAAGAAATGACCTTAAATGGCCAGCATCAATGTATTTAGAAGGATCAGACCAGCATAGAGGTTGGTTTCATTCATCACTATTAGAATCATGTGGAACTAGAGGTAGAGCTCCTTTTGACTCCATTTTATCCCACGGTTTTGTAGTAGATGGAAAAGGTTTAAAAATGTCTAAATCATTAGGAAATGTGATTGCTCCAGAAGATATTTTAAAAAAATATGGAGCAGATATTTTAAGAATTTGGGTAGCCTCATCTAATTATTCAGAAGATTTAAGAATAGATTATTCAATCTTAGATCAACATGCAGACTCTTATAGGAAGATTCGAAATACATTTAGATATTTATTAGGAAATCTTAATGATAATTTTGAAATGATTGATCTTGAAAAAATAGATTTAAATAAATTACCTGATTTAGAGCAGTACATGCTAAACAAATTGTATTCTTTAAACAACAATTTCAAAAAATATTTTGAGAATTATGATTTTCATAATTTGTATAAAGAATTATTAAATTTTTGTACTGTAGATTTATCAGCTTTTTATTTTGATATAAGAAAAGACACTTTATACTGTGACTCTTTAGATAACACTAAGCGAAAATCAACTATTTTATTGTTGAATATAATTTTGAACTCTCTGCTTAGATGGTTTGCTCCAATATTGTCTTTTACAACTGAAGAAATTTATCAATTATTATTTAAAAACCAGAAAAGTATTCATTTAGAAAACTTTATAAATTTTCCAAAAAACTTTCATAATGAAAAATTAAATCAGAAGTGGATTGAGTTAATTAAAATCAGAAATTTATGCAATGTAAGTATAGAAGAAAAAAGAGCAGCCAAAGAAATAGGATCAAGTTTAGAAGCTGAAATTAAAATTTATTTAGATCAAAATCTAAAAAATATTACAAAGGATATAGATTTTTCGGAGCTTTGTATTACTTCTAAAGCCGAAGTTATCTATGAAAATAACATTGACACAAATGTTCTCACAGAAAAAGCAAAAGGGACAAAATGCTCGATGTGTTGGAAAATAAACGAAAAAGGATGTGCTAGATCTAATTGTCCTCAAAATTCTTAATGACTTTAAATAAAATATTTAAAAATTATTATTTAGAAACGATCTTAATTTTAATTATTTTTTTTTTAGACAGAATATCAAAACTATTTGTAATTCATCAGGATAAACTTAATTTTAATTCTGAAATATACTCATCAAAATTTTTGAACATTCATCTAATTTGGAACGAAGGAATAGCATTTGGACTATTTTCATTTAATGAAGATTATTTGTATAATTTTCTAACTTTTTTAATATTTATAGTAATTATTTTTATTATTTTTATGATAAGGAAAAGTGATCCTCTAAGAAAATATTCGCTATTATTAGTACTAGGTGGTGCTTTAGGAAACTTTTTTGATAGGCTAATTTATAAAGCAGTTCCCGACTTTATTGATTTTCATGTAGGTAATTTTCATTGGTTTATTTTTAATGTATCAGATATATTTATAACTATAGGTATAATTTTATTGATTTTAATTGAAGTTATTAACAAACCTGAAGCAACAAATAATGAAAAAATTTAACTTATTATTTATTATAGGTACAGCTTTAATTATTCTTTCAGGATGTAGTACAATTAAAGAAGGATTTCAAAACCCTAAAAAAAATAGCAGTGATGAATTTTTAGTAGAAAAAAAATCTCCTTTAGTGATGCCACCAGAATTTAACGAATTACCTATTCCTGATCAAAATATAGATAATGATCAACAAAAAGAAAATAATATAAAAAATCTTATCAAAGATAATAATGTAGATGTTGAACAAGAAACATCCGGTGGTAATCTAGAGGAAACTATTTTGGGCAAAATTAAAAATAATTAATGCTCACACAAAACATAAAATTAAAACTATTTAAAAAAAAAAAGTTAAAGAAAAACTTAAAAATAAAATTAACAAATCTTCTTAACGCGGAAAATTTCGTTATTAAATCTTTAAGAAAAGAATATAAAAATAATTTTAATAAAAGCAAAATATCGAAATTTAAAAACTTTATTCATTATAGAGTTATAGGTATGGGGGGGTCTTCATTAGGAGCCCATGCGATATATGATTTTTTAGAACATAAAATAAAGAAAAAATTTGAATTTTTAGACAATCTTCAACCACATATAAAAAAAAATCAAAATAAAAGATGTTTAAATTTAATAATCTCTAAATCTGGAAATACAACAGAAACAATTGTAAATACAAATATTTTTGTTCAAAATAAAAATAAAAATATATTCATTACAGAAAATAAAAAAAACTATCTTCATATTTTAGCTGAAAAATTTAAATCAGAAATAATTCATCATAATAATTTCATAGGGGGCAGATATTCTGTTTTATCAGAAGTAGGAATGCTACCAGCAGAGTTGATGGGACTAGACTCTTCTAAATTTAAACAATTGAACAGTTTAGTTAAAAATAAAAATTATTTAAATTCTTTAATAAGTAATGTCGATCAAATTTTATATTTTGCAAAGAGAAAAAAATTTAACTCAGTCATTATAAATTATGATGAAAAATCTACGAATTTATTTAATTGGTACCAACAATTAGTTGCTGAAAGTTTAGGTAAAAAAGGTGTTGGAATTCTTCCTATAGTTTCAAATATGCCGAAAGACAATCATAGTGTCATGCAATTATATTTAGATGGTTTTAAAAATAATTTTTTTACATT
This sequence comes from uncultured Pelagibacteraceae bacterium, assembly GCA_902548405.1. Taxonomy (GTDB): domain Bacteria; phylum Pseudomonadota; class Alphaproteobacteria; order Pelagibacterales; family Pelagibacteraceae; genus Pelagibacter. Next base: position 49,784 of record CACCRN010000002.1, on the reverse strand, counting down.
TTTTTATGTTAAAGAAAAAAATTCTCTAAAAATAAATAATAGTCAAATTTTACAAATCCAAAGTTATTTAAAAAATAAAGATATTGATCATATTGTTTATGCTCAAAAAAAAGCTACAGAGAATGTTTTTAAAAATAAGAAAATACCTTTTAGGAGTTTTGAAATTTTGAAAAGAGATGAAAAAACTCTAGGAGAACTTTTTACTTTCTTTATTTTAGAAACAATATTGTTGGGAAGAGCTCTTAAAATCAACCCTTTTGATCAACCAGCTGTAGAATTAATTAAAACTGAAACAAAGAAAATTTTAGGTTAAACAAATTTTCCAAATATTATTTTTGAAATTCCATATTTTTTTTCTTCAATAATCTTAAAATTATCTGGAAATTTATCTCTTTCTTTTTTATGCCTATGAATAATTATTATCCCATTTGATTTGAGAATTTTGAATTTAGAAAGATTATTTAAAATAGTATTAATTTCTCTTTTTTTGTATGGAGGATCTAAAAAAATAATATCAAACTTTTCTTTTTTTTCTAAAAAATCAATATTAACTAAAATATTTTTCTCAATAATTGAATAATTTTTGACCATTTTTAAATTTGATAAATTTTTTTTTAATATTGGTAATATTCCTTTGTAATTTTCTACAAAACATACCTTCTTTGCTTTTCTTGATAAACATTCTAAACCAAAAGATCCTGTTCCAGAAAATAAATCTAAAACATAAGATTTTTCAAGGTCTATAGTAAATTTATTTGAATGATTAATAATATTAAAAATAGATTCTTTTGTTAAATCTTTTAAAGGTCTCGTTTCTTTATCTTTAGGTTCAAGAATTTTTTTACCTTTAAAATTACCACCAATAATTCTCATTTATTAATGACTTTGTGCCCAATATCTTTTCTAAAAAAACCTTTTTCCCAGTTTAATTTTTCTAAGTTTTCATGGATATTTTTTTTAGCTTCAATATATTTTTTTGAAAGTGATATAAAATTTAATACTCTGCCTCCAATAGCATAAATTTTATTATCTTTTTTTTGTGTCCCAGCATGAAAAAGATAATTATTTTCATTTAAGTTTAATTTCTCAAAATTATTTATAATTATATTTTTTTCATATTTGTCTGGATAACCATTTGAGCATAATACGACACACAAACTTTTTTTGTTTATCCATTTTATCTCTATTTCATCAAGTTTCTCATCGATACACGATTGAAAAATTTTAATGATATCAGTGTCTAAAGTTGGCAAAATTGTTTGGCACTCGGGGTCACCCATCCTTACATTGTATTCAATTAAAAATGGTTCATTCTTAACAATCATTAATCCAGCATATAGAAAACCTCTATATTTTGTTCCTAAATCATTTATGCCTTTTAATGTTGGTCTTATTATTTTTTCTAAAATTTTTTGCTCTAATTCTTTATTAAATAATCTTGATGGTGAGTAAGCACCCATCCCTCCAGTATTTTTACCTTTGTCTCCCTCTCCAACTCTTTTATGATCTTGAGCCGATCCAAAATATTTGAATGTTTTTCCATCACTAACAATAAAATAACTCATTTCTTCACCTTCTAAAAATTCTTCAAACAGAATATTTTTTGCAGTTCCAAACTTACCGTCAAATATCTCTTTCACTGCTAAATATGATTCTTTTTTTTCTCTACAAATATAAACACCTTTACCAGCTGCTAAATTATCTGCCTTAATTACTAAAGGGTGCTTTGCATTATCAATATAATTATAAGATTCCTCAGCATTTTCAAAAACACCAAATTCTGCTGTTGGTATGTTATATTTTTTGCATAAATTTTTTGTGAAAATTTTTGAACCTTCAAGTTGTGAAGCAATTTTATTAGGTCCGAAAACTTTTATATTTAACTTTTCCAAATAATCCACAATACCATTTACAAGCGGATCTTCAGGTCCAACAACAACAAAATCGATATTATTTTTTTTTAAAAACTCATATATTGATTCAAAATTATTTATATCTATAGATATATTTTCAGCTAGTGAGGATGTTCCGGCATTACCAGGTATACAGTAAATTTTATTAACTTTATTTGATTTAGATATTGAAAATGTAAGAGCATGTTCTCTTCCTCCACTACCTAAAATTGCAATTTTCATATAACTATTTATATATCTTAGAAATGAAAAATAAATTAGCTAAATTAAAATATCTACCTAATAACTTTAATGTGTTAGAAGCTGGCGATTATGTTATATGTGCTATTTCAGGAAAAAAAATTATGTTAGAAAATTTAACCTATTGGAATGTAGATAGGCAGGAAGCATACTATTCATATATAGAAGCAAATAAAAAAAGAGAAATATCATAAAATAATAAATTTACTTCCAACGGTTATGAGTCCAAATCCAATGCTCAGGTTTTTGTATTATCATTTTTCCTAGAATTTTATTTAGTTCATCAGTAATAGAATTTATTGAGATATCTTTTGAAAAAAATATTGGTTTATCGATAGTTATTTTAAATTTTAAATCATTTATTCTTTCTATAAAGACGGGCACTATGGGAATGTTATATTTTTTAACCAATTGTGCCGGTATGGTTGTGGTTAATGCTTTTTTGTTAAACAAATCACTTAAAATACCTTCCGATACTCTTTGATCTATCATTAATGCAGTTGAAAAATTTTGCTTTTTATATTTTAACAAATTTTTTAGACCACCGATTCCTTTTTTAATTTGATTTTTACAGATATATTTTTTTCTAATTTTTTCCATTATCAGATTTAAAAATACATTATTTAAAGGACGATAAATTGTTGCAAGTTTGATATCGTTTTTTTCCAAGCTCATTGCCATCAATTCAAAATTACTAAAATGACCTGATATAAAAATTACTTGTAAATTTTTTTTCTTTATTTCATCTAAAACTTCTTCACCTTTAATTTCTATATTCTCTTCTAAATTCCCTTTCCTAAAATCTTTAATAAAAATATATTCAGCAAACACTCTTCCATAGTTGTTCCACATTGATATTTTGATATTATTTAATTGTTCATCATTTATATTAGGAATTGCTCTTTTAATATTTTCATCAATTATTTTTTTAGACCTAAAAAATGGTCCAATTTTTTCAAATATTTTTCCACTTAATCCTGAAGCTAATTTGGCCCCTAATATTTTAAAAAATACAAAACAAAAAATAGCCAGTAAAAATTGAAATAAATATTTTATAAGTTTCATATTTTAAATAATTGATTTAATAAATTTTTCTTCCTCCAAGATTTTCAACTTAGATTTTATAAATTTCAAATTTTCGAAATTCATATTTTTCAATCGTAAAAAATCTTTTTCAGTTGTCACTATTTTACAATCTAACTCTTTTGCTAAATTAGTTATTTTTTTTATATCATTATCTTTATATTGATAGTGATCTGGAAATTCTAAATCTTTTAAAATTTTAAAACTATATTCTTTCATCATTGAAACAAGTGTTTTGTGATTACCAATACCTGAAAATACTAAATATTTATCTTCAATATTAAATTCATCTAAATTTTCTGGAATATATTTTCCAACATTGATGTTTATTTCTGGGTTTATTTTTAAAATTTTTTTTTTCAAATATTCCAAATTTTCTAAGTTACCGTTTATAAATACTTGCTTATAATTTTTTAGGTTGTTTAAACCCTCTCTTAAAGGACCTGATGGTATGGTAAGGCCATTTCCAATCCAATTTAAATTATTAAAACAAATTATTTTTGTATCATAGTCAATACTTTGATCCTGGAGACCATCATCCAAGATAGCAATCTCAAAGCCTTTATCTTCTGCATCTTTGATAGCATCAGATCTTTTATTAGACAAAAAAAGTTGACCGTAATTTTTTAAGAGAATTTGTTCATCTTGTTGATTGCTGTAAAATTTTTTTACAAAACAAGTTTTTTTATTTTTTTTTTCTAAAATATTTTTAAGTTCTACACATAATGATGTTTTACCAGTACCCCCTAAATAAATATTTCCAATACAGATAGTTTTAATTTTAAATTTATTTTTTTTTTGCTTACTTTTTAAAAAACTTAATAATTGAATTAATTTTGCAAGAGGAAGCAATATGTACGCCAACAAATTAGGTTTTTCATTTTCCCAAAATCTAGGTTTTTTTAAATTCATTTAGGATATATTTATCAAGTTCTTTTATAGTTTTTTTTAAAATTTTATCTCCAATATTTTTTATTTTGATCCCAGTATTATTATTTTTTTTGAATCTAATTGACGACGCTAATTGTTTTGGAGAATAAATAGTTTTTGAGACATTTAAAGATTTAAGGAGTTTATAGATATCAGTAAAATTGCTGATATCTGGACCATGTAAAATATTAGCACCAAATCTTGCTGCTTCTAATGGATTTTGCCCGCCTCTATTTGTTATGGAGCCACCCAAAAAAACTGATGAACTGATTTTGTGAAATTTTTTTGTTTCACCAAAGCTATCAACTAAATAGATATCTGTATTTTTAAGATTTTGATTTTTAGAACTATGTAAAGTAACTTTTAGTCCAAGATTATTTAATTCAGAACTGATTTTATTTGTTCTATGTATGTGTCTTGGAATAATTATTGTTAAAAGATTTTTATATTTTTTTTTAAGGTAAATGTGTGTTTTACCGCAAAATGTTTCCTCTGGATTATGTGTACTTGAAGCAACCCAAATTTTTTTTTTTTTAAATTCAGACTCTAAATTGGATTTAAATTTATCAAAATGATAATTTCCAATCTCTACAAATTTTAAATTTCCTAGATGATCAATATTACTACTTGTGAGTTTTTTTAAATAAGAATTTGTTTCTCTATTTTGTGGATAGGCAATTGTTAAATTATCAAATACTGATTTCCCAAAGTTCTTGATTTTCATCCAATTATTATAAGTTTTTTTTGTTAATCTTGCGTTTATCAAAATGAGAGGAATTTTTCTTTTTTTAATATTTTGAAACATGCAAGGCCAAATTTCTGAGTCTATAAATATTGAAACATCTGGTTTCCAAAAATCCAAAAATCTATTTGTAAATAGATAGAAATCCATAGGGTAAAATTGATGTATAGTTTTTTTAAACTTAAATTTTTTAATAATTTTTGAGGAACTTAATGTGCTAGATGTAATTAATATTTGTTTAATAGATTTATTTTTTTCATAATGTTTTATTAAAGGTACAACACTCATAATTTCACCCACACTTGCTCCATGAAACCAAATGAGCTTACCATTGATTCTTTTCTTTGACGGAAAACTAAATTTTTCTATAAATCTTTGTTTATGTTCTTTTTTTTTTACTATCCTAAAAATAATTATTAAAGGAGATAATATTAAAATAATTAAAATAATTATTTGATAAAGAAATAGCATTTTTACTTTTGTATTTGTTTTTCATAAAAACTTTTATAAAGATTAGAATTTTTAAGCAAATCTTCGTGTTTTCCGTTATCAATAATTTTTCCTTTATCAATCAAGTAAATATTATTAGATTTTAGAATGGTTGAAAGTCTATGAGCTATAACAACTGTTGTTTTATTTTTAGTTAAAATTTTTAAAGCTTCTTGAATTTTTGTTTCCGTTTCCGAGTCTAAGGATGAAGTTGCTTCGTCAAGAAGAATGATTGAACTATCTTTCATCATAGCTCTAGCAATTGAAAGCCTTTGTTTTTCTCCCCCAGATAATCTAACTCCATTTTCACCAATTATAGTTTCATATTTGTTTGGTAAATTATTTATAAATTCTTCACAAAAAGATAATTTTGAAACTTTATAAATCTCTTCATCAGTAGCGTGCTCTTTAGCATACTTTATATTATTCATAATAGTATCATCAAAAAGTGTAGTTTCTTGACTTACAAGAGAAATCTCATTTCTTAGAGTCTTAATGCTTACATCATATATTGATTGATCGTCTATTGAAATATCTCCAGAAATTTTATCATAAAATCTAGGAATTAAATTCATAATTGTAGATTTACCCGAACCACTATGCCCAACTAACGACGTCATTTTACCTCCTTCAAATGTTAGGCTTATTGAATTTAAAGTTTGTTCTCCTTGTTCTTCATAAGCAAAATTAACATTTGAAAATTTAATTTTTGAATTTTTTATCTTAAGAGCTTCTGAATTAATTTTATCTTTTATTTTATTTTGTTGATCAATTATTGGTAAAATTCTTGAGGCTGCAGATAAACCTTGATTTGCCACTAAGTTCAATGTGGATAGAGCTCTTACAGGTTGATATGCTAACATCATTGCTGCTAAAAAAGAAAAAAAATTATTAATTTCCAGTTCCCCTCTTGACATTAGCAATCCTGAATAAAAAATTAAAATCGCAATCATTATACCTGTTAAAGTCTCCATAATTGGAGACATCCTTACAAATACAGTTTGTATTTTTTGATTTTTCTCTTTTAATTCTGTTAAAAATAAATCAGCTCTTTTTTTTTCGAATTCCTCTTTTTGAAAAATTTTAATTAGTTTGTGATTTTTGAAAAGTTCAACCAAATAGGTAGTTAGAAAACCTGATTTTTCTTGAGCTTCTGTAGCTACTTTACTGATTCTTTTTCCTAAAGTTTTAGCAGATAAGCTTGCCAATGGTATCATGATAATAGAAATAAGAGCTAATTTCCAATTTTGTGAAAACATAACTATTAATAAACCAACTAGAGTTAAGGAATCTTTGAATAAAGTTAATATTGCATTACTAAGTAAATTTGTAATGTGTGTAACATCATAAGTTAGATTCGAGATAAATTTTCCCGAATGTTTTTTGTCAATAATTTGTGTATCCGTTGAAACCAAATTATTTACCATGTCGTATTGCAATTTTTTTTTAATCGATTCCCCAACGCCTATCATTGTTGCTTTTGCAAAGTACAGAGATAGACCTTTGGTTGTAAAAGCGAATATTATCATTAAAGGTATCAAAACTAATAATGATTGATCTTTATCAATAAAAAGTTTTTTTATTGCAGGATCTAAAAGCCATGCAATTGAAGAAGTGCTCCCAGCTACTAATATAGATAAAAAAGCTGATAAAAAAATTTTATTTAAATAGTTTTTTGAATAGTCCTGATACAATCTTTTATAAATTTCTGATTTATTCATTAAAAGTTTTTAGAGATTAAAATATTTATAAAAATAATTAGACCAAATAAATTGTTACTTTTGAAAGCTTTTAAACAACTAAATGGATCATTAAGATTAAAAACTTTCATTTGATATAAGAATAAATGCATAAGAGGAAATATAGATAAAAAATAATAAATATATTTAAATTCTATAAGAAATCCTCCGATCAAAAATAAAACTAATAGAATTGAGTAACATAAAAATAGAAATTTTTTTGCATCTCCTTTAAACTTTATAGATGTTGATTTTAGCCCTATAATTTCGTCATCCTTAATATCCTGGAACCCATATATCGTGTCATAGCCTAATGTCCAAAATATGGCTCCAAAATAAAATAAGATAGGGATTATATTAATTTCACCATTTATTGCTGTCCATCCAAGTATCAAACCATAATTGAAAGTAATACCTAAAAATAATTGAGGCCAATAAGTAAACCTCTTCATCAAAGGATATGTAAATGCAAGTGGCATTGAACCTAATGCAAGAATTATAGTAAATAAGTTAAAATTAATTAAAACTATAAAAGCTAATAAGCAAAGAATAATTGAGTAAACAATTGCCAGCTTTACAGAAATTTTTCCTGAGGCTATGGGTCGATCCTTAGTCCTAAAAACTTTAGCATCAAATTTTCTATCCAATATATCATTCACGATGCAGCCAGCTGAACGCATTAGAACTGAACCAATAAAAAATAATATTAAATAAAAATAATAGTCATTCCAACTTGATGAAAAATCATAAGCTAAAGTTAGACCCCACGCACATGGCCAAAATAAAAGCATGTAGCCAATAGGTTTTTTTAATCTTGTTAATTCAATGAAAAGTTTAATTTGGTTCATAATATTTTACTTGTAAATAACAAAGGGTAGTTTCATAATCAAATTGATTCGTATGAATATAGACTACACAGTTACTGCATTAATGTTTCCAGCTATTCCGTTACTAATGAGTGTTTATAGCAACAGATTTCACTCTCTAAGTATCTTAATTCGACAACTTCATGATGAGCATGTTTATGAAAAGCATATTCCACCTGAATGGAAGAAGCAGTTTATAAATTTAAGTGGCAGGATAACACTTCTTAGATGGACAATTTTATTTGCTTCATTTGGCTTCCTATTTAATATGCTTACAGTTTTTGCACTTTATTTGGATGAAGTATTTGCAGCGAGAGTAATTTTTGGCTCATGTTGTTTATCCATGATCATATCAATTATTTTTTTTATAAGAGAAATTCAAATTTCAACGAATGCACTTAAACTCCATATGTCTGATATGGACGTGGATGTAGGCTAAGGAAGTATAACTGCTGGACCAGTAAGAACTCTAGACTCTAAATCTTTATGTGCTTGTGCAATATTTTTTAGATGATATTTTTTTGAAATCTTTACTTTTACTTTTCCACTTGAGGCCATTTCGAAAACTTTATTTGCAGCTTCATCAAGCTCTTCTCTTGTTGTAGTATACTGCATAATACTTGGTCTTGTTAAATAAAGTCCTTTTGGTTGAATTGATTTTGCAACATTAACAGGATCTAAAGGACCAGATGCATTTCCAAAAGAAACCAATATTCCTCTTAATTTTAAACATTCAATTGAACCATCAAAAGTATTTTTTCCTACTCCATCATAAACAACAGACAACCCTTTTCCTTCAGTAATCTCTTTTACTTTTTCAGCAAAATTGTCTTTATTATAATTAATCACATGGTCGTAGCCATTTTGTTTTGCATTCTCTATTTTTTCATCAGAACCGACAGTACCAATAACATTGCATCCTAAACTTTTAGCCCACTGCCCAAAAATTTGACCAACACCTCCAGCTGCCGCGTGAAATAAAATGTCTTCTCCAGATTTTACAGGATAAGTTTTGTGTAAAAGATAAAAAGTAGTTATTCCTTTTGTCATTAAAGTTGCTGCAGTTTCTAAATCAACATTATCAGGAACTTTTACCAAGTTTTTTGTTGGATAATTTCTATGAGTTGAATAGGCACCAAGAGGAGCTGCACAGTATGCAACTTTATCTCCCACTTTAAAATCTTTTACATCTAAGCCAACTTTAGTTATTTCTCCAGCTCCCTCTAAGCCAATTGGAGAGGGAAGAGTTAATGGATAAAGTCCTGATCGATGATAAGTATCAATATAATTTAAACCAATAGCATGGTTTTTAATCGTCACCTCATCAGCTTTTGGTTCTTCAAGCTTAAGTTCTTTATATTCTAAAACTTCTGGTCCACCTGCTTTTGATACTATTACTGAATTCATAATTTATTTTACAAATGTACCATTATGATAATCTTGTACTGCTTGCAAGATTTCTGCTTTAGTGTTCATTACAAAAGGCCCACCTCTTGCAATATCCTCATTTATTGGCTTTCCAGATATCACAAGAAACTTAGCATCTGTTTTTGCTTTCACTTTAAGCTCTTCACCTTTTGTTAATAATATTAGAGTACTATCCTTAACATTATCATGTTTTTGACTGCCAATTTCTATTTCGCCATTTATTAGATAAATAAATGTATTGTGAGTTGATGGAATATTAAAATTAAATTCTTTGTCTTTTTTTAATTCTACATCAAAGTAAACTGGTTCAACATTATGACCTTTTACAGGTCCTTCAGCATTTTCAAATTTTCCTGCAATGACTTTAACTTGTTTATCATCATCTTTATGAACACTCATTTTGTCAGCATCAATATAAATGTACTCAGGCTTACTCATTTTTAATTTAGCAGGCATGTTAATCCACAATTGAAAGCCATGAAGTCTTCCTTCTTTCATAGCTGGCATTTCTGAATGAATAATTCCACTTCCTGTTTTCATCCACTGAACATCACCTGCAGTCATTCTTCCTTCACCACCAGTGCTATCTTTGTGTTCAAAATCTCCCGCCAACATATAAGTAACAGTTTCAATTCCTCGATGTGGGTGAGGGGGAAAACCTGCAATATAGTCTTCACTATTTTCAGATCCGAACTCATCTAGCATTAAGAAAGGATCAAAATAATTTGGTTCAACACCAATACTTCTTTTTAATTTTACTCCCGCACCATCTGACGCTGGAATAGGATCTATAATTTTAGATACTTCAATTGATTTCATGAATGCTTATATAATTATCTACTTAGTTATATCAAGTAGACCATTTAAGTTTTTAATTTCATTTTGTGGTGAATAATCAAGTTTATCAAAGATATTATTATTTCTATTTACCCATATTGAATTGTATCCATAGTTTCCTCCACCAGATACATCCCAGGTGTTTGCACTTAAAAAAGCAACTTCATTTTTTTCAATTTTATATTTTTTTATTGGCATATCATAAACTTTAGAGACAGGCTTAAAAACACCAACTTCTTCGATTGAAAAAATATCATCAAATAAATTATTTAAATTATTACTTTGTACTAATTCATTTATTAAAGAAGGAGTACCATTAGAAAGTATTGCTAGTTTGAAATTTTTTTCTTTTAAAGATTTTAATACATCAGGAACTTCCTCAAATGGTGAAAGAATTTTATATAAATCTAATAATTCATCCCTCATTGAATTGTCTATTTTAAAAACACTCATTGATTTATCCAAACTGTCTTCAGTGATTTGCCAAAAATCTTTGTGTCTTTTCATTAGGCTTCTAAGCCATGTGTATTCTAATTGTGTAGTTCTCCAATAATTTGCAAAAGCCTCCCACTTATCACCAATTTTATCTTTGCATTTTTCTGCTGCTGAATTTACATCGAATAAAGTGCCGTAAGCGTCAAAAATTATTGCTTTAATATTTTTCATAAACTAATTTAATAATATGAGTAACATTAGATTATATTTTTCTAAAAGTTTATCTAATAATTTAACTGGTACACTTGATAAATCTCAATCACATTACGTAAACAAAGTAATGAGAGTTAAAGAAAATGAAACTTTCTCATTATTTAACAGCAGTGGTGAATGGGAAGCAAAAATTTTAAATATCTCAAAAGGTGTTGTTGAATTTAATGTTACAAAACAATTAAGACAGAAAGAAAATCCAAAAGAATTGTGGTTGGCATTTTCTCCAATTAAATCAAATTATTTTAACTTTATGATTCAAAAAGCAACTGAGTTAGGAGTTACAAAATTTATTCCAATAATATTTGATAGAACGATTGTTCGTAAAATTAATAAAGAGCGATTAGAGAAAGTAATTATTGAAGCAGCAGAGCAATCGAATAGAATTAATGTTCCAGATATTGAAGACCCAAAATCATTAGATGATTTTTTAAATAACAATAAAGTTGATTTAATTTTTACTGATCTAAATTCTGAAAATACCAAAGTAGATTTAAAGAAGGTTACAGATAAACCTACATGTGTAATTATAGGTCCAGAAGGAGATTTTTCTGAAGAGGAAAGAGCTAAGATTCTAAAATTTAGAGGTGTTCAACCATTGAAAATTAATGAGAATATATTGAGATCTGAAACAGCTGTAATTTCAGCTATATCGATCATAAAATACGCCATAAATTGATATTTTGTCGCGAAAACTAAAGTGTAATTTTTTTGAAGACGTTCTATATAGGGTAAAAAAATGAAAAAAATTTTATTAACAATTCTTTCAATTTTAACTCCTGCAGTTGCTTTTGCCAACCAGCCAAAAGATTGGCAATTGGGTTTTCAAAAAGCAGCTTCGGAATCTATGAGAGATATAGTTAATTTTCATGACAAATTGTTATTACCAATCATAATTGCGATAAGCGTTTTCGTTTTATTTTTGATGGTCTATGCATGTATCAGATTTAGAGCATCAGCAAATCCAGTTCCTTCAAAAAGAACTCACAATGTTGCTGTAGAAGTTTTATGGACATTAATTCCATGTTTAATTTTAATCGTGATGGCAGTTCCATCGTTTAAAATTTTATATAAACAAGACTCAATACCAAAAGCAGATGTAACAGTTAAGGCAATCGGTTATCAATGGTACTGGGGTTATGAGTATCCAGACGAAAACATTATTTTCGACTCTTACATGATTGAAGATAAAGATTTAAAAGAAAATCAGCCTAGATTATTAGCTGTAGATAATGAATTAGTTGTTCCAGTAAATAAAGTAGTTAAAGTTTTAATTACTGCAAATGATGTTTTGCATGCTTGGGCTTTACCATCCTTTGGAGTTAAAAGAGATGCTGTTCCTGGAAGAATAAATGAAACATGGTTTAAAGCAGAAGAAGTTGGAACTTATTATGGACAGTGCTCTGAGCTTTGTGGAATTAAACATGCCTTTATGCCGATTACAGTAAGAGTAGTATCTGAAGAAGAATATCAAGAATGGCTTACTGGAGCTAAAATAAAATTTGCAAAAGAAATTAATGAAGAAGATCAATTTAAAAAAATAGCGAGTAAATAATATGTATACAAAAACTGCATCACACGACGATCATCATACACCTACTGGTTGGAAACGTTGGGCGTATTCAACTAATCACAAAGACATAGGTACAATGTACCTTATATTTGCTATTGTTGCAGGTGTGATTGGAACCGCATTCTCAGTTTTAATGAGAATGGAATTGATGCATCCAGGTGATGGAATTTTGGGTGGAAACTATCATTTATACAATGTCTTAGTAACAGGTCATGGTTTAATCATGATCTTCTTTATGGTTATGCCAGCAATGATTGGTGGTTTTGGAAATTGGTTTGTACCAATCATGATTGGTGCGCCAGACATGGCATTTCCAAGAATGAATAACATTTCGTTTTGGTTATTACCAACTTCATTCATTTTATTAATCATGTCTATATTTATGGATGGCCCTCCAGGTCAAACAGGAGTTGGTGGTGGATGGACAATCTATCCTCCTTTATCATCAACAGCAGGACAGCCTGGTCCAGCAATGGACTTTGCAATTTTAAGTTTGCACTTAGCAGGAGCGTCTTCAATTTTAGGAGCAGTAAACTTTATTACTACAATTTTAAATATGAGAACTCCAGGTATGACATTGCATAAAATGCCTTTATTTGCTTGGTCAATTTTAGTTACAGCGTTCTTATTACTTTTATCACTTCCAGTATTAGCAGGTGCAATCACAATGTTATTAACAGATAGAAATTTTGGAACGGCATTCTTTGATGCCCAAACAGGTGGAGACCCAGTGTTATTTCAACACCTATTCTGGTTCTTTGGTCATCCTGAAGTATACATTTTAATTTTACCAGGTTTTGGAATGATCAGTCATATTGTTTCAACATTCTCTAGAAAACCAGTATTCGGATATTTAGGAATGGCATATGCAATGGTAGCAATTGGAATAGTTGGTTTCGTTGTATGGGCTCACCACATGTACACTGTTGGTTTAAGCACAGATACTAAAGCTTATTTCTTGGCAGCGACGATGATCATTGCTGTTCCGACGGGGATTAAAATATTTTCTTGGATAGCAACTATGTGGGGTGGTTCAATATCATTTAAGACACCTATGGTTTGGGCTTTAGGGTTTATATTTTTATTTACAGTCGGTGGAGTTACAGGTGTTGTTCTTGCAAATGCAGGTGTAGATACAGCAATGCATGATACTTACTATGTAGTAGCTCACTTCCACTATGTATTATCTTTAGGAGCGGTGTTCGCAATCTTTGCAGGCTTTTATTACTGGTTTGGAAAAATGAGTGGTTACGAGTATTCAGAATGGTTAGGTCAATTACACTTCTGGTTAACATTTATTGGTGTAAACTTAATTTTCTTCCCTCAACACTTCTTAGGTTTAGCGGGGATGCCTAGAAGATATGCAGATTATCCAGATGCATTTGCTGGTTGGAATTATATATCTTCAATTGGATCATATATTTCTGTAATTGGTTTAGGAGTATTTTTTGCAAATCTAATTTATGCATTTTATAAGAAAAAAGCTGCTGCTCAAAACCCTTGGGGTAAAGGGGCAACAACTTTAGAGTGGACAGTACCGTCTCCTCCAAATTTTCATACTTTTGATGAATTACCAAAGTTTGAAGATGAAGAGAGTGCAGAAAAATCTACTACTTAAAAAGTATTTAGATTTTTTGTCTAAAATTAAATGATTAAATCTAAGTTAAAAAATAGAAATTTAAGTCAAGAAGACGTATTCAATTTCTCTGAGTTATTTAAACTTATGAAGCCAAGAGTAATGTCTCTTGTAATTTTCACGTGTGCAGTTGGATTGTTGATGGCACCAAATATCATTCCAACAAAAGATGCAATCATTGGAATTATTTTAGTTTCTATTGGAGCAGGTGCTGCCGGAGCTCTTAATATGTGGTACGAGTCTGATCTAGATGCATTAATGACAAGGACTTGTTTGAGACCTATACCAACTGGGAAGGTAAATAAAAACCAAGCTTTGATTTTTGGTATCGCTTTATCAATATTTTCTGTTGTTGCTTTAGATTATTTTGCAAATACAGTTTCAGCAGCTTTATTGTTATTTACAATTTTGTTTTATGTGCTGGTTTATACCGTTTGGCTTAAAAGAAAAACGCCTCAAAATATAGTTATTGGAGGCGCTGCAGGAGCATTACCTCCTGTAATTGGTTGGACTATAGCTACCAACTCACTTTCACTTGAGCCATTAACTTTTTTTCTAATTATCTTTTTTTGGACACCATCACATTTTTGGGCACTAAGTTTATATAAATCTGATGATTATAAAAAAGCAAATATTCCAATGCTTCCATTGACTAATGGTGTTGAAAGTACAAAATTAAATATATTTGTTTATTCATTAATAATGTTGCCAGTTATTGTTTTCCCATATGCAATTAATTTTGTTGGTCTAGTATTTTTAATTCCATCATTAATTTTGACAATTTATTATAATTACTTATGTTTTGAACTTTATAAATTTAAGAAGAACAAGTTTGATGCAAAAAAAGCAAAAACAATTTTTGGATACTCGATATTATATTTGTTTTTAGTTTTTGTATTTTTCTTAATAGATAAAATTTTATGATAACACCCGATAAAAAAACAAAGAAAAAAAATATTATTACTGCTTTAGCAATTTTAGCTTTTATGGTTTTTTTGTTTATTTTTACATTATATAACGTTGGTGTTTTTGATAGGCAGATATGATTAAGAGCAAAACATTAACTCCATTACTTCTAGCAGGTATTTTTTGTTTAATGTTAGGTTTATCTTTTGCGGCAGTGCCCTTATATGATCTTTTTTGTCGTGTAACTGGCTTTGGAGGAACAACCCAAGTATCTAAAGAAGCTCCGAAAATAGTTTTAGATAAAGTTGTAAGTGTAAGATTTGATACGAATGTAAACAATCTTACTTGGGATTTTAAGGCTAAATCAAATGTCATTGATGTTAAGGTTGGCCAGGTAAATAGAATTGAGTTTGAGGTTGAGAACTATGGAGACGAAACAACTTATGGAGTTGCTAGTTTCAATGTTTCGCCTGCAAGTTTTGGTAAATATTATAGTAAATTAGGCTGTTTTTGCTTCGAAAAACAGGAACTTAAGGCAGGTGAGAAGGCAACTTATATTATGACTTTTTATTTGGACCCAGAACTGGTAAATGATCCAACAGTTAAAAACTTACAGGATGTAACTATGTCGTATACTTTTTTCTCGACAGATTATTATAAACAATCATAATTAAAAAAATATGTCAGCTGAAAAAAAACATGATTATCACTTAGTAGACCCAAGTCCTTGGCCAATATTTACATCTTTTGCATGCTTGGTACTAGCTATCGGAGCAATTTTTTATATGCACAATGATGTATCTTGGGGAATGTATTTGGGATTAGCTCTTGTAATTTATGCAGCTTATATGTGGTTCAGAGATGTTGTCATTGAAGCTGAACATCAAGGTCACCATACTCCAGTTGTTCAAATCCATCATAGATATGGAATGACGTTATTCATTGCTTCTGAAGTTATGTTTTTCGTTGCATGGTTTTGGGCATATTTTGATATAAGCTTGTTCCCAAATGAGTTTGTTGGAAATGTATGGCCTCCACAAGACATAGAAACTTTTGATCCATGGGACATTCCATTAATCAATACACTAGTTTTATTATTATCTGGTACTACAGTAACTTGGGCTCACCACTCTTTATTAGAAGACGATAGAAAGGGATTTATTCAAGGATTAACAGCAACTGTTGCACTAGGCTTCTTTTTTACTTTGTTACAGGCTTACGAATATCATCATGCTACATTTGATTATTCAGGACATATTTATGGTGCAGTATTTTATATGGCAACAGGTTTTCACGGTTTCCACGTAATTGTTGGAACAATTTTTCTTGCTGTTTGTTTATGGAGAGGAAGATTGGGTCACTTTACGAAAGAACACCACTTTGGTTTTGAGGCAGCTGCTTGGTACTGGCACTTTGTTGATGTTGTTTGGTTATTTTTGTTTGCGGCTATCTACGTTTGGGGAAGTTAATATTTAATCCTTGAAGAATAAGCTTCTATTTTCCGTTTTCGTTTATTTTATAATTTTAGTCTTGTTGTCATTAGGCTTTTGGCAATTGTATAGATTGAGTTGGAAATTAGATTTAATCAATCAAATTGAAAATTCTTTAAAGATGGATCCTGTTGAACTTCAAAATGTAGAAAAAAAAAATTATTTAAGAATAAAAACATCAGGACAAATTGATTTTGAAAAACAAATTTATCTCTATAATCTTAACGAAACTGGTAAACCTGGATTTGAAGTTATCAACCCAATTAAAGTTGGAAATGAAGATTATTTAATTAATAGAGGCTGGATATCTTTTGACCAAAAAAACAAACCAGAGATTAATGTTGTTGATCAAAAAAATATTATTGGTACTTTAATGCTTCAATCAAAATCAAGTTCATTCAAACCCAAGAATGAATTAGATAAAAATTATTGGTTCACACTAGATCGGGAAGATATTTTAAAATTTACAGGAAAAAACTTTTCGAAATATATTATTTATTTAAACGGTAACTACAAAAACCCAAGACCAAGAGTGATCACTGCTAAAATTTCAAATAACCACAAAAAGTATGCAATTACTTGGTTTTTGATGGCGATTTCAATTCTTTTAATATATTTATACTTTAGAAAAAAAAATTATTAATGAGATACGTCAGCACCAGAAATACTTCAAAAACATATGAATTTAAGGATGTTTTTATCAAAGGTCTTGCTGATGATGGGGGATTGTTTATTCCTAGCTCACTTCCAAACTATAGTGAAAAAGAAATTCAAGAATTGAGGTCACTAAATTATTCAGATTTAGCAAAAAAAATTATTTTTCCTTTTATAGGAAATTTTATGAATAAAGATGAATTGTCTAAAATAATTGATAAATCTTATTCTGTTTTTAGAAGAGAAAATGTAATTGATTTCATAAAAATAGGGGATCGATCAGTCTTAGAGTTATTTCATGGCCCAACACTAGCCTTTAAGGATGTTGCTATGCAACTTCTTGGAAATTTTTATGAATTTTATTTAAGAAAGCAAAAAGAAAAAATTAATATTGTAGTTGCCACATCTGGAGACACAGGGGCAGCAGCTATAGATGCAATAAAAGGAAAAGAAAATTTAAATATTTTTGTACTACATCCTGATAATCGAGTTTCTTCTGTTCAGCGAAAAATCATGACTACTGGAAAACATGAAAATGTATTTAATATCGCTATTAAAGGAAATTTTGATGACTGCCAAAACTTAGTTAAATCAATGTTTTCTGACACAAAATTTTCTCAAGATATTAATATGTCAGGTGTAAATTCAATCAACTGGGCAAGAATTATTGCTCAATGTGTTTATTACTTTTACAGCTATTATCTCATTGAAGATCACTCTAAACCCACTAATTTTTCTGTTCCCACAGGGAATTTCGGAGATGTATACGCAGGTTACTTAGCCAAAAAAATGGGTTTGCCCATTAATAAATTGATTGTTGCAACAAATCAAAATGACATTCTCCATAGAGCTATTTCAAACGGTAATTACGAGGCTGAAACTGTTTCCGAAACTATTTCTCCTAGTATGGATATACAGATCGCAAGTAACTTTGAGAGACTTATTTTTGATCTGAGTGATAAGAATTCAGAACAAACATCAAAAGACATGATAAAAATTAAAGAAGAAGGAAAATATTCAATTGATAAAGAAAAGTTGAATTTAATTAATCAAGATTTCTTATCAGCAAGAATGAGCGAGACCGAAACACTTGATATTATTAAGTCTGTTTATCAAGAATTTAATATTGTTTTAGACCCTCATACTGCAATTGGTTATGGAGCTTTTGATAAACATAATCTCAATGGTAATAATATTGTGCTAGCAACAGCACATCCATGTAAGTTTCCTGATGCAATTAAAAGTGCTATAAATATTAAAGCTGAGTTACCAAATGAACTTCAATTTATATTAAATGAGAAAGAAAATTATGATATTCTTGAAAATGATATCGAAAAAGTAAAAGAACATATTAAAGATAGATCCAAATGAAAATAAAAGAAAACGATAACCTACCAAATTCAGAAATTTTTGTTCTTCAAGATGGAGAGCCTGTAAAAAAAAATATAGAAGATTTTTTTAAAGACAAAAAAGTTGTAATATTTGGACTACCCGGGGCATATACTTCTGTATGTTCTGCTAAACATTTGCCAGGATATATTAAGATGCATGATCAATATAAAGAAAAAGGTATTGATCATATAATTTGTATTTCAGTAAATGATCCCTTTGTGATGAATGCTTGGGGTAAACAAAATGATGTAGGTGAAAAAATTGTTATGATGGGTGATCCATTTCTTAATTTCACAAAAGAAATTGGTGCAGATGTTGATAAAAGTGGCAGAGGGTTAGGAATTAGATCTAATAGATACACGATGTTTGTTGATAACATGAAGGTTATTAAACTTCAGGAAGAAGCAGATACAGGATCTTGTGAAATCTCAGCAGCAGAAAATTTCTTTAAATTAATCTAGACTTGCAGCTTTTTTAGCTAATAAATCAACTTCTTCATTTAGTGGATTTCCAGCATGAGCTTTAACCCAGTTCCACTTAATCTTAGAATTATTATTCAAATCATGTAATTGAACCCATAAATCTTTATTTTTAACATCTTCTTTACTAGATGTTTTCCAATTATTTTTAATCCAATTGTGGATCCAATCAGTAATTCCATTTTTAACATATTTAGAATCTGTGTAGATTTCTATCAAATCTTCAGAATTTACCTCTTTTAATGCATTGATTGTCGCCATTAATTCCATTCTATTATTTGTTGTATCTTTTTCACTTCCACTTATTTTTTTCACTTCATTATCAGTACATATTATTGCTGCCCATCCACCATTTCCTGGATTTTTTAAACATGAGCCATCTGTATAAATTTTAATCATTAAATCAAATAATCTTTAAAACTATTCAAATTGTTATGGGTAATAAGTTTTTGATAATATTCGTTCGGATCCTTAATTTTGATTAATGCTGTTTTTGGAGTATTTGTATAATCATATAGTCTAGTTAACAGATATCTAAGGGCAGCACCTCTACACAAAATATTTAAATTGTTTTTTTCATTTAATTTAATTTTCTTAACATTGTTGTATCCCTTGATTAATTTATCAACTTTCTTCTTATTAATTACAAATTTTTTATTTTTTTCATCAAAACATAGTGCATTAATACAGATTGCTATTTCATACATGTAGTAATCGTTTGCAGCAAAGTAAAAGTCTATAATTCCCGACAGCTTATTTTTATTAAAAAAAATATTATCTACAAATAAATCACCATGAATAATCCCAGAAGGAAGTTTTTTTGGCCAAATTTTTTTAATATCATTAAAATTATTAAATAAAAATTTTTTCAAATTTGATCCTTTATTTGATTTAAATTTAATACTCTGGAGTAAAGGTTTTAAATATTTTACACCCATTGAATTTTTTCTAGTAAATTGTATCTTCTTAGTAACCAGATGCATTTTAGCTATTGCTTTTCCAATAGCATAGCAGTCATTTTCGTTAACTTTCTTTTTATCTTTTCCATTCAAGAAAGTGACAATACAAGCTGTTTTATTTTTTAGTTTAATTAAATAATTTTTGTCTTTAGTTTTAAGTGGTCTTGGGCAAATAATTTTTGAATCATTTAAATGATCCATTAATTTCATAAAAAAAGGTATCTCCTTTGGAAGAACTCTCTTCTCAAAAATTGTGAGAATAAACTTTTTATTTTTGGATTTTAAAACGTAATTTGTATTTTCAATTCCTTTAGTAATTCCTTGGAAACTTAAAATTTTTTCAATATTAAACTTGTTGTTTATTATATCGATATCACTCTGATTTATTTTTGTATATACAGCCATTTAATTTAATTTGTTAGGAACTTTAAAGACCACATTTTCTTTTATAATTTCTACTTCCTCAACATTTATAGAAAATTTTTTTTTTAATTCATTAATAAAATCTTCTACAAGAATTTCAGGTGCTGATGCTCCTGATGATATACCAATAGTATTTGAATTCTGTATTTGATCAAAAGGAATTTCACTTTCAGAATGAAAAAGTTGTGAATTTTGACAACCTGATTTTTTTGCTACTTCAACAAGTCTAACTGAATTTGAAGAGTTTCTACTACCTATTACAAAAAACATATCACACTCTTTTGCAATATTTTTTACTGCCATTTGTCTATTAGTTGTTGCATAACAAATATCCTCTTTTGCTGGCTCTTTAATGTTTGTAAATCTATCTTTCAAAATCTTTATTATTTCTTTAGTGTCATCAACGGATAGTGTTGTTTGAGTTATATAAGCCAATTTTTCTCTATGATTGGTTTTATACTCCATTGCTTCAGCTTCATTTTGAACCAAATCAATAGATCCTTTAGGTAATTGACCCATAGTGCCTATTACTTCTGGATGGTTCTCATGTCCAATCAAAATAATATGATAACCAGCTTTATTTAAGTTTTCCGCTTCTCTATGAACTTTAGAAACTAGTGGACAAGTAGCATCTACATAAGTCATTTTATAATTTTCAGCATCTTCTGGTATTTTTTTTGGAACACCGTGCGCAGAAAAAATAACAGGTCTAGATTTGTCATTAATTTCCTCTAATTCTTCAACAAAGATAGCACCTTTATTTTTTAAATTATCAACAACATGCTTGTTATGAACGATTTCGTGTCTAACATAAACTGGCGATCCATATTTTTGAATAGATTTTTCTACAATCTCTATAGCTCTCTCAACACCAGCACAAAAACCTCTTGGAGCAGAAAGTAAAATTTTAATTTGTTTGTTTTTCATTTTTCTCTAAAAAATATTCCAGCAATATATGTGGAAAGGTTAAAGACGCCAAACCAATAAAAATTAGTTTTAAGATTGCATCATCTATATAATTAACCTCATTTAATAATAATAATACAATTATTGAAACCAAGATTGTTAAAAGTGTAAGTGGTAAAGCCTTTAAAATAAATAATTTTAGTCCATTTTGGAGATTGTTTTCATCAAGGTCTACCGCAAGTGAAATAGAGTGCCTCACAGAATGTAAAAAACAAAAATAAATTGTAAAAGCTACTAAAGGAGTAAAGTAGTAATTTAAAATTACAATTGAGAAATAATCAAAAAAAATAGTGAATTTTTTTAATTCAAACTTATCAATAAATAAAAATATACTTGATAATGAACTCAAAATAATTGATATCTCGATTATCTTTTTTTCTTCTAAAAATTCTAAGAATAAATAAAAATTTTCATTAACAACAAGTAATGATTTGAATATTTTCACAGTATCATCAAAATGAAAAAAAAGCGGGGCAAGAATTATGAGTGATCCTTTTAAAAGGTATAATATTTGAATTAAGTAAGATTTTTTGTTTATTAAAAATTGTGTATCTTCTTTACCAAAATGAAATGATGCCACTATAAGAAAAACTAACAGTGTGATTGCAGGTAATAGTGACCAAATAATAATGACACAAACTGCTATAAAAATATAGAAAATATAGAAAATATATATTCTTTCAAAATTAAATAATTTAAGAAGTTTTTTACCTTTAATATTATCTAATGCACCGTGTGAAACTCCAATAGTTAAAATTAAAAATAAGCAAATTGATGATGAAATATCTAAATAATTTAATCTAAACATCACAACAGAAAATAGATTAATTAACAAAAAAAATATAAATGAATGATTAAGGTTAATTTTTTTAATTAATTGATTAGTCATTTAAAATAATTCTTTTAAAAATTTCCATTTAGGCATTTTTAAAATTATTTCTAAATCTTCAAAATAATTACTTTTATTAGATAAGAAATTAATAGCAGTCTTAGGTGAACTATTGAACATTTTAAAGAAAATTTCCCCCATATCTGAAGAGTTATTTCTTAAAACTTTCAAAAAAATATTGTCCAAAAAATCGTATTTTTTTTTAATTTTAAACAATTTAACTTTAGAAATATTATCAATGTTTTCTGCTATATATTTGCTGTGTTCCTGAATATTTAAAAAAGTATAACCCGTGCTTAATCTTGTCATATCACCGGCTGATCCAATATATATTTCATTTAATTTTTTTAGATTTTTATTTCTAAATAAAGGTATAGAGCCTTCTTCTTTAAAATTGATTTTATAATTTCTGATATTTAAATGGTTTTTTAAGTATTGATCTATTTGATTATCATAATCTTTTATACTTTCATTACTTAAATTTGATATCCAGGTAGTCTCCACAAGTGCACTTTTTTTTGAAAAAGGTAAAGTGTAAAAAAAATGAACCTCATTTTTTTGATCACATGCAAAATCCATTAAGTTAAATATTTGGTCATCAAAAAAATCTTTTTCAGTTTCAATTTCTACACCACAAAAATGTTGCCATAAATTATTTGGCTTATTTTCAAAATTTGGAACGCTGTTAAAAATTATTGAATTTGATAATTCAATATCATTAATATTATTAAAAAATTTTATATTTTCATTTAATTTAAGTTTTGAAAGAATTTTGTCATAAAATTTTCCAGTATCTATAGATTGGTAAGGTGTTAGTTTACAATCAATAAACTTTGTATCATTAGGAATGTTTATAGAAAAATTATCCCAACTTTTTTTTACACAATCATCAAAATTATGTGGAAATACTTTCCAAAATGACCAAGTTTTATCTCTTTTATATTCATCCCTAGGCTCAATTATAGCCAAAGATTTATTTTTTAATTTATCAGAAATTTCAAGTTCATAAGCCAAAGACAAACCTGCACAACCGCCACCGATAATTATGTAATCAAAATCTTTCATTTAAATTTATCTCTTCATTAATTAATGAATGATCATGTTCAATGTTATTATCATTTTTATTTGTAAATATTAAAATTATTAAATCAAAAATTGATAAAAAAGTTTCAATAATTTTTTCAATTTTTGTTACATAAATTTTTCCAGAACTTTTATAATTTTCTAAATTATTTTTATTAATTATTTTGTGTCCAATTTTTCTGTAGACTCGTCTTGCAACTAAAATAGAGAATCTGAAACTTAAAGGTATTTCTTTAATTGAGTAAAAAGAATTTTCATAAAATTTTTCAGATAAAGAAATGGTAGATTTGATATCTTTGAAATTTTCATTGATATAAATTCTTTTATTATTTTTATCTTCAATTACGTCTCTTGAAATATTGGTAAGCTGCATTGCTATTCCAAGATCGATTGCTGATTTCAAGGAATTTGTCTTATTAACTTTTAAAACTTTTGCCATCATTAAACCAACTGTGCCTGCTACTCTGTAAGAGTAAATTAATAACTCTTTTTTTGATTTTAATTCCACTCTTTCTTTAATATCTGAATTAATCCCATCAAATAAATCATTAATTACTTTTGTTGAAATACTAAATTCATCTATAAGTGCCCAAATATTTTTAATAACAATGTTTTGAAAGTTTTTATTTAAAAAATCTTTCTTAAATTTTTCAAATTTAATTATTTTGTCTTCTAATTTTCCTGGATCATCTGCAATATTATCTGCTTCTCTACAAAAATCATAAAGCGCAGAACATTTATCATAAGTTTTTTTTGGTAAAAAAAAACCAGCCCAATTAAATGATTTTGCATATGTTGCTAAATAATTTTTAGTTAACATTTTAGATCAATTTATCTAATACTTTTGCTGATGAAAGTACTCCTGGTACTCCCGCACCTGGGTGAGTTCCAGCACCAACAAAATATAAACCATCATAAATCTCTGATTTATTATGAAATCTAAAATAAGCTGATTGAGTGAATTTAGGCTGAATTGAAAAACCTGATCCATATTTGGTATTTAGTTCTTTCTCAAAATAATCAGGTGTAAGATAAAAGTCTGATACGATATTATCTCTAAGATTTGGCATTAAATCATTTTCCATTTTATCAACCACAAGATTTTTCATTTTTTCACCTTCTATTTGCCAATCTATATTTGATTGATTGTTTGGAACTGGCACCAATACATAAAAACAATCACTACCCTCAGGAGCCATGCTCTTATCTGTTGCAGAAGGTCTATGTAGATAATAGCTAATATCGTTATTTAATCTTTTATAATCAAAAATATCATCCAGATGTTCTTTGTATTTGTTCCCAAATTTAATTGTATGATGTTCAACGTTTTCATAGACTTTTTTGGTTCCAAAATAATAAACAAATAAACCCATTGAGTAATCCATCCTCTTTTGTTTCCAATCAAACAGCATTGAATTTTTTAGGTTTTTACTAGTCATCTTTTCATAAAAAGCAGGAGGGTCTGCATTACAAATAACATTATCAGCCTCGATAATCTCTTCATTGTCAACTACAACACCAGTAATTTTATTATTCTTAGTAATAATTTCATTTACCTCAGTATTTTTTATTATTTCGATTTCTATTTCCTCCATTAACTTTTCAAATCCTTTAATTATATTTCCCGTACCACCCATTGAATAATGAATGCCCCATTTTTTTTCTAAATAAAGAATTAGCCCATAAATTGATGTAGTTGTGAACGGATTACCACCAACCAAAAGTGGATGCATACTAAGCATCCTTCTTAATTTTTCATTTTTTACATAAGACGATACTAATGAATAAACTGATTTATAACTCTTAAGTTTTAATAATGCTGGCAGCTGTTTCATCATAAAAAAAGGTTTATCAAATGGAACATCTGCAAGCTCTAAAAATCCCTTCTCAAAAATTTTTTTGGTAAAATTTACTAAATCTTCATACCCCTTAACATCTTTTTGATTTAAATTTTCAATTTGTTTTTTCATTTCTATTTCATCACCTGAGTAATTAAATTTAGTTTGGTCCTCAAAAACAAATTGATACCAAATTTTAAGTGGGGTTAGTTTTATGTAGTCCTCAGGATTTTTATTAAACAAACTGAATAGTTCGTTAATTAAATATGGAGCTGTTATTACTGTTGGCCCAGCATCATAGGTAAAACCATCTTTTTTGAAAACTCTAGCTCTTCCACCTAGGTCTGAATGTTTTTCTATTAATTTTACTTTGTGTCCTTTGGCTCTTAGTCTTATTGCTGCAGCAATACCACCAAATCCAGATCCAATAACTATAGAATTCATTTCTGTAATTTATAGCTTTTTCAGGAAATTGTAACCGTATTATGAGTTTATTTTTTTTAGCTGTTCTTTAGTTTCTTCTAAATTTTTTTGAAATACAGCATCCAGTTTAGATTTATCAACTGATGTAGTTATGATTTTTTTTACTGAATCTACCGCTATTTTGATTGAAGCATCTTTTATTTCTTTCAATGCAGCCTCTTTCATTTGGCTAATTTTATTTTCAGCTAAACTTTTTTTAATTTCTGATGATTTATGAAATTTATCATTTAAATCTATTATTAATTTATCCGACTCTTTTTTTGCATTCTCCAAAATTTCATTAATTACTGAAGTAGCGGTATCTAATTTTTTTTGAGCATTATCGAGCAAAGTTTTTGCTTCTGTTCTCAATTTTTCACTTTCATCTATCTCATTTTTGATATCAGAAATCATACCATCAAGCATTTGAGAAATTTTTTGTGGAATTTTAAAGTAAACTAAAACTCCGATGAAGATTACAAATGAAATTGCTACCCAGAAAGTTGCATCAATTGCCATAGTATTTATCTCCATTTCTTCTAGATAGATCGTCAACAATTGCTGATATACTGCTATTATTTACTTCAGCACCAATAAGTTTTTGAAGTAATTCGGATGATGTTTCTATAGCAATTTTATTTATTTTATCAGGTGCATTATCTCTTAAAGCTTGGATTTCTTTTTCCGCTTTAGCTATTTCGTCATCTATTTGTTTATCAAGAACGTCTCTTTTAGCATTTATATCTTTAACTGCCTTTTCTCTTGCTTGATTAAACATAGCATTAGCTTCAGTTTTGCTTTTTAAAATTATTTGATCATATTCTTTAAGTTTGGTCTCACTATCTTCTCTTTGTTTTTCAGCTGCCTCAATATTTTCTAGAATTTGAGATTTTCTAGATTCTAAGTTGTTACTAATTTTTGGAAGGATTAGTTTAGATAAAACCAAATACATTATCCCAAAAGTAAGTACCAACCAGAAAATCTGAGAAACCCAAAACTCTGGATTTAATTGAGGCATACCTCCACTTTCAGCGGCAAAAGCTTCTTTGATAAAAAAGAAGCTTAAAAATACCAGATGAAGATATATTTTTTTTACCATTAACTTAAAACGCAAATAAAATAATCAATGCAACAACTAATCCAAATAATCCTGTTGCTTCAGCAAGTGCAAAACCTAAAAGTAGGTTAGGAAATTGTTTCTGAGCTGCTGATGGGTTTCTCATAGCGCCTGATAAATAATTTCCAAAAATTATTCCAATACCAACACCGGCACCAGCTAAAGCTATTGCTGCTAAACCTGCTCCGATCATTTTTGCTGCTTCTAATTCCATTATATCCTCCTCTGTTATTAATGGTGTAAATTTAATGCATCATTTAAATAGATGCAGGTTAAAATTGCAAAAACATATGCTTGAAGAAAAGCAACTAATATCTCCAAACCAGTTAATGCAACCGAAAAACTTAGTGGAAGCCATCCACCAACTATTCCAAGACTAATTACAAAGCCTCCGAAAACTTTCATCATTGTATGACCAGCCATCATATTTGCAAATAATCTAACTGATAGACTTATTGGTCTACTTAAATAAGAAATAATTTCAATAACTACTATTAAAGGAAGTAATACCGCTGGTACTCCACTTGGTACAAACAATTTTAAATATCCAAAACCATGTTTAATAAATCCAATTACTGTTACGCCAATAAAGATAAATGCAGCAAGAACAAATGTAACGATAATATGACTAGTTACAGTGAATGTGTACGGTATCATTCCAAACATGTTGCAAAATAAAACGAACATGAACAATGAAAAAATAAATGCAAAATATGGTTTTGCTTTAGAACCAGCTGTATCACTAATCATTTTAGCAACAAAGGTGTAGCTAAGTTCCGCTAATAATTGAATTTTATTTGGTAAGATTGAATTTTTCTTAGATCCTAAATTAAAAATTAATAAAATAGAAACTGTACTTATAATCATAAACAAACTTGCGTTTGTAAAAGATATATCAAATGCTCCAACTTTTATTTCAGGTCCAATTCTATAAACATCGAATTGGGACATCGGGTTTGCTGCCATAGTACTAACTTATTTTTGCATCTTTTTTGCTGATCTAATCACGTTTATTATTCCAGCGATCACCCCAACAAAAAAAAATATTAATATAAACCAGGGTTTAGTACCAAAGGTCTTGTCAAAAATAAACCCAATAATTGTCCCGACAGCCACTGCAGAAACAAGTTCTGTGCTCAATTTGAATGCAGTTCCAATAGGCGAGGGATTATCCTTCTTGTTATAAAGATTTTTCTTAGAAATCTTGCTTTTTGCAATCTCTAAGCGAGTTTTAAAAGGGTCTTTTGCCATTTATTTTGGTTAAGCAACCATACTTTCTGCTTTTTGTAGGTCTACAGCTACCAGTTGGCTTATCCCTTTTTGTGGCATAGTTACTCCATATAGCCTGTTCATTTTAGACATTGTTAAGGCGTGGTGAGTAACAATTATAAATTTAGTGTTAGTAATTTTAATTAACTCCTCTAGCAAGCTACAAAATCTTGTAACGTTAGCATCATCAAGAGGAGCATCCACCTCATCTAAAACACAAATTGGAGAAGGGTTAGTTAAAAATACTGCAAATATTAAAGATAGGGCAGTTAGTGCTTGTTCACCACCAGACAATAAAGTTATAGATTGAAGTCTTTTTCCTGGTGGACTGACCAACATTTCTAAACCAGCTTCTAATGGATCATCAGAGTCTACTAATTCAAGCTTGGCATTTCCTCCATTAAAAAGTTTTGTATAAACCTCATTAAATTTTCTGTTAACTTTTTCAAATGCCTCAACAAGTCTTTCCCTTCCTTTTTGATTTAGCTCATCAATACTATCTTTAAGTTTAATAATTGCGGTAACTAGGTCACTACGATCTTGTTCCATTTTTTTTATTTCTTCTTCATACTTACTAGTTTCCTCATCTGCTTTTAAATTTACAGAACCTAATTGATCTCTTTGTTGTTTTTTTTTATCTAATGCATCTTCTTGATCAACATGATTTGGAAGTTCTTCAACTCCAAATAAATTTGAATTTTCTAAAATATTTTCTTCTGTTAAATTTAATTCTGTATTAACCCTATCAAGCAAATCATTTTTTCTTTTTTGTAAACCTTCTATGGTTGCACCTGAGCTAGCTTTTCGCTCTCTAATTTGAATTGATTGCTCTTGTATTTCGTTTAGTTGAGCTCTTAAAGTTTCAATTTTTTTATCAGTTTCTTCTATAATTTTTTCGTTCTCTATTTTTTCTTCATCAGAAATTCTTAAATTTTCTGTAATTTGACCTTTTCTTTCTGCTTGTACTCTTGGCTGATTTTCTAAATCATTTAATTGTTTAGATAATTTATTTTTTCTTTCAGTTAATTCATTTACCATCTTTTCTGAATTAGATAAAAGATTTTTCCAGCTTTCTATTTCAGTCTCTATTGTTTTTATTCTTTCATTTCTTTTTACTGATTCATTCTTTATTGACTGATTTTTACTGTATGCATCAGCATATTTTTCTTGAAGTATTTTTATATTTTGAGATTTCTCATTTACACTTAATAGCTCTGTTCTTGATTTTTCGTTTTTTAAATCATTAATAAAATTGTCTAATTCCATATTACATCTATCTAGTAATGTAACTGCTTGATTTATCTCATTTCTATCAATTAATTCTTTTGCTCTAGTAATTGAATTTTTTACATTCTTTATAGGACCAATGCTTATTTTAATTGTATCGTCAGCTAAATTATTAACAACTTCGTCAACTTCTTTTTGCTCTCTTTCAAGTTCATTTTTTGCATTTTCTAGATCTTCATTTGATAACTTTTCTGTTTCAAAATATTTTGAATCTACTTCAATTAAGTCTGACTTTTCTTCCTTTAATCTTTTTTCATTAGAGTTAGCATCAATAATAATTCCATTTTCTCTAGTTATGTCTTCGTCTAAAGTCTTTATTGATTTCTTAATTGTTTCAATTTCATCTTGAATTCTAGTATTTTCTTCATCTAGGTTCTGTAGTTCTAAATTAAGTCTCTGTATTCTTGATAAATTCTCAATATTTTTTTCTCTAAGTGGAGCAACTTTATCAGTTGAAGTTTTTATTAAGTTTTCAAGTTCAGATATCTGATTGTTGAAACTTTCAACTTCTCCTCCTGCCTCTGTATTAATTTCATTTTCTATTCTTATTTCCTTATCGATATCCAACAATCTTAGATAATATAGACCAGCCTCTATTTTTTTTATTTCCTCTGAAATTAATTTGTATTTTGTAGCTTCTTCCGCTTGTTTTTGAAGATTTGCCAATTGTTTTTCTTGTTGCCTTCGTAATTCATCGGCTCTTTTTAAATTATTTTCAGCCGCGCCAAGTCTAAGTTCAGCTTCATGTCTTCTTACATGTAAACCAGAAATTCCAGCTGCCTCCTCAAGTATTGCTCTTCTGTCAGTAGGTTTTGCTGTCACTAAAGCCCCAATTCTTCCTTGACTAATCATAGAAGGGGAATGTGCGCCCGTTGAAAGATCTGCAAAAAACATTTGAGCATCTCTTGCTCTTACCTCTTTGTCATTAATATAAAATTTAGAACCCTTATCTTTTTCAATTTTTCGTCTAACTTGAATGTTTTCTAATTCACGATATTGAATGGGACCTTCTTTTTCTTTGTTCTCTACTTCTATGGAAACTTCTGCAATATTTTTTGATGCTTTATTAGATGTACCTGAAAAAATTACATCTTCCATTCCTGATCCTCTCATACTTTTTGCAGAGGTCTCTCCCATTACCCATCTTAAAGATTCTACTATGTTTGATTTTCCACAGCCGTTAGGACCAACAATTCCAGTAAGACCTTCTTCTATCAAGAAATTTGTTTTTTCAGCAAATGATTTAAATCCATTTAATTGGATTTTTTTAAACTCCATGCACTAACTTATATCATTTTTTCTAGTGCTTTTTTTAAATTTTTATAATTAAGTTTTTTTTCGAATTTTTCGTTATTTATTATTATCGTAGGAGTTGAGTTTACTTTGAAGTTTTTAGAACCATCTATTCGGTCATTTAACACAAAATCCTCAATATTTTTGTTATTCACACAAGATTGAAAATCGATGGAGAAACCTTCATTTTTTAAAAATATTTGAAGATTTTTATTTGCTTCTTCAATAGAGCTTCCCTTTACCCATTTTTGTTGGTTAGCATATAAACTTTCCAAAATATCAGCATTACCATCATTTTTACATTGAGCAACTTTTGAAGCGTTGAAGGCGGCTATATCTAAAGGAAAATGTCTAAATTCTATTTTAGCAAGACCTGTGTCCAGATATTCTTTTTTAAGTTCTGGATAAACGTTTTTATGAAAATTAGCACAATGGCTGCAAGTTAGTGACTCAAACGCAATTATAGTTATTTTTGCGTCTTTATTTCCAACAATAATTCTTTTTATTTCTTCAGCATTTAAATTTGAAAAGCTTCCCAAAACAATTATGGCAAGTAATATAATTTTTTTCATTTTTCTTTATAAACTTTTGTTAATTCTGTTAATGATTTTTTAATCTTTTCGTTTTTAACATCTTTGATTTTATCTCGATATTTACTAATTGCCACATTATTAGAATTAATTTCATTCAAACTGCTAGTTTTTTGTTCGTCATCAAAGCTAATAAATTTAAGCTTTTCAACAACATCGTAGCCAAAAAAATTATTCATTTTATTTAAAATGTTTTTTTTTGAATATTCTACATCTACTTCATGGCCCCTTTTAACCATTACAACTAAAGTACTGACACCAAATCGATTTGAGTTTTTGAATGTTTTTGGGAAACAGACTTTAAACAATTCATTCCCGACTAAATATTTCCAATTACTGAGTGTTTCTGAATAAATATGACCTTTTTTATTAATAATTTTTTTTAGATTTTTTGGCAAAGTGTCTTTGAAAGATCTTAATCCTTGAATGCTAGTATTTCTCTGCTTAGTATTATTTTTAAATTGCATATGAAAGATCTAATAATAACAAATAAAATTCTCAATTGGTACGATATAAATAAGAGATCTTTACCTTGGAGAAATAAGGTTTCACAAGAAAAGAAACAATACTTTACATTGGTTAGCGAGTTTATGTTGCAACAAACTCAGGTTGCAACTGTGATACCTTATTTTAATAGATTTATTAAAAATATTCCTAATATTGAAAAGTTATCAAAATATAATGATAGAAAATTAACCAAACTTTGGGAAGGTCTTGGATATTATTCAAGAGTAAGAAATTTAAAAAAAACTGCTCAAATAATTGTTAAAAAATTCAATAAAAAAATACCTAGAGATTTTTATGAATTAAAATCATTACCAGGTATTGGCGATTATACAGCAAGTGCAATTTCAGCAATTGCATTTAACAAACCAATAGTTCCTTTGGATGGAAATATTGAAAGAGTATTAAAAAGATATCTGTATTTAAAGAAACAAAGTCAAATTAAAAAAGAATTCTTACAAGATCAAAAAAAAATTTTTGGCACATCGACAAAAAGATCAAGCGATTATGCGCAAGCTTTGATGGAACTGGGTGCATTAATTTGTAAACCTACAAACCCTACTTGCAACAAATGTCCACTATCTAATAAATGCAAAGCATTTAAAAATAAAAATTTTGATTTAGTGAAATTCAAGAAAATTAACAAGGAAACATATTATAAATTGAATGTTTATAAAAAAAATAATCAATATTTGCTAATCAAAAATAATAAATTTAATTTTTTGAAAAATTTAAATATTTTTCCAATGGATCAATTAAATAATCCTAAAAATTTTGATAAAGATTTAAATTTTAAAATATCTAATATGAATATGAATATTAAAATTGAATATAAAAAGAAGCATAACTTTGACAAAAATATTAATTGGATAAATCCTGCAAAGCTTGAAAATCATGTACTTCCAACATTTACCAAAAAGATAATAAAATTCTTAGAAAGTCAAAAATGAAAAAAATAGCAATTATTGGCGCAGGTATTTCGGGTCTGTTTATAGCTAACTTATTTAAAGGAAATAAAGATTATCAGGTCACAATTTATGAAAAAAAAACTTCATTAGAAATAGGGGAAGGTTATGGCATTCAATTATCTGTTAATAGCGTAAAGTTATTAAACAAATTAGGCTTTTCTTCCTTGTCGGACAAAGAGAAATTTAATCCAAAAAAAATTGACTTTTATCAAATTAAAAATTCAAAGAAAATTTGTGATTTAGATATTTCAGAATTTAATTCTGATGATTGTAAGTATACAACATTGAAAAGATCAAAATTACTTCAGTTCTTAATAAATCGACTGGATAACAATACAATCCAGTTTAACCGCAGTTTGGACAAGATAGAATACAGCAATGATTCAATAAATTTAACTTTTGATAAAGAAAAAACAACTTGTGATCATTTAATTATTTCAGACGGTGTATTTTCAAAAGGAAAGTCATTAATTTCAAATAATAATTCAGAACCAATTTACAATAACACTATCGCTGTTAGAGCCAGTGTATCTAAAGAAAGTCTTGATATTATAAACAAGGATAATATTTCTTTATTTTTAGGATCAGATTTTCATTATGTATTATATCCACTTAATAATGATGAAAATTTTAATTTTATTGGGATATTGAAGAATAAGTTAAATTCCGATCAGCAAAAAAACCATAATCTTTGTAATGAAAGTACATTTATTGAGAACATTAAACAAAAATTATCCAAGAAAATTTCATCAAAAGTATTTCAGAGTCTTGAAGATATTAAATTGTTTCCAGTTTTTGTAAGTAAAAATCCATTTATTCCTCCTAAAAATATTTATTTAGTTGGAGATGCTTTTTTTGCATTCTCTCCTTCTTTTGCTCAGGGAGCCTCACAATCAATAGAAGGAGCCAATCAATTACATGAAGTTATAATTAACCAAAAAAATGATTTTTATAATTCTAGATTAGAGAGAGTGAAAATGATTAATAGAAGATCTGATTTTAATCAATTTGCTTTTCATTTATCAAATCCGATTATGATCTTTTTTAGAAATATTTTTTTAAAGCTTTTGGCTAAGAATAAAAAATTTTTGCGAAGTTATTTAGGTAAAATTTATAAAAATTAATTTTTAGAAATTAATCTTTGTCTCAAGTAATCGATTGGGTAGGTTCGGCCATTAATATCACAATGCCAAAATGTCCAGCCATTGCAGCTTTCAGCTCCTAAAATAGTAGCTGCAACTTTATGTATAGATCCTTCCGCTTGGTTGTGCTTGATACTTCCATCAGCCATTATTCTTGCTGTTATTTTTTTCTTATTATCAAAAATATTTGTTCCAGGCTTAATTATTCCAAGCTCTACCAATGATCCAAATGGAATTCTTGGTTTTGATCTATTATTTTTAAGTGTATCTAACAAATCATCTTCAATTGGTTTGGTAGCCTTTAAACGTTCCTCAGCAGCTTTAAAATAATTCTTTTCTTTTTCTATACCAAAGTAATTTCTCCCTAGTTTTTTTGCAACTGCAGCAGAAGTTCCAGAACCTAAAAAAGGATCAAGAATTAAATCATTTTTATTTGATGTAGCTAGTAAAATTCTGTGTAAAAGTGATTCTGGTTTTTGAGTAGAGTGAATCTTTTTTCCATTTTTTTTAAGTCTTTCAGAACCACTGCAAATTGGAAGATTCCAATTAGATCTCATCTGAAGATCATCATTTAAACATTTTAAAGATTGATAATTAAATGTGTATTTTGATTTTTCACTCTTCGAAGCCCAAATTAAAGTCTCATGAGCATTTGTAAATCTTGTGCCTCTAAAGTTAGGCATTGGATTATTTTTATTCCAGATGACATCATTTAGTATCCAGAAACCTAAATTTTGTATTACAGTTCCAACTCTAAAAATATTATGGTAACTACCTATAACCCAAATAGCTCCATCTTTTTTCAAAATCCTTTTGCATTCATTAAGCCATTCATACGTAAACTCATCATATTTTTTAAAATTTTCAAATTGATCCCATTTGTCGTTTACAGCGCTGACTTTTGATCTATCTGGTCTAGTCAATTCACCTTTTAATTGTAAATTATATGGAGGGTCAGCAAAAATTAGATCAAAAGTTTCACGTGGAATTTTTTTTAATTCTTCGAGACTGTTTCCGTTAATTATTTTATTTTTAAAATCAGATTTCATTTGTAAAAATTAATTAGACTCCAAATGGATTCTTCGGTCAACCTGTGATTGAAAAAATTGGATTCGATTTGTGTATCGAATTTAAATGATAACTAGATGTAGTGTTAAGTTAATCTAGATATAGGAGTGAAAGTTTTTCTATGATGTTTGGTTATGCCTAGTTTCTTTAATGCTTGTAAGTGTTGTTTGGTTCCATATCCAAAATTTTTATCCCAATGATAACCTTTGTTTTTTTTTGATAGAGTAGCAACCAATCTATCTCTTGATACCTTTGCTATTATAGAGGCTGCAGAAATTGAGGGGATTTTTTTATCACCCTTTATGATCGATTTTAATTTATAATTTTTTAAATTTGGAATTTTGTTTCCATCTATCAATACAAGAGTTGGTTTTTTTTTTAATTTTAATATAGCTCTTTTCATAGCCAGTAAACTTGCATTTAGTATATTGAGTTTTTCAATCTCGTTAACAGAAGCTTTGCCTAATGACCAAATTGAATTTTTTTTAATATAATTAAAAAGGTATTCTCTCTTTTTTTTACTCAATACTTTTGAGTCTTTTAAAATTTTTGGATCCGCAGATTTCTTGAGAATGACAGCAGCAGCATAAACAGGACCTATTAAACTACCTCTGCCGACCTCATCAACACCAGCTATTAATTTCATTAAATTGTTAATTTTAACTCTTTAACTTTTTCTCTTATTTTTTTTAAATCTTCCCATGAATATTTTTTATTATCTGGATATCTAATTAAATAAGAAGGGTTAAAAGTTATCATTAAAGGATAAGTATTATTATTTAAAATTATTTCCTTCCATTTACCTCTTTCTGAAGATATTTTTTCATTAATCCCAGTAACAGCTTCCATAGCTGTGCTACCCATTAAAATTATAATTTTGGGATCAATAATAGATATATGTTCTTTTAAAAAGTTTGAGTAACGTTTAATTTCTTGTGAAGTTGGTTTTCTATCCTCTGGTGGTCTAAAATTTATTGCATAACTTGTATAAATATTTTGTCTCTTAATATTTATTGCTATTAACATTTTGTCTAAAAGCTCTCCACTTTCTCCTTTAAAAGGGTTTCCAACTTTGTCTTCAATTTCACCTGGAGCTTCTCCGATTAACATTATAGGACTATCAATATTTCCTTCTCCAAGAACAATATTTTTGGAATTATTTCTTAGTTTGCAATTTTCAATTGAATTTAATTGTTTCTTTAGATTTTCTAATAAATCTTGTTTATTTCTTTGATTGATATCACTTTCTTTTTTGACCTCAGAAAACCTATTAATAGGTTTTTTATCAAATACTAAATTGGCTTCTATTGTATTTATTAATTCTTCGTTTATTTTGTCGTTTTGATTTATCAATTTTTTCACCTTACAAGGATTAAATGATATCTAAAATATTTAAAATCATATTATTATTAGGGTTATCCTATCAGACACCCGTTTATTCTAAAAGTACAAGTTTTAATGATTTCAACTCAAGAGATTTATCTAATTATTTTTCTGGTATTGTAGCTTATGAAAATAGAGATAATTCAGAAGCTTTAAAATATTTCAATTTAAGTAAAGTTTTACTAAATAGCCATGACAATTATTTAAAAAGATACATTAATTCTCTTGTATTGGAAAACAAAGTAGCTCAAGCAATTAATGTTATAAAAAATAACTCAAAAAAAAGTAACTCTGATTTTTTTGATGCATATGTTTTATTAATAATTGATAGTTTGAAAAAAAATGATTTTGATAAAGCTGATATTTACTTAGATCAAAGTTTGAGATTTCAGGAAGAAAATAGAATTAATCTAGTAATTTTTGAGACTTTAAAGCAGTACATTTACACTTTTAAAAATAAAAAACTTTTACCTAATAAGAAAAATTTTGGAAACTTATCATTAATAGCTGAGGCGTTTCAAAGATGTCATTATAATGATCAAAGAACCAGCTCTTTCTTTTTAAATTTAATTAATAATCAACAAGGTGATTATTCAAGATATATATTTTTTTATATAAATTATCTAATTCAGAATAAGGAGTTTGATCAGGCAAAGTCAGTAATTGATCAAATTGATTATATTGGCTCAACACTTTTGTTAACTCAAACCAAAAGCTGGATAGATAATAATAAGTTTAAAAGTTTTGAAAAAATTTTCTCATGTGGAAACCATAATGATATAATTAGTGAATTTTTATTCTTGATATCAAATCTTTATTCATCACAAGATAATTTTGAAAAATCAAATTTTTATTTAAATTTATCAATATACTTAAATCCTAAATTTGAATTTAATTTGTCACTCGTTGCAGAAAATTTTTTTGCAGATGGTGAATACAACAAGGTAAAAAAAATAGTAAGAAAATTTAAAGAGACTGATGAGTTTTATTATTGGTTTAGAGTTAAAAAAGAAGCGCAAATAATAGTGAAAGAACAAAATTATGAAAAAGGCTCAAGCCATATCGAGTCTAAATTTAAAAATATTGAAAAACCTAATCCAAAGATGATTTTTGATTTAGCGAATTTTTATAAAAACTCTAAAAATTATGAACTTGCAATCGATTATTATTCAAGATTAATCTCCTCACTAGAGGATACTTCTGTAATTAAATCGGATGTTTTATATAGAAGAGGTGGGAGTTACGAAAGATTAGGTAATTATGAGAAGTCAGATGAAGATTTACTTCATGCATTAAGAATAAGACCTAATTATGCATACGTCCTAAATTATCTTGCTTATTCTTGGTTAGAACGTGATTACAAAATAGATGAAGCGATGGAAATGTTAAAAATAGCATATGATTTAAAAAGTAATGATCCCTATATTATTGACTCAATTGGTTGGGCATATTTCTTGATAGATGAATATGAAGAGGCAGAAAAATATTTAAAAAGAGCTGTAGAATTAATGCCTGATGACCCAATAGTAAATGATCATTATGGAGATATATTGTGGAAGCTAGATCAAAAAATTCAGGCAAGATATTTTTGGAATAGTGTGTTGAGCTTTGATGATACAGAAGATGATATGAGAGTAAATATAAACAAAAAATTGATTACTGGCTTAAAATCTATTCAATGAAATTAAATTTAAAGTCTAATGCTAAAATCAATTTAGCTCTCAATGTAACAGGAAAAAATAAATCATTACACAAAATTGAAAGCATCATTAGTTTCATTGATTTGTATGATGTTATTTCAATAAAAAAAATAAGAGATGAAAAACATAATATTTCTTTTCAAGGGAAATTTGCGAAAGGTATTGGAAAAAAAAATACTGTTCAAAAACTCTTTAAAATATTAGGTCGAGAAAAGTTATTACTAAATCAAAAATTTAGAGTTTCTATAACAAAGAATATTCCTCAAAAAGCAGGACTTGGTGGCGGTTCTATAAATGCTGCAAGTATTTTAAATTTTTTAAATAAAAAAAAGGTAATTAAAATTAGTGAAAAGAAAATTTTGGAGGTTTGCTCTGAAATAGGGTCTGATGTTATTTTAGGTATAAACCCGTCTAGCTCAGTTTTACTTTCAAACAATAAAATTAAAAAATTTTTTAATTGTCCGACTCTAAATATGCTTTTAATAAAGCCTAATTTTGGTTGTGCGACAAAAAAAATTTATTCTAACGTTAAAAATTTTACAAAACCAAAATTTAATAATCCAAAAAAAATTATGTTTGGTTATAAATTTTTAAAAAATCAAAGTAATACTTTAGAAGATGTTGCAATTTCAAAATACCCACAAATAAAAAAGATTAAGTTATTTTTAGAAAAGACTAATAATCCTGAGTTTGTAAGAATGACTGGGTCTGGATCTACAGTTATTGCATACTATAAATCAGTCAAAGACTGTAATTCAGCAAAAGTTCAATTTAAGAGGAAATTTAAAAATTGTTGGTTGTATGTATCAAAAACTATATAAATTTATTTTTTTTGTGTTATAGGATCTATAATATTGGGGCGTAGCCAAGCGGTAAGGCACGGGTTTTTGGTACCTGCATCCTAGGTTCGAATCCTAGCGCCCCAGCCATATATATGGATAAATTTTTAGATAAAATTTTTTTTAGGTCCAAAAATCTTAGTTATATAAGCAAAAATATAAAAAACATATCCCAGAACACTCCTGCAAAAAAAATTTTTGAAGCAATCAACAATTATTCTGAAAATAGTGAATTAAGATTTGTTGGAGGATGTATTAGAAAAATTATAAATCGAGAAGAAGTAGATGACATTGATTTAGCAACTAACATTACTCCAGATGAAGTCTGTGAGGCACTAAATAAACACCAAATTAAATTTTTTGAATCAGGGAAAGAGCACGGTACGATCACTGCAGTAATAAATGAAAAAAATTATGAAATTACCTCACTTAGAAAAGACGTTGATACAGACGGAAGACATGCAAAAGTTGAATTTACTTCTGATTGGAAAGAAGATTCAAAAAGAAGAGATTTCACTATTAATGCTATTTACTCTGATAGTTTAGGAAATTTATTTGATCCACAAAATGGTAAGCTAGATTTAAATAAAGGTGTTTTACAATTTATTGGAGATCCAGAAAAAAGAATTCAAGAGGATTATTTAAGAATATTAAGATACTTCCGTTTTCATATTAATTACTCAAATGAAAATCATAAAACAGAGATAATTAAAATATTTAAAAAAAATATCAAAGGTATCTCAAACTTATCTGCAGAAAGATTATTAGATGAATTTAAAAAGATAGTTAAATCAAATAATTTTCTCAAATTATTTCAAGATCAACAAAGTTTAGAAATATTAGAAATAGTATTTCCGCAATTTAAAAATATTAATCATTTTAAGAAGCTAAATTCATTCAGTTCTAAAGCTATCATTAGTTTTGACTTTATTTTTATAATTGCATTACTGATTATTGATGAAACAGACAATACTGATTATTTTATTTACAAATTTAAAATCTCAAAAAAAGATCAAAAGAGGCTCAAATTAATTCATTATTTTTTCAAAGAAAATGTGAATATTAAAAGTTTTACAGAAAAAAACTTTAATAAAATATTTTACTATAATGGCAGACAAACCGTGATTGATATAATTAATTTTAAATTGTTCTTTTCAAGTAAGGTAGAAAATAAATTATTAAAATTACTTAAAATTTATGAAAATAAAACATTGCCTGAATTAAAAATTGGAGCAAATATTTTAATGTCTAAGTATAAAATTCCTGAGGGTAAAATTTTAGGTATTAAATTAAAACTTATTGAAGAAACCTGGGTTAAAAATGGATTTCAAATTTCAGATAAACAAGTTGAAAAAATTGTAAAAAGTTAAATATATTTAACGTCTTTAATTTCAAAATTCTTTGTGCCAGAGGGGGTGTTTATTTCCACAAGATCACTTTTATTTTTACCTATTAATCCTTTTCCAATTGGTGACTGAAAGAAAATTAATTTTTGTTTTAAGTCAGCCTCATCTTTTCCAACAATTTTATAATTTATTTTTTCTCCACTATCTAAGTCTTCTAAATATACAGTTGATCCAAAAATTACTTTGCCCTCATTATTTAATTTAGTTACATCAATTACATTAGCTCTAGCTATTATGTCGTTTATTTCAGTAATCCTTCCCTCATTGTGAGACTGTTCTTCCTTTGCAGCATGATATTCTGCATTTTCTTTGAGATCTCCATGCGATCTTGCTTCAGCAATTGCAGCAACTATTTCAGGTCTTTTCTTTTCTTTTAAAAAAATGAGTTCTTCCTCTAATTTTTTTAGACCATTTGAAGTTATAGGTTCTTTTTCCATTTTTTATTTCCACTTTGCTAAGGGAGGTAATGACATTAAAATTCCTTCAACATTACCACCAGTTTGTAATCCAAATTTAGTTCCTCTGTCATACAGTAAATTAAATTCTGCGTAACGACCTCTCTTAATATACTGCTTCTCTTTTTCTTTTAAAGACCATTTTTTGTTAATTTTTTTTCTAATAATTTCATTAAAGATCATCTGAAAAGTAATACCAACATCTTTTACAAATTTAAAATCTTTTTCGAAATTATTATCTTTGTAATCAAAAAAAATTCCCCCAATTCCTCTAGCTTCTTTTCTGTGGGGTAAATAAAAATATTCATCACACCATTTTTTATATTTTTTATAATAATTTTTATTATGTTGATCACACATTAACTTCAAAGTTTTATGAAATTTATTCTTTTCATTATCATCTTTGATGGCCGGAGTTACGTCCATTCCCCCTCCAAACCAGTTTTTTTGAGTACTGATATATCTTGTATTAAAATGCATAGCTGGAATGTGTGGATTTTGCATATGCATAACTATTGAAATTCCTGAGGCCCAAAATCTAGGATCTTTCTCAGCTCCTGGTATATTTTTTTGAAATTTTTTAGGAAATTTTCCATATACTTTTGAAAAATTTACTCCAACTTTTTCAAAAATTTTCCCATTTTTTAAAATTCTATATTCACCACCACCTTCATCTTTTTTAGAGTTTCTTTTCCAAAATGTTGACTCAAATTTAATTTTGTTATTTTCCAATTCAATTATGTCATTACAAATTGCATTTTGTAATAATTTGAACCAATTGCTTGCTAGGTCTTTTTTTATTGAATTGTCCATATTACATCAAATTATTTTGCCTTAAACTTTCAGCCAAAACTATTGCAACTGAGGATGCTATATTTAGAGATCTCGCATTTTCATTCATTGGTATTTTTAGACGATCACCTATTAGCTTATGAACCTTCTCTGGAACACCAGCACTCTCTCTTCCAAATAATATTGTGTCATCAGCTTTAAAATTAAATTTAGTATAATTTATAGAACCCTTCGTTGTCATTAAAACAATTCTTTGATTCTTTTTTTCTTCAAAAAAATGCTCTGCACTTTGGTAGAATTTAATTTTACTATAGTCCATGTAGTCCATGACAACTCTTTTAAACCTTTTGTCAGATAATAAAAATCCACAAGGCTCAATTATTTCTAATTCTGCTCCTAAACAGGCACATGTTCTTATAATTGCAGCTGTATTCTGTGGAATATCTGGCTCGTATAGTGAAATTTTAGGTCTAGGTTTCATCTGTAATGTGTCATTCTTTCAGTAGAAAAATTACTGTTATCTTATAAGAAATCGTATATTAAATTAATTTTTTAACAAAAAACTATTTAAAATGTCAGATAAAAAGCCAAAAAAAAGAAGAGATTTTTTATTTACAGCGACCACAGCTGTGGGTGCAGTTGGAGCTGCAGCAGTAGTGTGGCCCATGGTAGATCAAATGAACCCAGATGCTTCAGTTAAAGCATTAGCAAGTACCGAGGTAGATGTAAGTTCAGTCCAACCTGGAAACACAATTACAGTTCTATGGAGAGGAAAACCAGTTTTTATTAGAAGAAGAACACAAGAAGAGATCGAAGAAGCAAGATCTGTTAAAATGGAAGAGTTAATTCATCCAGAAAAAGATGAGGATAGAGCAAAAAATCCTGAATGGTTAGTCATGCTTGGAGTTTGTACTCATTTAGGATGTGTGCCTTTAAATGACAAAGGTGATTATAATGGATGGTTTTGTCCTTGTCACGGATCTCACTATGATACATCTGGAAGAATTAGAAAAGGACCAGCTCCTTGGAATATGGAAGTTCCAAAATATGAATTCGTAAATGCAAACACAATTAAAATAGGATAGTAAATTTATGAGTGATCACGATTATAGACCTAAATCTAAAGTTGGTCAGTGGTTTAACGATAGATTACCGCTACTAACTCTTGCAAATCATTTAACAGATTATCCTACTCCAAAAAATTTAAATTACTGGTGGACATTTGGAGGAATTTTAACTTTTTGCTTAATCACACAAATTATAACAGGATTAACTTTAGCAATGCATTACATTGCTCATGCGGACATGGCATTTGAAAGTGTTGAGCATATAATGAGAGATGTTAACTATGGATGGTTAATTAGATACATACATGCAAATGGTGCATCAATGTTTTTTCTTGCTGTATATATTCATATCTTTAGATCGTTATTTTATGGTTCTTATAAAGCACCACGAGAAATAATTTGGATTATTGGAATAGTAATTTATTTGTTAATGATGGCAGCTGCATTCATGGGATATGTTTTGCCTTGGGGACAAATGAGTTTCTGGGGAGCAACTGTTATCACAAACTTATTTAGCGCAATACCATTAGTAGGCGAGGGAATTGTAACATGGTTATGGGGTGGATACTCGGTTGACAATCCAACTTTGACAAGATTTTTTACTCTACATTACTTAATTCCATTCTTAATAGCAGGACTTGTAATTTTACATATATGGGCTCTGCATGTACCTGGAAATAATAATCCAGTTGGTATTGATATCAAAAAACCTTCTAAGGACACTGTACCATTCCATCCATACATTGTTATTAAAGATGGTTTTGCATTATTAATGTTCATGATTGTTTTTGCATTTTTTGTTTTTTACACGCCTAATATTTTAGGTCACGCAGATAATTATATAGAGGCAAATCCTATGGTAACTCCAGCTCATATAGTTCCAGAATGGTATTTGTTACCTTTTTATGCAATCTTAAGATCGGTACCAGATAAACTGCTTGGAGTAGT
Source organism: uncultured Pelagibacteraceae bacterium (assembly GCA_902548405.1). Lineage (GTDB taxonomy): Bacteria > Pseudomonadota > Alphaproteobacteria > Pelagibacterales > Pelagibacteraceae > Pelagibacter. The sequence goes on along the minus strand of CACCRN010000002.1, from coordinate 6,234 downwards.
TGCAATGCTATCTGCAATTTTAATACTTGCAGCTTTGCCTTGGTTAGATACTTCAAAAATTAGATCAGCAGTGTTTAGACCTTTATACAGACAATTCTATTGGATTTTAGTAGCTGATGTTTTAATTCTTGGTTACATAGGGGCTATGCCTGCAGAAGGTCTTTATTTGTTAATAGCAAGAGTAGCCACTGCATATTATTTCTTACATTTCTTGGTTATTCTCCCTATACTTGGATATAAAGAAAGAACATTACCTGTTCCACTGAGTATAACTGAACCTATTTTAGGTGGATCACCAAACTTAGCAGCTGCAAGACATAGAGAAAGTAAAATAAAATAAAGTGAAAAAGTTATTTAAATTAATTTTAATACTTTCATTTTTCTCTCTAAATAGCGTCCAAACATTTGCTGCAGAAAAGGTAGATTATCTTAAAACAGATTGGAGTTTTAAAGGACTTTTTGGAAAATTTGATAGGGCAGCTCTTCAAAGAGGATATCAAGTGTATACGGAAGTTTGTGCTTCTTGCCATTCGATGAAATATTTGAGCTATAGAAATTTATCAGAAGAGGGTGGACCAGAGTTTTCGGAAGCAGCTGCAAAAGCAATCGCCGCTTCTTTTGAAGTTACAGATGGACCAAACGCTGATGGTGAAATGTTTACTAGACCTGCAAAACTTTCGGATAAATTTGTAATGCCATACGAAAATGTAAAAGCCGCACAAGCAGCTAACGGAGGAGCTTATCCACCAGATATGTCTGTTTTAGTTAAAGCTAGAGGTGGTGGAGTTGATTATATTTATTCTCTACTTCAAGGCTATGAAGATCCACCAAGTGGAGTAACTTTGGATGATGGAGTTTATTACAACAAATATATGTATGGTAATAAGATCAGAATGGCAGCACCATTATCAGATGGAATTGTAGAGTACGGGGATGGTACTAATGCATCAGTTGAACAGATGTCAAAAGATGTAACAACATTTTTAATGTGGGCTGCGGAGCCTCACTTAGAAGCAAGACACCAAATGGGATTTAAAGCTATAGTATATTTGATTATTTTAACTATTTTAGTTTACTTTAGTATGAAGAAAATTTGGTCACGTGTTGAATCTGAAGTTTAATACATCTCCATCTTTAACAATATAATCTTTTCCTTCTAATCTCATTTTCCCATTTGCTTTAGAATTTACCCAGCCATCATTTGCTATAAAATCTTCATAAGAAATAGTTTCAGCTCGTATAAAGCCTTTTTCAAAATCAGTATGTATTTCGCCTGCTGCCTTAGGAGCTGTACAATTTTTTTTAATTGTCCATGCTCTTGTTTCTTCAGGACCCGATGTAAAATAAGTGTCTAGTTCTAGTATATTGTAACCTTTTTGAATTAACATATTTAATCCAGTTTTTTTTAAACCTATCATTTCCATATAATTTTTTTTCTCTTCAGCAGGTAGTTCATTGATTTGATTTTCAATATCAGCGGATACAATTAGTGTATTTTCATTGCCAAATTTTTCTATGAAATCATTTGTATATTTATTACCGTTCTGAACACTTTGTTCATCAACATTACAGACATATATTTTTGGTTTAATTGATAATAAACCGCTTTGATTTAATTGCTTGGTATCAAATTGTGTTTTTAGAACCGAAATATCTTTGTCATTATTTATGCAATCAAGAGCAATTTCTAAAATTTTAAGTTGTTCCTCATCTACATTTTTCTTGTTATTTTTTTCCAATCTTTTTTGAATACTTTCAAGATCTGCAAGCATCATTTCAGTTTCAATAATTTCCAAATCTCTCACTGGGTTTACGTCAGGATTAACATTTTGGATATCATCTGAATCAAAACATCTAATCATATGAATTACTGCATCAACTTCTCTGATATGAGAAAGAAATTTATTTCCTAATCCTTCTCCTTTTGAAGCTCCTTTTACAAGACCAGCAATATCAACGAATGAAATTGTAGTATTAATTATTTTTTTAGAGTTGGAGACTTTTGATAATTTGGACAATCTTTCATCTGGTACGGGAATTACACCAACATTTGGATCAATTGTGCAAAATGGAAAATTAGCTGCTTGTGCTTTACTAGAATTTGTTAGTGCATTAAAAAGTGTAGACTTACCAACATTTGGCAAACCAACGATTCCACATTTAAAACTCATTATTTATTATTAACTGTACTTGAAAATAGATCTAATTTTTTTTCAATTAATATTGAAATTGACTCAGTAATATTATTTGTAATTTTTTCTAATCCAGCCATTTCATCTTCATCAAAGTTTTGAAGTACAAAATCACTTACTTCCATATTGTCTTTTGGTTTTCCAATACCAATTCTTACTCTAGAATAATCTTTACCAATAAATTTATCTATTGAAGCTATACCATTATGACCTGCACTAGATCCACCAAACTTAGCTTTTATTTTTCCAAATTCCACATCCAAATCATCATGAAAAACTATTACATCTTCGGCATCAATTTTAAAATATTCTATTAATTCTCTTATACAAATTCCTGAATTATTCATGAAAGTTAAAGGTTTAATTGCATATATTTTTTTGTCTCCAACATTTCCTGTTGTAAGCAAACCTTTAAATTTTGGTTTTTGTTTTGATAGGCCAAATTTTTTATTTATCGAGTCTATAATTTTAAAACCTACATTATGTCTATTATTTTCACTATCGGGCGTTGGGTTACCTAGTCCTACAAATAAAAGCATAAAAATTTTTTAATGGAAAACAAACTTCAGTATAAATAATTTATTTTTTTTCTTCAGCAGGCTTATCTTCGCCTTCAGCTGGTTTATCACCTTCAGCTTGTGCAGCAGCCTCGGCACCCGCTTCACCCTCTGCAGCTTCAGCTTCAGCTGGTTTTTCTGGCTCTTTCATTACAGTTGGAGCCGCAAGTGTTGCAATAACGAAATCCCTACCCTGAATAGTTGGTGCAACTTCAGGATCTAGATTAATTGATGAAATTTTAAAACTTACTCCAATATCAATACCATCTAAATCAATTAAAAGATTTTCAGGTATTTTTTCACTTGGACATTTTAATTCAACTTTTCTTCTTACAATATTTAATACCCCACCTTTTTTTAATCCAGGTGATTTTTCATGATTAATAAATTTAACTGGAACCTCAATTCTAATTTTTAGACCAGGTACAACTCTTAAAAAATCAACATGTAAAGGTTCGTCCGACAAGATGTGATATTTTACTTCTCTCGGAAGTACATTTTGTGGCTTACCATTTATGTTTAATGTGAGAATTGTAGATAAAAAATTTGAGTCTTCTAACATCGACTTTAGCAATTTCTTAGATATAGAAACTTTTTCATTTTGAGCTTCACCGCCGTAAATTATAGCCGGAACTTCTCCGTTATCTCTTAGTGAGTTAAGCTCACCTTTTGTTTTAGTATCTCTGATGTTAGCTTCTAAAGTATTCATAAAAACAAGGGTTTTTAGCTCAAGATCCTTAATAACACAAGGTAATTATTTAAATAAATCAGATACAGAAGTAGAATTTGATATTCTTTTAATTGCTTCACCCATTAGCCCTGAAATAGATAAAACTTCAATGTTTTTTGCACCTTTTATTTTGTCACTATTATCAATTGTGTCTGTAATTACTAAATTTTTGATAACAGAATTTTTAATTTTTTTGACCGCTTCACCACTAAGAACGCCGTGAGTAATATAAACGTAAACTTCTTTTGCACCTCTATCTTTTAGAGCTTTAGCTGCATTTACAATTGTTCCACCAGAGTCGATGATATCGTCTACAATTATACATGTCTTACCTTTTACATCCCCAATCACATTCATAACCTGAGATTGTCCTGGCTTAGGTCTTCTTTTATCTACTATAGCTAGACCAACATTTAAAAGTTTTCCAAGAGATCTTGCTCGCTCAGTACCACCCACATCTGGAGCAACACAAATCATATTTTTACTTTTAATTTTTTTCTTAACGTGTCTTGCAAAAATAGGAGTAGCAAACAAGTTATCTACTGGAATATCAAAAAATCCTTGAATTTGTCCTGCGTGCAAATCTACTGTTACAACACGATCTGCTCCTGCTTTTGTAATCAGGTTAGATACTAGTTTTGCTGAAATTGAAGTTCTTGGGACAACTTTTCTATCTTGTCTTGCATAACCAAAATATGGAATTACAGCAGTTATATTTTTGGCAGATGATCTTTTTAAAGCATCTATGCATAATAAAAGTTCCATTAAATTATCATTAGCTGGTGAAGAAACAGATTGAATAATAAAAATACTATTTCCTCTTATGTTTTCATTAATCTCAACATAAATTTCACCATCAGAAAAATTTCTAATACTTGAATTGACTAATTTTGATTTTAAAAATTTAGCAATATTCTTACTAAGAGGTTTATTGCTATTTCCTGATAATAATTTCATGAAAAAACCTAATTAAGCATAATTATTGAAATATTTCTACCATAATCAGCATGATTTAAACTTTTTGATCTTCTAGCACTAAAAAATTTATTTTTAGCATCGAATGTATCAACGTCAATTTTTTCTATTTTTTTCACACCAGACTGAAGAATTAATGATTTAACATAACTAGATAAGTTAAAATATAACTTTTCTTTACTCATTTTAAAAAATTTATGATTAGTTTTGTCTTTTCTTATAAATTTTTTATAAAAATCTTTTTGCACTTCATAATTTTTAACTGATATTGATGGACCTATAACTGCTGTAATATTTTTTGTTTTAGACCCTCTTTTAACCATAAATTTAATCACTTTTGATATAATTCCCTTAAAGGCACCTTTCCATCCTGAATGAATTGCAGCTATCATTTTTCTCTGATTGTCAAAAATAAGTATTGGTACACAATCTGCAGTCAAAACCGCAATAGGTAAATTTACTTGGTCAGTAATAATTGCATCAGCCTTAGGTTTTATTTTTGATTTATAATTTTTGTCAATAAACACGAATTTATTACTATGAATTTGATTAAGTAAAAAAATATTTTTTGAGTTCTTAGAAATTTTTTTCCTGACAATATTTAAATTTTTTTTTACACTTGCACTATTATCATTTGAACCTGGACCACAATTTAAACTTTTATAAATATTTTTTGATACACCACCGATGCTATTAAAAAAACCATGTTTGATAGCTTTATTTTTTGAAACCTTTTTAGATTTAATCAATTTAAAAACCTGTTTTAAATCTATTGTTTTTAATTTTAATCAACATTACCTTAAACAACTCCCCCATTTGTTTCTCATCAATTAAACGTCTAATTCTATAAAATAGATCTGTTTTTTGTGAGAAGGCTATATTATTACTTATAATCTCTGCTCTTTGCAAAATTCCCATACTTGTTAAGAATTTTTTTTGATTAGTAATTAGATAATCTAGTTTTTCAAACTGATTAATATAATTAGCATATAAATTAAAATTTAAATTGTATGTAATATCAGAGTCTCCAATATCTTCTAATATGTTTGAGAATTTATGATCTTTTATTGCTTGAATAGTATTTTTTAATTTCAGATCTAAATATCCATAATCAATTATTAAAATTCCACCATTTCTGTTCTCAATAATTTTACAAATTTTCTCTAGATATTTAAACGCTTCGGGAGAGTATTCAATAATATCTTGGTCCTTAGATATTTCAAATTTAAGTTCTTGCTCTATTGTTTTAATATCAACTTCTTTATCATTGAACTCAGCCTTTTTGTAAGTTTTTAAATTAACATACCTTTCAAACCAATTATTCTCCTTTTTAAAAAATTGCTTTATTGGAAGTGCATCAAAAAATTCGTTTGCAAGATAAATGCAAGGAAATGTGTTATGGATTTCAACTTCATTTACCCAGATTACTTTTTCAGAATTTAAATTTTTTTTTTGTTCATCAATTAAATATGTGCTTTTTTCATGAATCATTAAATTACAGGAGTTAAAACATACTGGAAAATTCTTTAATGTTTCAGATACAACTTTCATCATCTCTCCATTACCAGCGCCAAGTTCAATTAAGTTAAATTTTTTAGGTGAACCGATGCTTTTCCAAAAAGTTATTACCCAAACCGCGATTATTTCAGAAAATAGTCTTGTGATGTTGGGAGACGTAATAAAATCACCTTTCTTTCCAAAGGGATTTTTTTTCATATAATAACCATTTTCTTTATCGTAAAGAGCGTGATTTATAAATTGATCTAGAGGTAAATTAGTC
>CACCRN010000001.1 GCA_902548405.1 uncultured Pelagibacteraceae bacterium | reverse complement strand
GGTTAGTAATGATATTTTTGATGAAGTAAATACGATTATTTCTTCTATTAACTTTTATGATCCTATGCATCAAAAGATTTTTGAAGCTATCGAAAGTCTTATCTACAAAGGTATGCTTGCTAATCCCATAACTTTGAAAAATTATTTTGAAGATGAAAAAGATGACATCAATGTTCCAGAGTATTTAGTAAAAGTAACTAAATTCTCTACGTCTGTAAGACAAGCAGTGGAATATTCAAAAATTATATACGATATGTTTGTAAGACGAGAGCTAATAAAAATTTCTGAAGAAACTATTGATAGCGCTAAATTAAATGACCTTGATACAAGTGGGCAAACTATAATTGAAAATTCTGAAAGACAATTGTTTGATTTAGCTGAAAAAGGTTCTTTTAACTCTTCTCTAATTAAATTTGATGATGCCATGAAACAAACTATCGAAATGGCTTCTGCTGCATATAAAAATGAAGAGGGAATTGTTGGAGTTCCAACGGGGCTTAGAGATTTGGATGATAAACTTGGAGGATTGCACCAATCTGATTTAATCATTATTGCAGGTCGTCCTTCAATGGGTAAAACTTCACTTGCAACAAATATCGCATTCAATGCTGCCCAAAAATTACAAGATAGTGGTAAAAAATCTTCTATAGCTTTTTTCTCTTTAGAAATGTCATCTGAACAGCTTTCAACTCGTATTATCTCAGAACAAGCAAGAATTAGCTCAAACGATATAAGAAGAGGAAGAATTTCTGATGATCAATTTGATAAATTTCTAGAGACTTCTAAAAATATAGCTGAACTTCCACTTTATATTGATGAAACACCCGCGATTAGTATTGCTGCTTTAAGTAATAGAGCAAGAAGGATTAAAAGACTATTTGGATTAGATATGATCGTGGTTGACTATATTCAGTTAATGAGAGGAACAACTTATAATAAAGATGGTAGAGTTCAGGAAATCTCTCAAATTACGCAAGGGCTAAAAGCAATAGCAAAAGAACTCGCAGTTCCAGTTGTTGCGCTATCACAGTTATCAAGACAAGTAGAACAAAGAGATGATCACAAACCACAACTGGCAGATTTAAGAGAATCAGGTTCAATTGAACAAGATGCAGATGTTGTAATGTTTGTTTACAGAGAAGGATATTATCTATCTAGAAAAGAGCCAAGAGAAGCAACAGTTGAGCACGCTGAGTGGCAAGCTAAAATGAATGAAGTGGCGCACTTAGCGCAAATTATAATTGGGAAACAACGACACGGTCCAATTGGCAATGTTACACTTGAGTTTGAGGAAAGATTTACCAAATTTAAAGATACTCAAACTAATTAATTTCCAATATAAAAGAGCTAATGCTGGCTCAAATGTATCAAAACTTAGTTTTAAAGAACCCAAAAGCAATATTTATATTGCTACTTATTTCTATTCTTAGTTTTGGATACTATTCTAAAGATTTTAGGCTAGATGCTTCATCAGAAACATTGTTAATTGATGGAGATCCAGATCTAGCTTACTTGCAAGAAATCACTGAAAGATATGGGTCTAAGGAATTTTTAGTTCTCACCTATACTCCTAATGAAGGAATGGTTACAGACTCTTCAATAAATAATCTATTGAGTATAAAATACAAAATTCAAAGTTTAGATTGGGTTCATAGTGTTATTACACTTTTAGATATACCGCTTTTAAATAATTCAGATGCACCACTGCAGGAAAGATTAGAAAGCTTTAAAACTTTAAAAGATGAAGATGTAGATAGAGAAAGAGGATTTAGTGAAATTTTAAATAGTCCTGTCTTTAGGAATTTTGTAATTAGTGAAGATGGTAAGACAAGTGGGATCATTGTTAACATCAAACAAAATAAAAAATTAGAAGATATTGAAAATAAATCTAGAGAAGAAATTGAAAATTACAAAGATCAAATCAAAAAACAAAATCATCAAAACATTTTAGAGATAAGACAAGTAATTCAAAGTTATGGAGATGTTGGAAAAATTTACTTAGGTGGAATTCCAATGATTGCAGATGATATGATGACTTTTATTAAAAGTGATATCATTGTATTTGGTATTGGAGTTTTATTGTTTATTATAGCAACTCTTTGGTTTGTATTTAGAAATCTAATTTGGATTATTGTTCCTATTAGCAGTTGTTTTTTCTCTGTAATTATCATGATGGGCCTACTTGGATTACTGGGATGGAAAGTAACTGTTATTTCATCAAACTTTATTGCCTTGATGTTAATTCTTACAATGGCAATGAATATTCATATGAGCACCAGATTTCTTCAGCTGAAAAAAAATTTTCCAACAAAAAATAACTTTGAAATTATCTCCTTAACAACTAGCAAAATGTTTTGGCCTATATTGTATACAGTTTTAACGACCATTTTAGCTTTCTTATCTTTAATCTTTAGTGAAATTAAACCTATTATAGATTTTGGTAGGATGATGACTTTTGGTTTGATTACATCTTTTATAATAACTTTTACTTTGCTCCCTACTCTTTTAAGTTTTACTTCAACAGGAAATGTATCTTTAAAAAAAGAACAGAATTCTAAAATTACATCCATACTTGGTTCAATTTCTTTGAATAACAAATTTACAATTTTTTCTGCAACTGGAATTATTATTGTCTTAAGTGTGGTTGGAATTAGCAAACTTGAAGTTGAGAATAGTTTTATAAATTATTTCAATAAAAACACCGAAATTTACAAAGGCATGAAGCTAATTGATGAAGAACTTGGTGGAACTACACCATTAGAAGTTATTTTAAAGTTCCCTAAAAAAGAAGAAAAGAAATCAGAGGAAGATGATGAGTTTGAAGATTGGGGAGATGAAGGAGACACAAATGATGAAAAATACTGGTTTACTAAAGATAAAATAGATAGAATTGCATCTGTTCATAATTATTTAGATAGTCTTCCACAAGTTGGTAAAGTTTTATCTTTTTCATCAATCATAGATGTTGCAACACAACTAAATAACAATAATCCACTTGGTACTTTAGAGATGGGAGTGTTGTATTCAAAAATACCTGAAAGTATTAAAACAGAAATAATTGATCCATATCTATCAATAGAAAATAATGAGGCTCGAATAAGTCTTAGAATAATAGACTCGCAAGAAAATTTAAGAAGAAATGACTTAATTAATAAAATTAATTTTGATCTAGAAAATGAACTAGGATTAGAAAAGGATGATTACAAATTAGCAGGGGTATTAATTCTATTTAATAATTTGTTACAAAGTTTATTTAAGTCACAAATTTTGACACTTGGTTTAGTTATGATTGGTATTTTCTCAATGTTTATTATTTTATTTAGAAATATTAAACTTTCATTAATTGGAGTTGTGCCAAATTTCATAGCTGCATTCTTTATTTTGGGAATTATTGGATTATTAGGAATACCATTAGACATGATGACTATTACAATTGCTGCAATCACAATCGGAATTGCTGTTGATAATAGTATTCACTATATTTATAGGTTTAAAGAAGAGTTTAACAAACTAAAAGATTATAACAGCACATTAAAAACGTGTCACTCAACAGTTGGAGTTGCAATTTTAAATACTTCAATCACAATTGTATTTGGTTTTTCAATTTTAGTATTGTCTAAATTTATACCAACAATCTATTTTGGAATGTTTACAGGTCTAGCGATGTTACTTGCAATGATATCGGTGTTAACTTTGCTGCCGGCATTGATATTGGTGTTTAAACCTTTTGGTGAAGATGCTTAATGGTAGATGCTCTTAAAGATTTTTTTGAAGCATCCTCTATTATTGATTTAATCTATATCGCAGTAACCATATGGTCTTTAATTAGCTGTTATAGAAAAGGGTTTGTCTTAAGCATCCTTTCAATGGCAAAATGGCTCCTAGCCTACGTTATTACTCTAATTTTATTTCCACGTATAAAACCTTATGTAAAAGATATAATTGATAACGAATATATTCTCGATGTTGGACTTGGAATTGCAATATTTATAGTTGTTATCTTTTTAGTTTTATTAGTTAACAAAGGTATCAGTAAGGCAATAAAATATACTGGTATCGGTGGCTTAGATACTGCCTTTGGATTCTTTTTTGGGTTTGTTAAAGCATATATTGTATGTGTGTCTATTTTTTCTGGAGTGCATATTGTTTATAACTACGATAAATGGCCGATTAATTTAGATAAATCATACGTCTTTCCATATTTGAAAAAAGGTAGTAGTTATCTTGTTGAAGAATTTCCTAATGAAAAAACATATCAAGAATCTAAAGAAAAAATTGAAGATATTTGATCCAAAACTAAAAGAAGAATGTGGAGTATTTGGCATAAGCAATGCAAAAGATGCCTCTGCGTTAACAGCTTTAGGTTTGCACGCACTTCAGCATAGAGGTCAGGAAGGATGTGGAATTGTTACTTTTGATGGAGAAAAATATTATTCCGAAAAAAGATTTGGCTTAGTTGGTGATAATTTTAATAAAGAAAAAGTTTTGAAAAACCTTAAAGGTAATTATGCTATTGGACATAATCGATACAGTACTACTGGTAATAATATTCTAAGAAATATCCAGCCTTTTTTTGCAGATACTAATGCAGGTGGAATTGGGGTATCTCACAACGGAAACTTAACAAATTCAATATCTTTAAGAAACAAACTCGTAGAAGAAGGAGCAATTTTTTATACTACTTCTGATACAGAGACTATTGTTCAGTTAATTGCTAAATCTAAAAGATCAAAAACAATTGATAAAGTTATTGATGCCATATTCCAAATCCAAGGAGGATATGCTTTGGTAATGATGACACAAAAATCTTTGATAGGTGTAAGAGATCCTTATGGAATTAGACCATTGATGATTGGAAAACTAGGAACTAGCTACGTGCTAGCGTCTGAAACATGTGCATTAGATATTATTGGAGCAAAATTTATAAGAGAAGTTGAGAACGGTGAAATAGTGTTAATTGAAGATGATGAATTAACTAGTATTAAGCCCTTCCCTCCTAAAAAAGTAAGACCATGTGTGTTTGAATATATTTATTTTTCAAGACCAGATAGCTTACTTGATAACAAGACAGCATATGAACATAGAAAAAATTTAGGAAAAGAGCTTGCAAAAGAGAATGATGTAGAAGCAGATATAGTAGTACCAGTACCAGACTCTGGTAATGCTGCGGCACTCGGTTTTGCACAACACTTAAAAATGAATTTTGAACATGGTCTAATTAGAAATCACTATGTTGGAAGGACTTTTATTGAACCAAGTCAGCAAATTAGAAGTTTGGGTGTAAAATTAAAATTAAATGCAAACCAAAGCACAATTAAAGATAAAAAAATTATTCTAATTGATGACTCGCTTGTTAGAGGAACTACCTCTTATAAGATTGTTAAAATGTTATATGATGCGGGTGCAAAAGAAGTCCATGTTCGAATTGCTTGTCCTGAAATCAAATATCCAGATTTTTATGGTGTAGATACTCCAACTAAAAAAGAGTTATTAGCAGCAAATAAAACTAATGACGAAATTTGTGAATACATAGGAGCAAAATCACTTAAATTTTTATCTATTGATGGTTTGTATAGAGCAATTGGTTTTGACAAAAGAAATGAGGCTTATCCTCAATTAACAGATCATTATTTTACAGGAGATTACCCTGTTAAACCTGTTGATGAATTGGGCGATAATAAAATAACTCAACTTTCATTATTAAGTACAGCATCTAATAATTAAAATATGAAAACAGTAAATTTTACTGAAATGAAAAATGGAACGAAGGATGAGTACTTGTTGCTTGATGAGTATGAGCAAAAATATATTGATGGCACTGCTGATCGAATATTAAAATTTATGAGTGGATTAAATTCTACTTTAGAGGGATACAAAATAACTAGACTTGAACACTCTCTGCAAACAGCAACAAGAGCTTTTAAAGATAATGCAGATGAAGAAATGGTAGTTGCAGCTTTGTTACATGATATTGGAGACGAGTTAGCTCCTGTTAATCATTCAGAATATGCAGCTTCAGTTTTAAAACCCTACGTTTCAGAAAAAACACATTGGATCATTCAAAAGCATGGCGAGTTTCAGATGTATTATTACGCGCATCATCTTGGAAAGAATCAAAATCAAAGAGATAAATATAAAGATCATAAATATTTTAACGATGCTGTAGAGTTTTGTGAGAAATGGGACCAGGCTTCTTTTGATCCAGACTATAAAAGTATGAAATTAGAGGAATTTGCGCCAATGGTTAAGAAAATATTCTCAAGAAAGCCCTATTCTTTACTTTAAATTAAATTAAAATCGACTATCTAAAGCGCATGACTAACAGTAAAGAAAAAATTATTGAATATTTTAAATCTGGAATTAAAGAAGATAAAGATTTTAGAATTGGTATCGAACATGAAAAGTTCTTGTTCAATACTAAAGACAATAAAAGAATTGATTACCCTAAAGTAAAAGAAATGTTTACAGCCTTAACTGAGTTTGGCTGGAACCCTGTTTTTGAAAAAGAAAACATTATTGGTCTAAATAAAGGCGGTAAAAATATTACACTAGAACCTGGTAACCAAATTGAACTATCCGGTGACAAGTTAAACCATATGCATGAAGCATGTGCAGAGTCTCAAGACTATTTATTTGAATTAAAACAAGTTACTAAAAAATTAGATATCAAAATAGTTAGTGCGGGTTTTGATCCTATTTCAAAATTAGAGGATATTCCAAACAATCCTAAGCAACGTTATGAGTTAATGACAAAAGACATGCCACTAGGTGGAGAGCTTAGTTTAGACATGATGTATCGAACGTGTGGAACACAATTAAATATTGATTACAATTCAGAAGAAGATTTTATTAAAAAATTTAAACTGGCTAATTCTATTGTTCCTATTTCAATTGCACTATTTGCAAACTCATCAATAGTTGAAAAAAAGAACAGTAATTATTTATCTTACAGATCTAAAGTATGGCAAAGCACTTCAAGAGGAGGTTTACCTAAATTATTTTTTGAAAGTTTAGATTTTGAAAAATATGCAGAATTTGTCATGAACTTTCCAATTTTATTCATTCAATATAATGATCAGTATATTTCGGGAAGGAAATATACATTTAAAGATTTTATGGACGGAAAAATTGAAGAAATAGGAAATAGACTTCCAACTGAAGCTGATCTTACAACCCACTTAAGCACAATCTTCACTGAAAATAGACTGAAGAAATATATTGAGCTTAGATCAATGGATACTTGTGGTTGGGATTGCCTATGTGCTGGACCAGCTTTCAATATTGGTATGTTGTATGGAAATTTAGATGAAGCATACGAACTAGTCTCTTCATGGGAAACAGATAAAATAATTAATGCCTATTTAGAGGCTCCTCAAAAAGGATTTAACACACAATTAATGGGTAAAGACTTATTGCATTGGACTTCTACTCTTTTAGATATTTCTAGAAAAGGATTAGAGAAAAGAGACATCATTAGTAAAAAAGGAAATAACGAAACTATCTTCTTAAATCATTTACAAAATGTAGTTGATAATAAGACTACAAATGCAGATCATATGATTAGTAAATTTTCAAAAGATGAAAATTTAGAAGAATTATATGACAAATAAAATAGTAGCTGTTCAAGGCAATCATCCCTCTACCTTAAACCCTGTAACTGATACTAGTGTTTTTTTAGCTAACGAAATTCAACACAAATATAAGATTTTTTATTACGATCCAAAAGATCTATCAATAATTAACAAAAAAGTTTTAGCTAAAGGTTTCTTCATTAAGTTCAATTATCAAGACAAAAAATTTTACAAAATCATTAAAAAACAAACTTTAGACCTTGCAAAATGTAAGTTTATTTTAATCCGTCAAGATCCACCATTTAATTTAGAATATATTTTAACGACTTACATTTTAGATTTCATTAAAAATAAAGTTAAAATAATCAATAACCCAACATCTATCAGAAACATCTCTGAAAAGTTATATTCAACAAAATATTTAAAATATATGCCTGATACACTTTTTTCTCAGGATATAAATGAAATCAAAAGTTTTATTAAAAAGCATAATAAGGTAATTATCAAACCTATTCATAGTTATAGTGGCAATGATATTCACTTATTAAATAAATTTAATTCAAAACTTATTAATAAATTTATTAAAAAACATAATCATATTATGTGTCAAAAATTTTTACCTAAGATTAATAAAGGAGATAAAAGAGTATTTATAATTAATGGAAAAGTTTGTGGTGCAATTTCTAGAGTTCCAAAAAAGGGATCTTATTTAAGTAATATGAGCAAAGGTGCTAAAGCTGTAAATATAAATTTAACAAATCAAGAAAATAAAATTTCAAAATTAATTGCTAAAGATTTAAAAAAAGAAAATATATATTTTGCAGGGATTGATTTTATAGATCAAAAATTAAATGGAGATGTAAATGTTACTTCTCCTACAGGACTTAAAACTTTTTTTGATTTATCAGGAATAAACTTAGCAAAAACTTTTTGGAAAGAATTAAAAGCGTGAACAATTTAACTGATCAGCAAAAAGGTTCTTTAATGGCTTTTGTTGCAGTGATGTTTATCACTCCTGATAGCTTATTTATAAGACTTTCAAATGTAGATACATGGGGATTAGTTTTTTATAGAGGCATCATTCCATTTGTAACTGTATTTGTTGGAATGCTGTTTATTTACAAATCAAGTTTTTTTAAATTACTTTATGGAAATTCAATTTATGGTGTTTCGTATATAGTTGCTTTTTCAATAACTAACATTGCTTTTGTGTTATCCATTCAAAATACAAATGTTGCAAATACGCTTGTGATGATTGCGCTTGCTCCAATGTTGTCCGCTATTTTTGGTGCAATATTTTTAAAAGAAAAACCAGATCGAAATACTTTAGTTGCTATTTTAATTACGTTTTTAAGTGTTCTTTATATATTTTACGACTCTGTAAAATTAGGAAATATCTTTGGAGATATTTTAGGTTTTATTACTGCATGTGGTCTCGCTGCTGGGGCAACAATAATCAGAGCTGGTAAAAGCCTTAACCTAGTTCCTTCAGCTGTGGTTGGTAAACTGGTAGTAGCATTAGTTGCTTTATTCTTTATTGATACGTTTGAGCTAAAAGACAATGATATTTATATCATTCCAGCGATGTGTATCCTTTGTGTGGCCATTCCTTTTGTATTAGTAACAATAGCTCCAAGATACATAACAGGAGCTGAGGTAAATCTATTCTTTCTAATGGAAACAGTTTTGGGACCTATTTGGGTGTGGATGGTTGTTAAAGAACAACCTTCAATGGAGACAATTCAGGGAGGAGTGGTGATCATTTTAACTATCGCTATTCACTCATTCCTAGCCATAAAAAAAACACAAACCAAAACTACTTAGCCCGCAATTTATTGATACTTAAAATTTAGAAATGCAAAAAGAAGTAAAAAAATCCTGGGCCCTATTTATAGGTATTGGAACCATGATGATAGCTCATGGATTACAAATGCAGATAATGGGTATTAGATCTGTACTTGAGGACTTTAGTGTTTTTACTACAGGGATCTTCATGTCAGGATATTATATCGGCTACTTTGTTGGCTCAAGAACAACTCCAAATTTTGTATCTAAGGTTGGTCACATCAGAGTGTTTGCAGCTTTTGCATCTCTTGCATCACTTAGTGCATTGCTTGCGGTTGTGTATGTAAATCCATTTATGTGGACAGTAAGTAGATTTATAACAGGTATCAGTTTAGTTAGTTGTTATGTTGTAACTGAAAGTTGGTTAAACGATAGAGCAACTAATAAGAATAGAGGACAATTACTATCCGCTTACATGATGGTAATTTATTTTGGTCTTGCAGTTGGAATGTTGTTACTTAACTTAAGTGAACCAAAAGCATATGAACCTTTTATTTTGGTATCTGTACTTTTATCTTTAGCGCTTGTTCCAATTCTATTAACTAAAAGACCAGCTCCAAAATTTAAAAAAATTGAAACAATTAGTATTAAAGAACTTTATGAAATCTCTCCTCTTGGAACTTTTAGTTCTTTTTTCACTGGAGTAATTCATGCTGCATTTTTTTCATTGATCTCAGTTTATGCAACTCTTGCTAAACTCAGTCTATTTGAAACTTCAATTTTATTATTTATTGCAACGATTGCAGGTGTATTTGGTCAAGGACCAATTGGATATTTTTCGGATCAATATGATAGAAGAAGAGTAATTGTTGTAACTACTTTTGGAAGTTCTGCTCTAGCGCTATTATCAATTTTAACCTCTAATGATCCTATACAAAATATTTATTATATGGATGAACTTGCATTTAAAAAAATAGTTTTCTTTATTGCGGTTGGTCTCTATTCAAGTTTATGTCTTCCATTATTTTCTTTAAACCTTGCACACACTAATGACTTTGTTCCAAAATCTAAATTCGTTGCTGCTGGAGGAGGGCTTCAATTAATTTTTGGTGTTGGTGCTATTAGTGGGCCAATTTTATGTTCATTGTTTATGGAATGGTTTGGATTAAATGGATTTTTTGGATTTTTAATTATAGCTCATGCTTTAATTGGAGCATTTGGCTTATATAGAATGAGAGTAAGAGAAACTGTGGATAATCCAGATTCTACATTTACTCCTGTTCCTGCAACCATCACACCTGCAGGATTGGAATTAGACCCGGATACTCCAGAAACATTAGATAATACTGCTGTAAATGAAACAAAAAATGTTTTTGAAGAACCTAGTTCCACAAATTAAATTATAATTTTATCCTCAATAGATACTTCACCATTTTCTAGAGGAATTAAATATACTCCAAGATCCATATGATCATAAAATTCTTTAAGTTTCTGAGGAAGGTTAAAGGTTATTTTGCCTGATTTAGGCTTCAGATTTGTTGCTGAGCATCTTGGGATATGATCATCAACTTTAAAGGTTACTCCATTAATGTTGATAGTTTTACCTATCCAATTTCTCTCTTCCCAAGCATCTAAACCACTTATATAGAAGTTTCCTCTAAACCTTTGATGCTCAACTTCTTTGCCCATATTTTTTTCAAAATCTTTAATACTATTGTTATTTATCAAAGATATTGAGTTCATTACCTCTCCCCCGCTATTAGTATCAAAAAAAGGATTTTCGTTATTCTTTAATAGAAATAATGGTCTTTTAACTTGGTCATCTAAATTTAATACTTCTTGCTCTATTAAACTTACTTCTTCTGGATTGTTAGGATCAATCGAAATTAGTTTTTTTTGATCATCAAATAATTCGAGATTTCCTTGATTAAATTCAAATGAATATTTGTTAAGCATAGGTGTATTTTTTAAAGTAAGAAAATTTATCAATTTCCTTTCACTGGGCTCCTGTTCCATTTTTTGAGCCTTTCCACTATCTAATAATCTTGAGAATGCAAACAAACGATCATTAATAATTCCTATATTTTTTTTAATCTCACATATATTAATTTTTTGAAACGAGATTGATTTTACTGGTGAAAAATAAATAGAGGATATGCTAATATTCATTCTAAAAACATATGGCTAATTTAAATTCAAATCAACTTAAAGAATACCAAGATCAAGGTTACTTAGCCCCAATTGATATTTTATCAAAAGAAGAAGCAAAAGAAGCAAGAGATGAAATTGAAATAATCGAAAAAGAAATGCCTGATGAAATTGATAAATCAGAAAGATACAATGCCCATTTAATATCACCAAAACTAGATGCCATAGTTCATAATTCAAAACTATTAGATGCTGTAGAAAGTATTACTGGAAAAAATATTTTAGTATGTGGAACAACTTTGTTTATAAAAAATCCTAACCAAACAGGTTTTGTAAGTTATCATCAGGATGCAAAATATATTGGTTTAGAACCTCATAATTGGGTTACCGCTTGGGTAGCTTTAACAGATTCAAATGAAGAAAATGGTTGTATGAAAATGTGGCCTAAATCACATATAGAAATCAAAGATCATGATGAAAAATTTAATCAAGGAAATTTGTTAACAAGAGGTCAGACAGTTAATGATGTTCCAGATAATGAAGTTAAGTCTGTTGAACTTGTTGCAGGCCAAATGTCATTACATCACCCAAGAATAGTTCATGGATCAGGAATAAACAAAAGTAATGACAGAAGAATTGGTTTTGTAATCCAAAGTTATATTGGCACCAATGTTAAACAAGTATTAGGCAAAAATAGTGTTCAATTAGCAAGAGGTGTTGATGAATTTCATCACCATGAGATAATTCAAAGACCTAAATCATTGATGAACAAAGAAGATTTATTAATTAAAAAAAGAGAAAATCAAAATCTTCAAGATATTTTTTACAAAGGTTCTGAAAAAAAGGGTACATACTAAATTTTATGAATAAAAACATTAATCTAGGAGTTATTGGTATCGATCACGGTCATATCTTCGACATGCTTGATGAAATGTTAAAAGAAGGATGTAAGTGTAATCATTTTTGGACAAAAGATGATCCATTAACTTTAAAAGAGTTTAATTCAAAATATCCAAACATTAAAAGAAAAGAAAATAAGGAAGAAATATTAAATGATCCCTCAATTGATATGATTTTAATATCTTCAGTTCCTAAAGATAGAGCTCATAATTCAATAGAAGCTTTAAAAGCTGGAAAAGATGTGATGGTCGATAAACCTGGTTGTACTACTTTAGATCAATTAAATAAACTTAAACAAACGGTTAAAGAAACTGGAAAAATTTGGTCAGTTAATTTTTCAGAAAGATTTCATGTTGCAGCTGTTGCTAAGGCTGAAGAATTAGTAAACGAGGGAAAAATTGGTCAGGTAAAACAAACAATTGGAATAGGTCCACACAGACAAGGCAACTATGAAAGACCTGATTGGTTTTATGATAGAGAAAGTTATGGTGGAATAATTACTGATATAGGCTCACATCAAATTCATCAATTTTTAGTATTTACAAATTCAAATGAAGCGAAAATTAATCATGCACTTGTAGAAAACACTACCAAAAAGGAAAAACCTGGTTTTCAAGATTTTGGAGAGGTTAATCTAACTGGTAATGGTGGACACGGTTACGTTAGATTAGATTGGTTTACTCCAGATGCACTTCCAACGTGGGGAGATGGGAGATTATTAATCCTTGGAGATAAAGTCTATATAGAAATAAGAAAATATACAGATTTAGCAAAATCAGAAAAAGGTAATCATTTATATTTAGCTAATAATGAAGAGGTAAAATATATCGATTGTTCTAATGTTAAGCTTCCCTACTTTAGAAATTTAATTAATGATGTAATCAACAGAACTGAAACTGCTTGTGCTCAGGAATTAACTTATCTTTCAATGGAACTTGCAATAAAAGCACAATTAAAAGCTGAAACAAAATGAAGAAATATCAAGTAGCAATTATTGGAACCAATATAGGCGCTAAGCACTATGAAGATTTTCAAAAAGTTAAAGAAAGATTTAATGTTCACACTTTATGTGGGCTTACAAGAGAAGCTATTGACAATATTTTATCAAAAGATACTGAAACAAAGATATCACTCAACTTTGATGAAGTATTAAAAGTAAAAGAAATTGATATCATTGATATATGTCTTCCACCCCATTTACATTTTTCTGCTTGTAAAAAAGCAATGGAAGCTGGAAAACATGTAATTTGTGAAAAGCCATTAGTATCAAGTCTTAAAGAAGTCGATCAATTAGAAAAGATCAGTAAAGAGACAGGTAAAATTATTTTTCCAGTTTTCCAATATCGATATGGTCTAGGATTTTCAAAGTTAAAAGCATTAATAAAATCTGGTTTAGCAGGAAAACCCTTGGTTGCTTCTTTAGAAACTCATTGGAATAGAGGAAAAGATTATTATTCAAAACCTTGGAGAGGAACTTGGGAAGGTGAACAAGGTGGAGCAATATTGAGTCATTCGATACACATTCATGACTTAGTAAGCATGATCTTAGGTCCAGTTTCAAATGTATTTGCTAAATTATCAACAAGAGTAAATGATATTGAAGTTGAAGATTGTGCAGCTTTATCAATTGAAATGGAAAATGGAACTTTAGTTACAAGCTCAATTACACTTGGAGCTGCAAACGATACAAGTAGACTTCGATTTTGTTTTGATGGATTAACAGCTGAATCTGGTGCGTCTCCAGATAAACCCTACAGTCCAGCTGATGATGAGTGGTATTTCTTACCAAGATCTCCAGTTACTCAAGCGCAAATAGATGAAGTATTATCAAAAGTAAAAGAACCACAATCTTGGTATGCAGGTATGTTAGATGAAATTGCAAACAAATTAGATGGATCTACTAGTGATGAGGTAACTTTATCAGATGCTAGAAAATCTTTGGAATTTGTTACTGCTGTCTATGATTCTTCTAGACAAAATAAAAACATCAAACTTCCAATAGATAAAGATAATCCACTTTATCATTCATGGTTACCGAATAATTCATGATAAACTTTGAGCTCAATGAGAGTTTAATTGAAGAGTTTAATAATAATGGTTTTCTGATTTTAGATAACTTTTTAGATTTAAATTATATTGAAGATCTTAGAAATAAATTTGAGCCTTTATTTAAAGGTAATTTTGAAACAGGAATTGAGCCAGATGAGTGGAACTGGAAATTTGGTAAAGATCCTGAAGATGTTACTCGTCAAATCTGTAATGCTTGGAAGGCAGATCATTTAATAAAAAAAGTAGTTTGTCATAAAATAATTGGTGAAGTTTGCTCTAGTTTAATGAACTGGCAAGGTGCAAGATTAGTTCAGGATAATGTTTTATGGAAACCACCAGGAGGAAAAACATTAGGCTTTCATCAAGACGCTGCTTATGATGATTGGCTTATTCCTCAAACAATGATGACCTGTTGGATGTCATTAGATGATACCTCAAAAGATACTGGAACTTTAGAGTATATAAAAGGCTCTCATAAATGGGGGCTTCAACCTCCTAAAGGAGAATTTCACTCGCCAGAAGATTATAAAAAAGAATTAAATATTTTTGCTGAAAAAAATAATAAACAAATAGAAGTTGCTTATGTAGAGGTACCAGCTGGTGGAGTTTCATTTCACCATGGCTTTACCTGGCATGGATCAGGAATAAATACTTCAAATAACAATCGACGAGCAATCGTTTCTCATTGTGTTCCAAGTAATGCAAAATTTCATCCAACAAATGAAGGTGGAACAGCTAAAACTTATAAAAAATATAAAAAGGAAAATAGTGATCTGTTAGATGAAGAGTATTTTCCTCTATTGTGGGAAAATAATTCTATTTAGATCCATCAAACCTATCTTCATCCTGTTTAGTTGGATTGTAAGTAGGTGATGTCTCAAATTGTTCTTCACATTTAATATCAATATAAGGCGCTTTTGATCTTGTAAAAATCTCACCTGATACTCCAAACCAAAAACTTGGTGGATCAAATGTTGCAGCAGCAATAGCTGTTAAACCTTTTAAAGCGGGTGCTGATATGGTCCAATAAACACTAGTTCCACATTGTTTACAAAAATTTGTTTCAAAAGTATTTCCACTCTCAGTTACAAATTTATACTGATTATAATGCGGAAGAATTTAACAACGACTTATAAATGAAAAAACTTCTATCGATCTTGGTTCTTTGTTATAGGATTTTATGGGATACTAGATCATTTCGAGATAAAACAAGGTTTGGACTGGCATGAACAAAGAAAACGCAAGTAAACTCTGGAAAATTATTCAGGAAGCTGGCGATTATTTGGGGGAATAGAGGGACACCCTAGTTCACACTACCTCACACTAGTAGGCAGTAGTCATGCGGATTATTAAAAATTTAACAACAATAATTTGCACAAAGACTTATCAATTTAATCAAAAAACTTGATGTCAAACTTGTAGAAAAAAAGATAAATCAAATTGCTATTATTAAAGCAATTAGACTCTCTCTTAAGGATTTGATAATATTTATTTGTGAAAAAAATTATTGGTATTATAATTTTTATGTCTTTTTGGTGCAGCTTATCTTATGCACAAAAATTTATTGTTTCTTGCGAAGGATATATAGAATACAAAACTATACCTCATGATCCTCGATTTGAAATTACTAACAAAAGGAAAAATTTTCACGAAGATTATGAAATTTCTGTTAGAGATTCAGACAAGAAAATTGATTATGTTCATTTAGTTGAAACAAGTCATTGGGGTGGGCAAAGCGGTTTTTATGCGAGCAAAAGATTTTTAGATTGGGCAGGAAAAGATAAAGAAAGAGAATTAAGATTAACAACATTTGAAGCTATTGGAAATGGTGAAACCTTAAAATTAAAAGAACCTGATTATATTTCAGATAAAAGCGGTTTTAAAAGAACAAATACTAGAAAAAGACTTTCAATAGTAAATGGTGTTTCGACTGGTTCTTATGATGCAGAATTTTATGATGATGATGGAAGTCCATTCTCAAAAAGCTACTATAATTATAGCGCTAATTGTTCTGGAACTGATAAAGTTTTAGCATCGTTAGAAGTAAATACACCAGACAATAGTACAATCCCAAAAATTGATGATAACGAAATCATAGCAGCATCCTCTGGAACTGGTTTTTTTATTTCAAAACAAGGACATTTAGTTACAAATAATCATGTAATAGATGGATGTACCTACATAAAAGCAATTTATAACGGAAAAGAATATAATTCCCAAGTAATAGCCGTTGATAAAGTAAATGATCTTGCATTTATAAAATCAGATATAAAACCAAAAAAAATATATGCTGTTTCAAATGAAGACGCTCAATTATTAGAAGATGTAATAGTGGCTGGGTTCCCACTAGGAAAAAAAATTAGTGCAGCAATTAAAGCTACAAGTGGGACAGTTACAGCTTTAGCGGGAATGAATGATAATTATGCAGAATTTCAAACAGATGCTGCACTTAATTCTGGAAATAGTGGAGGTCCAATAATTAATGAAATGGGAAATGTAGTTGGTGTTGCAGTTTCTAAAATACAAAAAGAGGGAGTTGATAGTTTTAATTTTGGAATTAAATCATCAATACTAAGAGTTTTTGCTAATGCCAATGGTATATATTTTTCTACACCTGGAAATAAGGAAATGAAAAAAAAAGATCTAGGAGCTTTGATAACAGAGGCAACAATTTATTTAGATTGTTGGATGACTGGTAAAGAAATTAAAAAAATACTAGCTCAAGATCAAAAATCTCAAAAAGCATTTTATAGTAAATTTTCAAAATAAATGTTATGAAAAAACTTTATCTTCCTGACTTTCTTCTATTATCTTCTTTACATAACATTTGACAATTTTCTGAAATAGTTGCTCCTCCTGAACTCCAGGGATCTATATGGTCCGCCTCCATTTCATCTATTGAAAAATGTTTCTCACATTTAGGGCAGATACCTTTTTGTTTCTCGTAAGCTTCTCTTTTATGGTTTTCGTCAAATGCTCTCAGATTCAAATATTTTTCTTCTCTAGTTAACACATAAAAATATATTCCACTTTTCTTTGTGACATCTCTATCTTGCATTAATTTAGAAATTTCTTCTTCAAGAATTTTATGATCAATTTTTTTTTTATTGAATTTGTC
Organism: uncultured Pelagibacteraceae bacterium; assembly: GCA_902548405.1. Classification (GTDB taxonomy): domain Bacteria; phylum Pseudomonadota; class Alphaproteobacteria; order Pelagibacterales; family Pelagibacteraceae; genus Pelagibacter. The sequence goes on along the minus strand of CACCRN010000001.1, from coordinate 168,803 downwards.
ATAGAGATAACCCCAATCAACACCTTTCATTTCTTTTCTGTAATTAGGAAAAATAGCTTGAACCCAATTGATTATACTTTGAAAATATAACCAAATTTCATTTGCATCACTCTCATGTTGGTGTGAGCCCATATAATCTTCAATTTTATTATCACTTTTCCATTTAAGTATCGTTTCTAAGTAATCTTGTCTAATTGCAGATCCTTTTAAATATTTGTTTCCTATGTCATAAGCTGGGCAGCCATTTTTACTAAAATACTTTTTTAGATCTGTTACCCATGGTCCTGAATAAACTGCATTTAATAGCTCTTGATTTAAAAGTTTTTCACCTGCAATATTTATAATTTTAAACCAAGACAGTTTTTCACTATCGCTTCCTTTGCAAAAATATATCATTAATTCATAATTATTTATTTTATCTTTTTCATCATTCTGGAGATTGTGAAAATATCTTTCTTTATAAGAAAAATCTCCTACAACGTATTGACAAATTGATATCGTTCTCTGTTGACCATCTATAACTTCAAATCTTCCATCTTCTCTAACAGCCCAATACATTACATTTAGCGGATAATCTTCAAATATTGAATTTATTACAGCTGATCTTTGGTCTGGATCATAAACAAACTCTCTTTGATATTGAGGTCTGATGTCTAATTTTCCTCCATAACCAAATACACCCTCATGATCTTTATCAGAATAATTTTCTACAAGATCTTTAATTTTAATTTTTTTTAATTCGATTTCCATGTCACTTTAATTTCTTATTTTTAATTAAAAATCTTGTATACAATATTGTCAAATAACCTTTTACTTTATCAGCAGTATAATAAACACCATCTGGTTTCTTTTTCCATAAAATAGCAGCACTAGTGTTTGCTTTACTACCATTTATTTTAGATCCATCAGTATTATGTTGAATGGGATTTAAATATTTCTTTGTTGGGACTGCTTCAAATTCATTTCTACCAGAAGTCATACCTAAAATCTCGAATTGATCTGGATTATATTTATACATAAAAGTGATGGGAACACCCATTACCCCTTTGTAATTCATTGGAATATCTTTTGTTTTATCTACATTGATTGCATCATAGTTATCATATTTTCTATAATCGTCTGTATTATATTTCTTATATAAAATTAAATCTTCATGTCGTTTTGTGTGATCAAGATTTGTTAACCATGTAACACCTGAAACTCTTATCATTCCCTCTTTATGATCACCTGCTGTTGCATAATCTGTGTAATGATTATTTATAAAATGAGCAGCATTACCTTTAAAACCATAACCCATCCACATTTTATTTTCTTTAATTAATTTAAAAGTTTCTTTGTATTTAATTTGATTTTGATGACCTATAATTAAAAACTTTTTATTGTACTCAAAAAGTTGAGCAACATACGGCCTAAACAAAGAAAAAGGTGGGTTTGTAACGACTATATCAGATTGTTTTAATAGTTTTATTGCTTCCTCACTTCTAAAATCACCATCTCCATTTAAACTTTTAATCCCAATCTCCTCTGGATCTGGAATTTGATTATTATTTTTATCACCCTCATATTCCAAATAAATTGCTTTTTCAGATTTATTTTGGCTAAATAAATCCATGTTTTGATTTTTATAACAAGTTGTAATAAGTTTTTTTAATCCTAACTTTTCAAAATTTAATGAAAAATATTTAAAAAAATTACTAACTCTAGGATCATCACAATTGCAATAAACAACTTTATTTTTAAAATGTTTTTTATAATGTCTTAATTCTTGCTCGATATCTTCTAATTGAGTGTAAAATTCATCTTTTTTTAAATTTTTTGCCTGAGTTAGTTTTCTGTTTTTTTCATTTTTCATCTTTTAAATTTATAATATATTTTTCATGATTCTCAGTTATAGGATTATATAGGACAACTTGTAGAATACTTGTAGATAGAGAGATAAAACACAATTTGGGGCATAGTGAATAAAGAAAACGCAAGTAAACTCTGGAAAATTATTCAGGAAGCTGGCGATTATTTGGTGGGGCAATTACCCGAGCATCCAAATCATCCTAAAGGAAGAAACCCCTACGCTCATGTTGCTATTTGTGTAAAAAGTAAATTCAATGCAAGTTACAAGGATATTCCTGATGAACAATTTGAAGAAGTAATAAAATATATTGAGTTTTTAAAAGAAAATCCTAGCTAGCTTTAATTGTATTTAACAATTCATCAACATCACTATCTTTAGTATTCCAAGCAGCAACTAATCTTACAGCTTTTCCATCTAACTCTTCCTCATTCATTTTGTAACCTTCGGAATTAAGATTTTCTATTTTTTCTCTTGGAAATTTTGCAAAGACTTCGTTTGCCTCAGTTGGATAAGCAATTTCAATATCATTATGCTTGCTTAAACCATCGCTTAATTTTTTTCCCATTGCATTTGCGTGTTTTGCATTTCTTAGCCAAACATCATTTGAAATGTAGGCATCTAATTGAGCAGATACAAAACGCATTTTAGATAATAAGTGCCCTGCTCTTTTCATTAAAAAAGCGATATCCCCTACTAATTCTTTCTTAAAAAATATAATTGCTTCAGCTGCTAAACATCCATTTTTAGTTGCTCCAAATGACAATACATCAACCCCTGATTTCCAAGTCATTTCTGCAGGTGTTACATCTAAAGATACCAATGCATTAGCAAATCTAGCACCATCCATATGTAAATTTAGATTATGTTTGTGAGTTATCTCTGCAATTTTTTTGATTTCATCTAATTGATAAACTTCACCTGTTTCGCATACTTGAGTAATGCTAACTGATGAAGGTTGTGTATGATGAACAACTCCTTTTCCACCTATAGATTGGTGTAATTCTTCTGCAGTTATTTTTCCCATTATTCCAGTTAAAGGGATTAACTTTCCACCTCCTGTATAAAATTCAGGCGCACCACATTCATCTGTATTTATATGAGACATCTTATGACAATAAATATTTCCATATGAAGGTGTCATCGTAGATAAAGCCAAAGCATTTGCAGCTGTTCCTGAAGCGGTTGGAAAAACAATTACTTCTTTTTCAAATATTTCTGAAAACTTATCTTGTAACTCTGTTGATAAAGTATCGTTTCCATAAGGAGTGCTGTCTCCTTCATTTGCTTTAATGATTGCCTCTAATACCTCAGGACATGCGCCTGCAACATTGTCAGAGGCGAATTTAACTCGCTCTCTTTTTGTTTTTATTTTTGCCATTGTTATTATTTTGGAAAATAATCTTTTAAAGTGCCTTCTCTATATACATCTGCTGTACAACAGTGAAGTCCTCCACCAAATGCATAAGCATCTCTAAGTTCTACTGGAACAACTTCCATTCCTAATTTGTCCAACTGCTCAGCTTGATAAATTTCACTTTTCTCAACACAAACTGTTTTAGGATCTAAAACTAAAACATTCATTGATAACCATGTTGAAGAATAACAAAGCGGTGGCGGTTCGTTATGAGCTGGTTGAGCACTATCAACTATTTCCCATCCATTATCTTCAAAAAGTTTTCTTTGTTCTTTTGGCAATCTTCTTTGAGGATTGTTGATAATTAAACCTTCTTTTATTGGGGTAAAGGTTGCATCAATGTGAATAGGATATGGATCTCCTGGGAAATTTACTGCGTGAACTCTGTGATCTTTATAATGTCTCTTTAGCCAATCAATTCCTTTTAAATTAGTTGTAAATCCATGTTGAACAACCAAATCTTTTCCAAATCTCAATACATCTGCTGCATCAAATAATGGTTCTTCTTCAGTAGTTACGAAATATTTTTTTTCAGTCCACTCTAATCTTTTTTGAACCCCAATTTTATCTGATAGATAATCTTTTCTGTAATCTGCATCTGTTAGTCTTGGCTTTGGAGCGGATTCGTGTCTCATGTTAGGATCTTGATTGTAATAATCTTTAAGTAATGGTCGGTAACATAAATATTCAAACCAACGACATCGATAACTCATTGTTGCTTCTAAAATTTCATTACCTACAGTTAACAAAACATCTCTTGGGGGCATACAACCAAACATAGTTTCTGCTTCCCAATCTGGTGTTGATGTTTTTTGATTAAAATCAATTGGTGTTGGTCGATCAACTTTAATACCTCTTTTTTGAAGCATGTTTGAAAAGTTGTCTAATAATTCATTTGCTTTATCGACAGTGTCTTTGGTTCTTGGACCAAACTGACCTCGCATATCACTATCTTCAGGAACTTTTGCATCTAATGCTGGCTCTGGTGCTGGAATACAAGTGCCATCCGCTCTTCCAACAATAACATGTTTTAACGGATCCCACTCATTCCAACTATTAACAATAGTTTTATTCTCGCTCATAAAGATTAGTTTTTTATAATATTATGCTCAGGCCCGAAAGGAAATTTTGTAATATTTTCTGCTCCATCTTTACCTATTAATAAAATATCGTGTTCTCTATATCCACCAGCACCAGGATTACCTTCTGGGATCATTATCATTGGCTCCATAGAAACAACCATATTTTCTTCAAGAATAGTATCAATGTCTTCTCTTAATTCTAAACCAGCTTCTCTTCCATAAAAGTGAGAAAGCATACCAAATGAATGACCATAACCAAATGTTCGGTACTGAAGGTAACCAAGTTCAGCAAATAATTCATTTAGCTCATGACAAATGTCTGAACATTTAACACCTGGTTTAATTAATTCTAATCCACGCTTGTGAACTTTAACATTTGCTTCCCAAGCTTTAAGGGAGGCATCATCTGCATGATCTAAAAACAAAGTTCTCTCCAGTGCAGTGTAATATCCTGAGATCATAGGAAAAGTATTTAAAGATAAAATATCTCCTTTAACTAATTTTCTATTAGTCTTTGGATTGTGAGCTCCATCTGTATTGATGCCAGATTGGAACCATACCCAAGTGTCCATGTATTCTGCACCTGGATAACTTTTAACAATCTCCCTTTCCATTCTATCCCTTGCTGCTATTGCTACTTCGATCTCTGTGTTATCTTCTCTAATATTTTTAGCTATTTCTTCACCACCAATGTCTGCAATCCTTGCACCATTTCGAATTATTTCAATTTCTTCATCAGATTTAATCATTCTAAGTTTCATTAGATCTTTTGAAACATCACTAAAAACAGAGAAAGTAAAAATAGATCCTATTTTATCTCTCATATCTAAAGTGACATGATCATTTTCAATTCCAATATTTTTTGGAGGCTCGTCTCTTCCAATAATTGATACAATTGCTCTTAAAAAATTATCTCTTTTCCAATCAGTATAAATCACATTATCACAATGCGATCTACGCCATGGTTGGCTTGCATCAATATTAGCTGAAATTGTTGAAATTTTATCTTGAGTAATCACACATCCATATGGTCTTCCAAAAGAACAGTAAATAAAACCTGTGTAATACGCAACGTTATGCATGGAGGTTAAAATAATCATATCAAGACCATTTTTTTCCATCACTGATCTAAGTTTACTTACTCGATCGTTATACTCTTTATCTGTAAATGGTAATTTTACTTTTTCACCATTTTCAAGTTCAAAAAAATCAGGTCGTTCCATAATAATTTAATTTAATGCTATGTAGCGTTTATTCCATCTCATAATTAAACTGTAATAGAATAAAGATACAAACAAAAAGAAACCTCCAATAATAGTATTTGTTGATGGCACTTCATTAATTCCTAAAATTGGTAACCAAACCCAAAATATTCCACCCACAACTTCTGTTAAAGACAATAATGTTAACTCAGCAGCTGGAATAGCTTTTGAACCAATTGAGTATAAAATTAATCCTGAACAAACTAAAAATCCATGAAGTGAAAATAAAGAACTATTATAGCTGGTTGCAAAGAATGCTTGTCCAGTAGATAAAATCATAATTGATGCAAACACAAAACAAAAGAAACCAGCAAAAGCAACTGTTGTAAACTTAGGAGTTTCTTTTCTCCATCTTAGTGAAACTGAAAATACAGAAAAACCTATTGATGATGTTAGTCCAAACACAAAACCAATTAAAGATTTCTCACCAGTATTACCAATCGCCATTATCAATATACCAGCTGAAGCAATTATAATTGATATCCAAACATTAAGTGAAATTCGTTCTCTAAGAAATAAAAATGCCAAAAGAGCTGTAAAAAAAGGCATTGCAGCTAAACAAAGCAAAGTAACAGCGGCGCTGGTGTTTGTTATAGAATAAATAAACGTGATCATTGCAACTCCAAGACCTGAGCCACCAACAATTCCTGATAACCCTATTTTATAGTAATTTTTGTAGAAGTTTTTTCCTTCTTCAAAATATAGATAGAGATTAAGTAGAATAAAAATAGTTAAACCTCTTCCAAATATATACTGCCAAGGAACAAGATTGGGACTATCCATATACCTTACAACCAAAGGTCCAAATGACCATAATATGCCAGCAAACAGTACAATTGGGACAGCAAGTTTTGGATCTCTTAACTCTAACATTTGTAGAAATCTAATTCTAAAAAGATTTTTCTACAACAAAAATACGTTTCTAAATCAAAGATTGATTAGAATGGTTGGGGAAAAAACAATCTAAGATATCCCCTTTTTTAAATTTTGATTTCCCTGCTGGCAACAAAGACCAAATGTTTGATTTAACAAAAGACTTTACTCTAAAAGACTCTTGCCCTTGCAAAATCTCAACTTCTATTTTTCCATTTTTAGTTGTGCTTAATTTGCTTTTTGCAAACCTTGTAAAATTCTGTTTTTTTGAAAAGCTATTTTTTAAAGTTGCCCTAATAGGCTGTTCTTCACTTAGTCCTAAAATGTTTTCCATAAAAGGAATAACAAAAAATCTAAAACAAGCAGATGATGACATTGGATTTCCTGGAAGACCAAATATTGCTTTTTGTTTTCCTTTAATTTTAGCAAATAGAATAGGTTTTCCTGGTCGGATTGCTACACTTTTAAAATAATTGGACAATTTAAATGTCTTAACAACACTTGGAATATAGTCATATTTTCCAGCAGAAACAGCTCCTGATGTTATCAATATATCAGTATCACTACTTATAAGTTTTTTAATTTGAGATTTATAAATATTTTGATGGTTATCTCTAAGTATTCCACCATTTTTAAAATTAAATAAAAAGTTTTCTTTAAGATTTTTGATGTAATGAATGTTAGAGTTTCTAACTTTCCAATTTGGAATGTTGTCTTGATCTGTAATTTCGTTTCCTGTTGAAAAAAATAAAATATTAATTTTCTTTTTAACTTTAATTTTTTTTATCCCTAAAGTTTTAAAAGCTAAAATATGATTTGGCTGTATTATTGTATTTTTTTTGACAACTATCTCACCCTTTTTAAAGTCTGAACCTGCAAATCTTGCATGATTAAACTTTTTAATTTTTTGATTAACTAAAATGTATTTTTTATTATTTTTGTTTGGATAAAAAATAATTTGTTCTATTGGAATGATTGTATCAAAACCTTTAGGAATTATTCCACCCGTCATTATTTCAACAGCATCGTATTTTTTAATTTTTTTATTTAATGATTTTGTTCCTGCTGCAATAGATCCAATTATTTTAAATTGTTTTGGTGAATTTTTCTTAATTCCATCAGTATCTTTTGATTTAACTGCAAATCCATCAAATGCAGCATTATCTCCTGCTGGATAATTGATCTTTGAATAAATGTTATCTGAAATCACTCTGTTAATAGAGTTTTCACTCAATATAGTTTCATCTTTAATTTCAATTTTTGCCTTTTTTAAAATTTTTCTAGATTGATCGTAACTAATCATTTTTTTAATAATTCTTTGGCTTGTTCTAAATCTTCTTTTGTATTGATATTAAAGAAAGGATCTTGATTCGGAAACTCCATATTAATTATTTTAACTCCAATACTATTAGCCCACAATTCAACTTTCCGGGCTCCCTTTTCTAGATCATCTTCTAATTGATCTAATAAATTCATCGACCATAAACCAAAGATGTTATGCCTAGTATTGTTTGATTTTATAAAAAATAAACTACTTTCATTTTCATCAATTTGATTAATGAATTGCTCTAAAATTTCTTTTTTAAAGAAGGGAGTATCTACTGGAAAAGTTGCTATCCATTGATAGTTTTTATTATGATCTTTGACCCATTTCATTGCTGACAGAACTCCACCTAAAGGGCCAAGATCTTTTTTAATATCTCCAATTAGTGAAATTTTGTCTGAATTAGTAAATTTAATTGAATTATTTGATACTATTAATACTTCCTTAAATTCGTCAATTATTTCTGCCAAGATGTAATCAATCAATATTTTATCAGCTAGTAATATCTGAGATTTATCTTCACCAAATCTTTGTGACTTACCGCCTGCTAGCACTGTTCCTAAAATATTGTTATGTTCCATTAATAAAATATAAAACATTCAAAGTTGAATTAAAGAAATTAAATGGATTTAAGAATTTTAGAAATCGCGTCTCACACAGAAAATAATAAAGTTTTAGAAAACTTTACTCACAAATCAAAAAACAAAAATCCTATTTGTGGAGATGAGATGGAAATAAGCTTAATTGTCAAAGATGACGTTGTAAAAGATATGGGTTATCAGTGTAAATCTTGTATTTATTGCCAAGCATCTGTCAGCTTATTATCTAGAAAAATTAAGAATAAAAACTTAAAGGAAATAAAAGATTTTGTTACAGCTGGTGAAAAATTGTTTGAAGATGTTAAAGTAGGTCTAGAAAAACACTGGAAAGATTTTAAAGAAATTTTAGATAAAAAAAATCTTTCAAGGAAAGAATGTTTGCTTTTACCTTTAAGAACAATTGTTAAAGCATTAAAAATATAAATGATAAAAATCACAAAACCATTATTGCAAAAAGCTTTGATTGCAGGTTTTTTTTCAACAATCACTATAGGAGTGCTTACAGTATTAACTTACAAAAGTACTCTTGGATATTTTATTGCGGCATCATTTGGCTCGTCCATGGTTTTGTTATTTGGTTTTCCTGAGAGTCCTTTTGCACAACCAAAAAATGTTTTCTTTGGACATTTATTAACTGCTTTGGTGGGTGTGTTGTTTGTTAATTTTACACCACTTCCAATTTATATGAGTATTGCATTTGCAGTAGGTATTGGAGTGTTCTTAATGATTTTATTAAATGTTGTTCATCCACCCGCAGGAGGAAACCCAATAATTGTTATTATTGGAAGTGCTTCTTATGATTATTTAATTAATCCAATTATATTTGGATGTATCATAATTTTGTTACTCGCAATCATAATCAATAAATATTTATTGCAAAAAAACTATCCTTTAAAATAATTATGAATTCAAAATATAAAGTTTTAAAGTATTCATCTAATAACTTTAAAGATGTTGAAGATTTAGTTTCTATTGAAGAACCATTAGAGATTTCTTTAAAGTATAAAGAAAAAGATAATTGGGTTGAACAAACTTTATCTATTACGATGAGAACTCCTGGTAATGATGAAGATCTGGTAAGAGGATTTTTATTTAATGAACAAATTGTAAAAAGTTTAAATGATATTGATAGTATTGAAAGTTATGGAGACAAAGTTGGTCAATATAAAATTCAAAATAAAATACTAGCAAAACTCAATAATTCAGAAAATGTTAATATATCAAAAATTAAAAGAGATTTTTTAACCAACTCCTCTTGTGGAGTTTGTGGGAAATCTTCATTGGATGCACTAGAGATAATTAAAACTACAAAGACAAATGCCTCGGAACCTAAAATTTCAAAAGATGTAATTATCCAATCACCTGATATTTTAAGAGAAAGTCAGTCTGAATTCAGCAAAACTGGTGGTATCCATGCAAGTGGTTTATTTAACAGTGATGGAAAATTGTTAGCTCTTAGAGAGGATGTTGGAAGACATAATGCTTTAGACAAACTTATCGGCAGTGCTTTGGAGAAAAAGCAATTTGATCCAAAAGATCAATTTATTACCTGTTCTGGGAGACTTAATTTTGAGCTAGTTCAGAAGGTTTTGATGACAGATATTGGGATTATGATCGGGGTTGGTGCGCCAACAAGTCTAGCCATCGATTTAGCTAATAAGTTTGACATTACCCTCATAGGTTTCGTAAAGAGGGACAGTTTTAATATTTACACAAATAACAAAAAAGTTAAGGTGGAATAATAAAAAAAGAGAAATTGTGTCAAAAAATATAAGTAATTTATCTGGAAAAATAGGCTTAAAAGACAACCTATTTAAGCAAATTTCAGAGAACACATTAAGTGAAAACCCAGAAGATATTAAAGAAATTGCAAAAAAACATAACCTTGGAGTTTCAACACTTCACGGTGCTGAATCTTTTTATGAATTTTTAAGACCTTCACATAGAGAAAAAAAAGCTTTCGTTTGTAATGGTAGTGCATGCATGTGTGCTGGTTCTCAAGACAAACTAAAAGATAAATTAAAAGAAAAATTAGGTGATGACAAAGTTGGAGAGATGTTTTGTCTAGGTCATTGTTATGAAAATCATGCATTTCACTATGATGGTGAAAATTATGCTGGAAAAGATATTGAAAAAATAGATCAAATTTTAAAAGGTGAAGAAATTAAACAAGAAAAGTTTTTCTCTAAGAGTTATGCAACAACAAGTTTTTTAATGGATGATAAGTTATCATCAACAGATCAATTCAAAGAACAGTTAAGTAAATTTTTAAAAACAGATAAAAAAGAAATAGTAAAATCATTATTAGACTCAAACCTTACAGGAAGAGGTGGTGCAGGTTTTCCAACAGGAATGAAATGGGATTTCTGTAGTAAAGCAAAAGGTGATAAGAAATATGTTATCTGCAATGCAGATGAAGGTGACTCAGGAGCTTTTTCAGACAGATACCTGTTAGAAGATCAACCATTAAAAGTAATTTTTGGAATGGTGTTATGTGGATTTGTAATTGGAAGTGATGAAGGAGTTTTATACATCAGAGGCGAGTATCCAAAATCGATTGAAGCGATCAATGGATGTATTAATGAACTTAAAAAATTAAATCTATTAGGTGAAAATATTTTAGGGACAGATTTTTCTTTTGATCTTGGAATTTGTATCGGTCAAGGTGCATATATTTGTGGAGAAGAAACAGCTTTGATAGCTTCTATTGAAGGAAGAAGAGCTGAAGTAGATGTAAGACCCCCCTTCCCTGTAACAGAAGGATTATATAAAAAACCAACAGTGGTTAACAATGTTGAAACTTTAGCTGCTGCAACTGGAATTTTATTAAATGGATCAGAAAAATTTTCTTCGGTTGGAAATAAAAAGTCAGCTGGAACAAAATTAGTTTGCTTAGATAGTTTCTTTAATAATCCAGGTGTTTATGAAATTGATATGGGAACACCAATGAAAAAAATATTTAATGAAATTGGTGGAGGATATAAAGAACCGGTCAAAGCTTTTCAAATAGGTGGTCCTTTAGGTGGAGTAGTTCCTTTAAGTGAAATAGAAAATTTAAATTTAGATTTTCAAGAGTTTACTGCAAAAGGTTTTATGTTAGGTCACGCAAGTGTAGTTAGTATTCCAAAAGATTTTCCAATGGCTGAATATATTCATCATTTGTTTGAATTTTCTGCAGAAGAATCTTGTGGTAAATGTTTCCCAGGAAGACTTGGATCTTACAGAGGAAAAGAAATGTTTGATCAAGCTAAGAAGAAAACAGCAAAAATTCCTTTAAAATTACTAGAAGAATTGTTGGTTACTATGCAAAAAGGGTGCTTATGTGCTCTATGTGGAGCGATACCAACTCCCATTCAAAACATCCTAAAATACTTTGGCGATGAAATGAAAAATGATATGGTGAAGGATAATTAATGAGTTCTGAGAAAAGAAAAATTGCTTATATTAATGGAAAACCTTACGAAATAGGTCCTAATCATACATCTATTTTAAAGTTTGTTAAAAGCTATGTTGGTGAAAAAAAGGTGCCAACTTTATGTGATGACCCTAACTTAGCACCATATGGAGCTTGCAGAGTTTGTTCTGTTGAAGTTGCTTTAGAAAAAGATGGTCCAACTAAAGTAGTTGCATCTTGTCATACACCTGTTGCAGAAAACCAACACATATTTACTTCAAACGAAGCATTAACAAGTCTTAGAAAAAATATTGTTGAGCTAGTTTTAACTGACCACCCTATGGAATGTGATACTTGTGAAGTAAACAATAACTGTGAACTTCAAACAGTTGCAAATGATTTAGGTGTTGCTGAACATAGATACAATAGTCCTAAGCAACATAAAGGAATTCCAAGAGATACTTCTCATGATTACATGAGAATGAATTTGGATAACTGTATTAACTGTGGAAGATGTGTCAGAGCATGTGATGAAATTCAAGGATCATTTGTTTTAACAATGAGTGGTAGAGGATTTGAGTCTAGAATTACAACAGACAACGATATGATGTTTGGAGATAGTTCTTGTGTGTCATGTGGAGCTTGTGCTCATACATGTCCAACGGATGCAATTTCAGATGTATTCCAATCTAAATCTGCAGCTGTAGATAAAAAAGTTAGAACTACTTGTTCGTACTGTGGTGTTGGTTGTAACTTAGAAGCATCAATTAAAGATGATAAGGTAGTTGCAATAGACACTCCTAAACAAACAGAAGTAAACGCTGGTCACACTTGTATTAAAGGAAGATACGCATTCAGTTTTTATGAACACCCTGACAGATTAAAAACTCCATTGATTAAAAGAAACGGAAAGTTTGAAGAAGCTAGTTGGGATGAAGCGTATGACTTTATTAAAAAAGAAATGAATAGAATTACAAAAGAAAACGGACCAGATGCTTTTGCTGGAATTTCTTCTGCAAGATGTACAAACGAAGAAAACTATGTTTTCCAAAAAATGATTAGAGTGGCTGTTGGAACTAACAGTGTAGATTGTTGTGCAAGAATTTGTCATTCACCTACAGCTTGGGGTATGCAGCAAACATTTGGAACAGGTGCTGCAACTAACTCAACAGAAGATATTTATCATGCAGATTTATTTTTAGTGATTGGTGCAAACCCAACTAATGCTCACCCAGTTACAGGAGCAAAAATTAAACAGCAAGTGATGAAAGGAAAAAAATTAATTGTCCTTGATCCAGTAACAACTGAATTAGCTAAGCTTGCAGATTATCATATCAAACTTAGACCTGGAACTAACGTTGCGGTTCTAAATATGATGTTACACTTTATTATTAAATCTAAACTTTATAATGCTGACTTTGTAAGAGATAGAACAGAAGGTTTTGATAATTTCTTAAAAGAAATTGAAAGACAGGATGTTGATCAATTAGCAAAAGTTGCTGGTGTTGATAAACAACTAGTTAAAGAAGCTGCAATTGCCTATGCAACAGCAAGAAATTCAATGGAGTTCCATGGATTAGGAGTTACTGAACACGAACAAGGTTCTAAAACTGTGATGTTAATTGCTGATTTAGCAATGATTACAGGAAATATTGGAAGAAAAGGTGTTGGTGTAAATCCATTGAGAGGCCAAAATAATGTACAAGGTGCTGCAGATATGGGATGTCAGCCTCACCAAGGTGCAGGTTATTTTGAAGTAGCAGATGAAAACAATCAAAAATTTTATACTGAAAAATATGGTGTAACTCACCCTACTAAACCGGGTTTAAAAATCCCTCAAATGTTTGAGGCTGCAATCAGTAAAGAACTAAAAGGTTTATGGATTATTGGTGAAGATATAGTTCAAACAGATCCAAATAGTGCACATGTTATTGAGGCAATGAACTCATTAGAGCTATTAGTGGTTCAAGAAATATTTATGAGTGAAACTGCAAAACTTGCTACTGTCGTTTTACCAGGAACTACATTCTTAGAAAAAGATGGAACTTTTACAAATACCGAAAGAAGAATTCAAAGAGTTAATAGAGCAGTTCCTCCATTACCAGGTACAAAACCAGATGGACTAATTGTAACTGAGATGATGCAAAAATTAGGTTTTGATCAACCATCTTATGATGCAGATCAAGTATTAGCAGAGATTGCTGATGTGGTACCATTCTTTAAAGGTGTTACTAGAGAGAGACTTGGTAAATTAGGATTGCAATGGCCAGTAAAAGAAGATGGAACAGATACACAAATTCTACACACAGAAACATTTAAACTTGGAAAAGGAAGATTGAAAAACTTTGATTGGAAAGAGTCTAGTGAGATAGAAGCTAATCAAAAAGATTATCCATTAATTTTAACTACAAGTAGAGTTTTACAACACTACAATGCAGCAACAATGACAAGAAGAACAAAAAATATAAACATTGTTGATGAGGATGTTTTGCTTATTCACCCTAAAGATGCAGCTCATAGAGATTTAAATACAGGTGATATTGGAAGATTATATTCTGGAAGAGGTGAAGTTGCTTTAAAAGTTGAAGTAACAGATAAAGTTAAAGAAGGAATTGTATTTACAACATTCCACTTCCCAGAACATATGGTTAATATGGTAACTGGTCATGGAAAAGATGAAGAAACAATGTGTGCTGAATACAAAGTTTCATCTGTTGAAGTTCAAAAAATTTCTAATCAATTTAAAACAGAAGTTAAGCCAAAAGAACATCAAGCTGAAGTAAGTTAATTAAAATGACCATCGGTTGGCGTTTTGATAATTCATATTCAAAACTATCAAAAACATTTAAAGAAGATATAAAGCCCACCCCAGTTCATGAGCCTGAGCTTGTTATTTTAAATGAAGAACTTGCTAAAAATTTAAATTTAAACTTTTTGGGAATAGATAAAAAAAAATTAGCTGAAATATTCTCTGGAAATAGTTTGCCTGATGGAACTAATTCAATTGCACAAGCATATGCTGGTCATCAATTTGGTCATTTCACGATGCTTGGAGATGGTAGAGCAGTTCTATTAGGAGAGCATATAGATAATAAAAATCAACGTTTTGATATACAATATAAAGGTTCGGGGAGAACTTCTTTTTCTAGGGGTGGTGATGGAAGAGCTGCTTTAGGTCCAATGTTAAGAGAATACATAATTAGTGAAGCAATTAACGCTTTAAATATTCCAACAACTAGAAGTCTTGCTGTTGTTAAAACCGGAGAAAAAGTTGTTAGAGAAAATTTGTTAAATGGAGCAATTTTAACAAGAGTTGCATCCAGTCATATTCGAGTTGGTACTTTTCAATATATTGCTGCCACTCAAAATCTAGAAGATCTTAATACATTGGTTGATTACACAATTGATAGACACTATCCAGAAATTAAGACCTCTAAAAACAAAGCTTTAGATTTATTAAGTCTTGTAATGGAAAGACAATGTCAGTTAGTGATCAATTGGATGAGAGTTGGATTTATTCATGGAGTAATGAATACTGATAACATGGCTATTTCTGGCGAAACAATTGATTACGGTCCATGTGCTTTCATGGATCAATATGATCCAAAAACTGTATTTAGCTCTATAGATAAGTTTGGAAGATATGCATTTTCAAATCAACCACCAATTACAAAATGGAATTTAGCAAGATTTGCAGAATGTTTAATTCCTCTAATTGACAAAAATGAAGACACTGCAATTAAATTAGCAACAGATTTAATAGATAATTTTCAAAATATTTATGAGGATAAATGGTTAAATATGATGCGAGATAAACTCGGTCTATTTGGTAAAGATAAAAATGATAAAAAACTAATTAATGATTTACTTAATTGGATGGAAAAAAATAAAGCGGATTACACTAATACTTTTTGTCATTTGATGGATATTAATTCTGATGAGATATACAAAAATAATGATTTTATTAATTGGAAAAATGGATGGAAAAAAAGATCTGAATCAAACAATTCAACTAAAGAAAAGCAAATTAAACTTATGAAAAAAAATAATCCAATCGTGATTCCTAGAAACCATAAAGTGGAAGAAGCACTAACATTTGCTGAGAATGGAAATTTACAAAAAATTAAACAGTTATTGTTAGTATTGAATAAACCATACGAAAATCAAGAAAATATTTCAAAATACCAATTACCAGCTCCTTTAAGTAATAAAGAATATCAGACTTTCTGTGGTACTTGAAAATTAAATGGAAAATGCATCCAACCAGTAACTATGTATTTTAAACCTGATTTTAATACCTCTCCTTTATGTGCGTGTGTCCATTCAGCAGGCCAAATTAGTGTTTTTCCTGTTTCTGGTTTAATTTTTAATTTAAAATGCTCAAAGTAAGTCTCGCCGCCATCTTCCACGTCATTTAAATATGTCATCCAGGCAAAAACTCTATGCATTGTTGAAATCCCTTCTCTTTCGCAATGTAAATATGAAAAATGCCCTCCTGCTTCATATTTTTGCAAATTAAATGTAGGGATATCTACCTCTGTAAAACTTCTATTTAAATAAGGCCAAGACGCTTTATAATCTTGATAACATTCAAATAACTTATTCATATATATTTTTAAAACTTTAAATTTATCATTATTTAAATTTTTTGGATCTACAGGCATATCTGTTGATTTCTTAACATTTTCGTCAATTCCTAGTCCAGTAACCCCTTTTATATGAAATTTTTTGTTATTTTCGAACAAATTAATTATATCTTCACATAATTTCTGATCATTAAAGTTCCAACAACCTATAAAATTTGTCTCTTCTGAGATTTTAATTCTTTCCATTAAAGTATTTCCATATCTTTAGATTTAAATTTAATTATTCCAAAGTATTTATATTGATAGGATAATCCTTTTGGAATTTCTCCTGCTTTCATTAAAAATTTAGAATAAGATTGATTTGTAGGCAAGTAATCTTTATTTAAAGAAAGTGCTTTTTGATAAAAATTATTAGCCTCATTTAATTTTTTTTTTTTTTCATAAATACTTGCAATATAAAGATATGGTTCAATAAGTTTTGGATCAAATTTTGTTACTTTTAAAAAATATTCAACTGCGCTATCATCTTTATTTAAAGTTTTATACAACATAGCTAAATTAAAAAGTGCACCAGAATTTTTTGGATTCAGATTAATAGAAGTCTGGTAGTGACTTAATGCCTTGTCAATATTTCCAGTGTTTGAATAAACTACACCTAAAAGCTGATGAGAGTAAAATTGATTTTTTTTATAATTAATAATTTTAAATAATTCTTCTTCAGCTTTAAGAAAATTTTTTTCTTCAATAAGTTTAATTATGTGATTGTAATCTTTAATATTAAATTTTTCTTTTTCCATTTTTTTTTACAAAACGTAAGGTTCTGGTCGAGCTTTTTGTTCTAGAACTCTTTCAACTGCAAACACACTAACGTCTATTGTTTGGTAAGATCCTGTAGTAATTAATTCTGTTAAAGCTCTTCCTATACCTGGAGCTTGTTGCAAACCCCTGCCAGTAAAACCTGATGCCATATAAACATTTTCGTATTTTGGATGCTTTCCAACTATAGCATTACTATCTAATTTATTATGATCGTAAAAACCTGCCCAAGCCCCAGTTAATTTTAATTCTTCAAATACTGGTATTCTTTTTGCTAAAGCTGGCCAAACAATTTCTTCAAAATCATCCCAAGCTGGTTCAAGATTTGAATCATCAAAAGTCCATTTAGGTGAACCTGCTAAATATTCTTTTCCTTCAGGTCTCCAATACACGCCTGTTGTTAAATCTGCAGACAAAGGCATTTCTTTTATATGTGTTGGGCATTTTACTCTGAAGACCGTATGTTTTTGAGGAACTACTGGGATATCTTCTAATAATTTTTTAGTCCAACAACCAGCTGCAGAAACAATTGTTTTTGCATTAACTTCAGAAATATCTTTAACCTCGCCCTTAATAAATTCTGCACCAAGTTCAATTGCTTTACTCTTTAAAGCACTATGAAATAAAAAAGGATCAATCCATCCTTCACTTTTATCATCAGTGTAAGTAGCTGTTTCAATACCTTCGGAATTTATATATGGAAAAATTTTTGAAAGCTCTTCGCCACTTATATTTTTAGTACCTGCATCACATGCTTTATGATTTTCTAAGGCTCTATATTGCTCTTCTGCATGTTCTTTTCCAAACATTAATAAGTATCCATTTGGGACCATACTTGCTGTTGGATTAGGATTCTTTTCTGTTTTTAATAATTCTGGTATTTGAAAAATAAATTCTCTAGCAAATTTACCCAATAATATATTTTCTTTTTGAAAAAATTGTCTTCTAAAACCTCCTAAAGACAACGGAAATGAAGCTGTTTTATAAGTTGGATCTCTTTCAATAACTTTAACTTTTCTTCCTTCTTTAGATAAAAAATATGCAGTGGCAGCCCCTATTATTCCTCCACCGATTATAACAACATCGTCCATAGTTAGTTTAAAATTATCAAGCTACTATTCAAAATTAGAGCAAAGCAACACCAAAGTAAATATGGAATCATCAAATACGAGCTCATCATTGTGACGCGTCTATATCTTATGATTAAATTAATAATGAATGCAATTAACACAACTAATACTAATAAAGCTAAAACCATGTTGTGAAATACAAAAAAAACTATACTCCAAGTTGCATTGAAAACTAAATGAATAAAATAAATATAAACTGTATTCATCTCTTTATATTTGGAATGCCAATACATCCAAATAGAAATTGTCATTAAAAAATACAAAATTGTCCATACAGGACCAAACACCCAGTCTGGTGGATTAAAAACAGGTTTATTTAATAAAGAATACCAAGGCTCCTTGAAAGTAATTGTAGCCAAACCTCCAATTAATGAAGCTGAAAATGTAATGATAAGAAATAATATAAATGTTACAATTTTATTTTTTAACATAATGTTTATACATAACAAAAAATGAACAAAAAAACTATTTGGATAACTGGCGGCAGTACAGGAATTGGTAGAGCCTTGGCAATTAAATTTGCAAACAAAGGATGGAATGTGGCTGTATCTGCTAGAAGAGTTGAGCTCTTAGATGAACTGTCAAATAATTATGAAAATATTTCATCGTTTCCTTTAGATGTTACTGATAAAATAAAATGTATAGAAGTTTTCAATCAGATTAAAACTAAGTTTGATAATATTGATATATGCTTTTTTTCAACTGGTACATGGAATCCAAAAAAAGAAAAAGAAATTGATGTTGAGCAAATGGAAGATGTCTTTAAAGTAAATTTTTTTGGAACAGTGAACTCGATTAAAGCAGTTGAACAATATTATAGAGAGAGAAAAAATGGTATAATTACAATAGTTTCGTCAATTGCTGGTTATAGAGGATTACCTAATTCAACTGGTTATGGACCATCGAAATCCGCACTAAACAATTTAGCAGAAAGTTTATATTTTGATTTTAAAAGGTATAATGTTCGCGTTTGTTTAGTTTCTCCTGGTTTTATTAAAACACCTATGACTGATAAAAATGATTTTAAAATGCCATTTTTGAAAACACCTGAATTTGCTGCTGATCAAATTTATGATGGCTTGATTAATAAAAATGTTTTTGAAATACATTTTCCAAAAGCACTTACTTTAACTTTAAAGTTCTTTAGTTTTCTTCCAAGTAAACTTTATTTTAAATTAGTAGGAAAGATGACTAAGCATCAAAAGAAATAATTAATCTTTAACGAATACAACCGTTAGCTCTGCTACCTTAAATCCAAACTTAGTCATTGTAGCTCTGTTGATTGCAACTCTTTCATCTTGCTTAAAGATCCAATCATCAAAAGTAATTTTTAATTCTTTTCCTTTAACCGGAACTAATAAAACATACTCAAATTTAAATGCAGGTCCGTAAGAATATCCTATTGCTTTTCCAACAACATCCCCTGCTGTACCTTCATAATTATGTTCATCTATTTTAGTAATTGTCCACTCTCGATCTTGAACTTCACCGTCGTCCCAATTAAATTTTTCTTTTAAAATTAATTGTTTACCATCCCATGTTCCGTCTAAATCAGCTGAGAATTGTCTTGTAACTTTTCCTGATCGATTTTGTAAAACACCCCAAGCTTTGACGTTTCCTGATAGGTATTCTTCAATAATTAATCTAGGTTCTTTATTTTTAAAATCTTCTGGTTTCATGGCACTATTATTTGAGCAACTTGTAATTAAGAATGCCAAAATTATCAACGAAATTGATTTAATTATTTTCATATTATTGCTGTTATTTATTCTGCATTGAAAATTGAATCAAATCAATATTTTTAGATTTAAATCCAGCTTCACAATAAGATAGGTAAAATTCCCACATTCTTTTAAAGGTCAGATCAAATCCTTGATTTTTAATTTGATCCCATTTTCTCAAAAACTCTTCTCTCCAGATAGCTAACGTTTCTGCATAGTGATCTGCATACGAAATGTATGAATTGATTGTTAAGCCATTATCTGAAACGTATCTATTAATGATATTTTTGTTAGGAAGAAATCCTCCTGGGAAAATGTATTTTTGAATAAAATCTTGTTTATTTTTGTATCTATCAAATAAACTATCATCAATGGTTATTGCTTGAATTGCAGCCTTTCCCCCATTTGATAAATTGTCCTTTATTGTTTTAAAATAACTCTCTAAATAATTTTGCCCAACTGCTTCGATCATTTCAATTGAGGCTATCGAATTATATTTTCCTTGAAGATCACGGTAATCTTTTATCTCAATATTTACTTTTTCATTTAGTCCACATTTATGAATTCTTTCTTTTGCGTATTCGAATTGTTTTTTGGAAATAGTAATACAGTCTAACTTTACATCATATTTCTTACCTAAATATTCTGCAAAGCCACCCCATCCACACCCAATCTCTAATACTTTGTCACCAGAACTAGGTTTGATTAGATCAATTAATTTTTGGTATTTATTATTTTGCGCAACACTTAAATTTTTTGAACTGTCATCAAAGATTGCACTTGAATAAGTTAAAGTATCATCTAGCCACAATGAAAAAAAATCATTTCCAAGATCATAATGTTTTGCAATATTTTCCTTACTTCGACTTTTTGTATTTTTGATTATTTTATTTTTAATAAAATTGATTACAGGCAGATCAAGCAAACCAGAGAATTTATATATCACTTGAATATTTCTTGCTGTTAACTCAATTAGATCTGAAAGATTATCAGTTTCAAATTCACCTCTCATATAACTTTCAGCAAAACCAATGCTTCCACCTCTAATTAAATTATAATTAAAATTTGGTTTTTTTATCTTAATATTTGCCTTTAAAGATTGATCGGAGTTACCAAACTTTAATATCTCACCTTCATAGGTAGTTATTTCAAGGTATCCATTTTTAATTTTACTTAAAAATTTAAAAACCAATTTATCTGCAGCTCTATTTAATAACATTAATTTTCAACCGTTAAATTGTTTCTTATTTTTATTTTTTTTTTAATAATCTTAATTCCTTTCATCCATAATTTAAAGGCCTCAAAATGGATTGCTGATATTATTTTTATAGTCATCAGAGGGTGCTTTAAATATGATTTTAATAATTGACTGCTATTTAAGTTTGTTCTTTTTCCATCTTGAGATGCAAATAAAATTTTTCCTTCTTGATCGTATTGATCAATGATTACAGAAAGTTTTTCATCTGGATTAAGAATTCTAAAGAAATACTTACAATTCATTCCTATAAAAGGTGAAACATGAAATTTTTTAGAACAATTATTCTGAATTAATTTATTTTCACTATCTACTCTAAAAACATAAGTATGTTGCTCACCAAATGTATTTTTCACCTCATATAATATAGATATTAATTTGTCATTTTGTTTATAAACAAAAAAGATACTTAGAGGATTAAACACATATCCAAAAATCCTTGGATAACAGAGAAGCTTAATTTTAATATCTACAGTCTCTATTTTATTTTGTTCTAAATTTTTCTTTACCCACTCATCAAGAGAAGATCCGTCGCGTTCACCATGATCCTTTTCATGAAAACTGATTAAATTGAATTTATTCAATGAAAAGAAGCTAATCTCTTGATCTATTTTTCTTAACTCAGATAAATCAATTAAAAGTGAGAAAACACTATACTTAAAATAGTGTTCTTTAGGTTTAAAACGTTTATGGATTACTTTTCCGTTATATATACATGAGTTAGTCATTTAGGTATTTTAGCATTTCAATAGATGATTTTATTCCATCTTCATGAAAACCGTAACCAAAATAACTCCCGCAAAAAAGTAAATCTTTTTTATTTTGTAAACTAGACAGTTCAGATTGAGCATCTAACGCTTGTTGATCGTAATAAGGATGAGTAAATTTAACTATTTTAAGTATTTTACTCTCATCAATTTCAAAATATGGATTAAGAGTTAAAAAAAGGTCCTGATCGCATTTAAGGTTTTGCAAAAGGTTTAACCAATAAGTAATAGAATTTTTTTCTAAATCTTTGTCATTGATTGATGAATTCCAAGAGGACCATGCCTTTTTATTTTTTGGCATCGCTCTTTTGTCTGTATGAATATATGCAATATTTTCCTTATAACTAAAATTAGATAAAATTTTTGTCTCTTCTTCAGTAGGATTATCAATCAACTTCAAAGCTTCATCAGCGTGAGCTGCTATTATAACCTTATCGTAATCAAAAAATTCACTTTCACCACCGTAATATAAATCTAACCCTTTTGATTTTCTTATAATTTTTTTAATTTTATAATTTTTATAGTATTCACCACTTATCTTTGAAATTACTTTATTCACATAAGTTCTACTTCTATTGGTTACGGTATACCACTGAGGTCTATTTTTTAATTTAAAGAGCCCGTGATTTTGAAAAAATTTTAAAAAGAATGTTATTGGCATCTTGCTAGCTTCATAAGGTGGCATAGACCAGATTGCAGATACCATTGGGATGATATGGTAATCAATAAATGTTTTTGATAGTTTATTATTTTCTAAATATTCACCTAAAGTAAGTTTTTGATCTGTAACATTTATTTGATCGCTATTTTTATAAAATTTAATGATATCAAAAAACATTTTTAAAAAATTAGGATTAAACAAATTAGATCTGTTAGAAAAAATTCCATTCAAACCTTTTCCACAATATTCAAAGTTTGTATTTTCTACAGAAACCGAAAAAGACATGTCACTTTTTTCAATCTGAATATCATTTTCTTTAAAGAAATTAATTAAATTTGGATAGGTTTGAAAATTAAATACAATAAAACCAATATCTACAGATACTTTCTTTTCATCAAAAACTAAATCTATTGTGTGAGAATGACCACCAAAATGATCTTCTTTCTCAAAAAGATCTACATGATGTTTTTTTGATAAATAATATGCAGCACTTAAGCCTGATATCCCAGAACCAACTACAGCAATTTTCATTAATGATTATGCCGCGTCTTCTTTAAACTCATCCATACTTGGACAAGTACAAAAGATATTCTTATCTCCATAAACATTGTCCACTCTTGCAACTGGTGGCCAAAATTTATTTGTTTTCAAGAACTTAGCAGCATAAGCAGCTTGCTCTCTTGAATATTTATGATCCCATTCATCTGATGCAAGCTCTATATCTGTATGAGGAGCGTTCTTAATAGGATTGTCTACTTTATCAAACTCACCAGAATTGATCTTATCTATTTCAGATTTGATATTAATTAAAGTATCACAAAATCTATCAAGCTCAGATAAACTCTCACTCTCTGTTGGCTCTATCATCATAGTTCCTGCAACTGGCCAAGACATTGTAGGTGCATGGAAACCATAATCGATCAATCTTTTAGCAATATCTTCCTCTGTAATACCTGTCTCACTCTTAATTGATCGAATATCAATAATACATTCATGAGCAACATTTCCATTTGAGCCTTTGTACAAAATTGGGAAATGATCTTTAAGTCTATGAGCTATATAATTTGCATTTAAAATGGCGACTTGTGTAGCTAGTTTTAAACCTTCAGAACCCATCATTTTAATATACATCCAAGATATTGATAAAATACTTGAGCTTCCCCAAGGGGCTGCTGAAACTGCTCCTATTCCTGTAGCAGGTCCACAATCTTTAACAACTGGATGATTAGGTAAATAAACTTGCAAATGTCTTTTACATGCAATTGGTCCCATTCCTGGTCCTCCACCACCATGTGGAATGCAGAATGTTTTGTGTAAGTTTATATGACAAACATCTGGACCAAAATTTCCAGGTCTTGCTATTCCAACAAGTGCATTTAAATTTGCACCATCCATATAAACTTGACCACCATGTTTATGTATCAGTTCACAAATGTCTGTAATTTTTTCTTCAAATACACCGTGGGTAGACGGATATGTAACCATTAATGCTCCAAGATTTTCAGAATGTGCTTCTGCTTTTTTCTTCAAATCTTCAAAATCAACATTTCCTTCTTTATCACAATCAACAACTACAACTTTCATTCCAACCATTTGTGCGCTAGCAGGATTTGTTCCATGTGCTGAGCTTGGAATTAAACATATATTCCTGTTTTCTTCTCCTCTATCTAAATGATATTTTCTAATTACCATTAAGCCTGCATATTCTCCTTGAGCACCTGCATTTGGTTGAAGTGAAACACCACTAAAACCAGTAATTGATCTTAGCCAATTTTTAAGATCAGTAAATAAAGCTCTGTACCCTTCCATCTGTTCTACTGGTACAAACGGATGAGGTTCAGCCAACTCTCTCCATGAAATAGGAATCATTTCTGCAGTAGCATTTAATTTCATAGTACATGAACCAAGTGCAATCATAGTTCTGTTAAGAGCTATATCTTTATCTTCTAATTTTTTTAAATATCTAAGCATCTCTGTTTCTGAATGATATGAGTTAAAAACAGGATGTTCTAAGTATTTAGAGGTTCTCAGTAAATTTTTTGGTAAATTAGGTAAACTTACTGTTGGATCTTCTTTTTTAATAGACTCGGCTGCATTAAAAATTTTCAACAATTGATTTACTCTATAAACGTTTTTCTTTTCATCAAAAGAAACTGCTAACATTTCAGAATTTACTCTTCTAATGTTTACTTTTTGATCTAAAGCATTTTTATAGATCTGATCAGTTTTATCTTTTGTTACAATTGTAACTGTATCAAAGAAATGATCTGAATAAATTTCATATCCAGATTGTTTTAATTTATCTGCAAAATTTTTAGCTAATTGAGAAACTCGTTCTGCAATAGTTTTTATTCCATCTGGTCCGTGGTAAATTGCATATGCCGCTGAAACAATTGCTAACAATGCTTGAGCAGTACAAATGTTACTTGTCGCTTTATCTCTTCTAATGTGTTGTTCTCTTGTTTGAAGAGATAATCTGTAAGCTTTGTTTCCATGTCTATCAACAGACACACCAATAATTCTTCCTGGCATAGACCTTTTAAACTCGTCTTTAGTTGCAAAGAAAGCTGCATGAGGTCCACCATAACCCATTGGAATTCCAAATCTTTGAGAGCTTCCTACTGCAATATCAGCGCCTAATTCTCTTGGTGTTTTAAGTAGCGCTAAAGCTAATAAATCAGAAACTAGTACAGCTTTTCCATTTTTTTTATGGATTTTGCTGATAGCTTCACTCGGATCTTTGATGTCTCCTAAAGTTCCAGGGTATTGAAGAATTCCACAAACTAAATCCTCTTTAAGTTGATCCAATACTTTATCTTCATTACCAACAAGTACTTTTAATCCCATTGGCTCTGCTCTTGTTTGAATTACATCAATTGTTTGTGGATGACAATTTTCTGATACAAAAACTAAATTACTATCCTTTTTATTTAACCTATGACTTAATCCCATAGCTTCTGCAGCTGCTGTTCCTTCATCAAGCAAAGATGCGTTTGCAATATCCATACCTGTGAAATCAACAATCATTTGTTGGAAGTTTAGAAGCATTTCTAGTCTTCCTTGTGCTACTTCAGGCTGATAAGGCGTATATGATGTATACCAACCTGGATTTTCTAGAATATTTCTTAAAATTACATACGGAGTGTAAGTTCCATAGTAACCCATGCCAATAAAATTAGAATAAATTTGATTTTTTTTTGAAATTGCTTTCAATTTTCTTAAAGCTTCATACTCAGAATTAGACTCTCCTATATTTAATCCATCTTTCAATTGTATCTTTTCTGGAACTGTACTTTTTATTAAATCATCTAATGAATTATAATTAAGCTCCTTCAGCATTTTATTTTGATCTTCTTCTGAAGGTCCAATGTGTCTTTTTAAAAAGTCTTTTTGTGAGTTATGTAACATTAGCTAGCACTCTCCTTTGCAAATTTATCGTATTCTTCTTTGTTCATTAAGCTATCCATTTCTGAACTATCTTTCAATTTAAGTTTAAAAAACCAAGCTGATCCTTCAGGGTCTTCATTGATCTTTGCAGGATCATCTACTATAGCTTGGTTGGTATCTACAACTTCACCACTTACTGGAGTATAAACATCACTTGCAGCTTTAGTAGACTCAACTACTCCTGCTGTACCATCTTTTTCAACGCTTGAACCTTTTTCAGGTAACTCAGCAAAAACAATATCTCCCAACATTTCAGTTGCGTGTTTTGTAATTCCAATGGTGGCAACATCGCCCTCTACTGTAATCCACTCATGCTCTTTTGAAAATTTAACTTCACTCATTAGTTTGCTCCTTTCACGTAACTTTTTTTATAAAATGGTAACCCACAAACACTTGCAGGATGTTTTTTTCCTCTTACTTCTAGTAAAACTTTTGTATCAACTTTGGAAAACTCTTTATCTATGTAGCCCATTGCTATTGGACCATTTACACTTGGGCCAAAAGTTCCGCTGGTAACCTCGCCAATAAGTTTTTCTGAATCATCAAAGATTTTAGTTTTTTCTCTAGCAATCAATCTTCCTTCTGGCTTAATCCCAATTCTAATTTTAGAGGTACCTTCTTGTATTTCTTTCATAATTTTATCTGAACCTACATATCCACCATTTGAAATTCTCTCTTTAGAAATCGCCCACTTTAAGTTTGCTTCAATAGGTGTTTTTTCAGTATCAAGTTCATGTCCATATAAGCACAATCCAGCCTCTAATCTCAAGGTATCTCTTGCCCCAAGTCCTATAAGTTGTGCTCCTTTTTCCATCAAATTCTGAGTAAATCCTTCAGCTAAATCGTTATTAATAGATACTTCAAAACCATCCTCTCCTGTGTAAC
This sequence comes from uncultured Pelagibacteraceae bacterium, assembly GCA_902548405.1. Taxonomy (GTDB): domain Bacteria; phylum Pseudomonadota; class Alphaproteobacteria; order Pelagibacterales; family Pelagibacteraceae; genus Pelagibacter. Next base: position 141,738 of record CACCRN010000001.1, on the reverse strand, counting down.
CAGATCTTGTTACAAAAACTTTCTGATCTTTATAATCAAACCAGTTCCCTGTCATAAAATTAAGTTTTTCAACACCCTCTATTGTATTGTTTAAAATCTCAACTGACTTTGGACCTTGAATTGCAATTAATGCTCTTTGATCATCAAGAACCATTTCATATTTACTGTTCAGTAAATCTGATAAAATTTTAAAATCATTATCTTTGCATGCTGCGTTTAAAATAATTAAATATCCTTTCTCAATTTTAGTGATTATCAAATCGTCATGAATTCCAGCACTATCATTCATTAAAAAACTATATTTAGAAGAGTTTTGTTTCAAATTTTTTAAATCAAGTGGAAAAATTTTTTCAAGATCAGCAGTCAAATCTTCTCCACCATGAATAAATAACTGACCCATATGAGACACATCAAAAATACCTGCATTTGATCTTGTGAATTTATGCTCTTCAACAATTCCTTTGCTGTATTGTATGGGCATTTCATATCCAGCAAATTCTACAAATTTAGCGTGGTTATCTTGATGAAGTTTGTTTAATGATGTTTTTTTCCCCATACTAACTCTGTCGTACCCATCTGTATTTTTGCCTGAGAGTTTTACTCCTTCGGCGAGAACTCAATCTCTTTCCAGAGTTAATATAATACGGTCCTTTTACCTGAGAGTTTCCTGGGCGGTTGCTCCTTCGGTGTCACAAAGTTTGTGATCTCTCCCGTTAACAAATATTCTAATAAATACGGTTTAATGTCAAATGTTATTAGATCGCTTTTTTTTCTGAGGTATATAAATTGTAAAATTGAAGTAAAACTGCAAAAATAACTATTGATCCTCCAATTATAACAATGAAAGGTGGTTGTTCATTTATAAACAACCACGCCCATAAAGGACCTAGTACAGCTTCTGTTAGCATTATGATTCCAACCATTGCCGATGGTGTTCGTTGAGCTCCGATAGTAATAAAGATAAAACCTAATCCTAATTGTAAAAACCCAGCTAAAAATCCTAAAAAAATATCATTAGGAGATATCATTATTTTTTCTGACATTAGTAAACCTATTAACAACGCAAAAACACCTGCAACAAATTGAGCAGGGACCATATCAACAGTTGGATATTTTCTTACAACTAAAATTAATGTAGCAAAGGATATTGGCATTATGAAAGCTGCTATATTTCCAGACATTTCGCCTGGAGATAAAGATCTTCCGACCATTAAAAGTATTCCTGAAATTGCAAGAATTATTGAAGTAAGAGTAATTACTGAAATTTTTTCTTTTAAAAAAAAGTAACCAAATATTGCTAAAAAGATTGTTTGTGTTTGAATAATAAAATTAGCATTAGCAACTGTTGTGTTATACATCGCAAACACATAACCACTAAAACCAAGTGATAAAATAAATCCACCAAAGAAACCAGGAAATCCTAAATTATAAAAGGATCTAAATACTTGTTTCTTATAAGTTAAAGTTAAATACAAGCCAATAACAATTAGGAAGAATACCGTTCTCCAAAATAATATTTGCCAAAGGGTTGCTCCCTCAAATGATTTTACAATCAAACCTCCAAAACTAAGACTGCATGCACCTAGAAATACTAAGAAGGGTCCAGGAAGTTTTCTAATAATATTCATTATATTTGATTAAGTAAGTTCTGAGTGTCCATCTCATATAATTTAAACAAAGTTTCAGCATCAGATAAATTTATCTCTTTAAATTTGATTTTTGAGCCAGGTGATATTTGTACCAATCGATCATAATCAACACTAGCTACAACCCCAATTTTTGGATACCCTCCAATAGTACCATGGTCTGACAGCATAATAATTGGGTTTCCGTCTGCTGGTACCTGAATGACCCCTTTTAACAAACCTTCTGATTTAATGTTGGTATTTACAATATTTTCAATTTTTGGACCCTCTAAACGCATCCCCATTCTATCTGAAAGTTTTGATACAGAAAATTCTTTTTCAAAAAATATTTTTTTTCCTTCCTCTGAAAAATAATCAAAGTTTGGTCCTTTTATTACTCTGATATTTTCAACTTTAGAATTTATGTAATTAGTCTTTTTTTTACTTTGGTCTGAATTAATATTTAGGATATTTACTTTTTGACCGTTCTCTAATTTTTTTCCATTATTTGATCCAATATTTGCCTTAGTATTTATCGAACAACTATTCCACTGAAATTTTAAATCCAATTCTCCACCAAATGCTAAATATCCATAAACTGATTTATTTGTTGAGATTAGATTAATCTCATCTCCACTTTCAATTTGATAACTCTCATAACAATTACCATCAATTTCTGTACCATTTTTAATAATTTTAAAAACAATATCACCTGTAACTGCTATATTAATATTTTCTCCTAAATATTTTATATGTGGTCCTTGGTATGCAAATTCTATAACTGGAGAATTTAATTTATTACCTGCCAGCTTGTTAGCTAAACTATAATTTCTATTATCCATCGCTCCACTAAATGGAATTCCTATATGATATAAGTTGTTTCTTCCTTGGTCTTGAAAAGTAGTATTAACTCCAGCTCTTATAATTTCGAAATTATTTGTCATTGTAGCTATTGTATTTTTCAAGATTTATTTGTTTAAAAACTACTATGTCGCCAGGATTTATTAAATTTGGTTCTAATTCTTTTGAATTATCAAAAACATCTACAGGTGTATTACCAAGTATATTCCATCCACCAGGGCTTTCAAATGTATAAATATTTGCAAATTGTTCAGTTAAAGCAACTGATCCTTTGGGGACTTTAACTCTTGGTGTTTCTAATCTTGGTACTCTCATATTTTCATCCAAATCTCCTAAAAATGGCATGCCAGCGATAAATCCTGTCATATAACAAAAATATTCCTTACTAAAAAAATTTTCTAAAATTTTATCTCGACTGATATTTAATTTTTCTTCTAATCTTTTTATATCGAGAGAAAATTGATCATCACAACAAACTGGAATTTCTATTTTATTACTATTGTTATCTTGAGTTTCATTAACATTTAAATTTTCAATTAATTTTTTTACTTCTCTAAAGTTTGTTTTTCTAAGATCGTAAGAAACTATTAACTTATTATAAGAAGGAGTAAGATTATTTATACTTTCAATATTCTCTTTTTTTAAAGCTTTAAAATATTTTATTACTTCAGAGTTAATTGATTTATTTACCTCTACACCAAAATCGCAATAAACAGCTGCGTCACCAAGATTTGATATATTTTTTATCATGGCATGTTATACTTCAACAATTAGAACTATGGAAATTAATATAAATTGTGATTTAGGTGAAAAATCAAAACACCATTCAAATAAATATGATCCAGACTTACTTGATATAGTGAATTCTGCTAACGTAGCATGTGGATTTCATGCTGGTGATGAAGAATCCATGAACCAAGTGGTTCAAATATCAAAAAAAAATGGTGTAAGTATTGGTGCTCATCCATCATTCAATGACCCAGAAAATTTTGGAAGACAAAGAATGAACCTAGCACCTGAAGAAATTAGAAAATTAATTATTGACCAATATGAAATTTTACAAAAAATTGCTCAAGATCATGGAGAAAATGTTACTCATATAAAACCACATGGAGCTTTAAATAATATGGCGTGTGAGGATATTGATCTGGCAACTACTTTAGCGAAAGCAATCAATGAAATAAGTAAAGATTTGATCTATTTAGTTCCTACTGGCTCTAAAATGGAACAAGCAGCTAAAAAATTAGATATGAAGATTGCCTGTGAAATTTTTGCAGATAGAACCTATGAAGATGATGGAAATTTAGTTTCTAGAAAAAAACCACATGCATTAATCACCGATCCTGAGGAAGCTAAAAAACATGTATTAAGCATGGTAAAAAATCAGGCACTGAATTGTCACAGTGGAAAGCAAATACCTTGTGAAATCGACTCTGTCTGCATACATGGTGATAATGAAAGTTCACTTGCTACAGCAAGTTCAATTAGAGAAAATTTAATTGAAAATGGACTTAATTTAAAACCTTTAAGCCAAATGGAGAAATTTTTATAATGATTAAAAAAATATTTATTACTTTGATATTTGTTTTGTTTGCGTCCAATGTAATGTCAGCAGGTTCAGACTCAACACCAAAGAAGGTAAAGTCAGAATACGATAAAGCAGTTACTCATGTTAAAGCTGCAAAAAAATTTGAAAAAAAAGGCAAACTAGAAAAAGCTAAAAAGAGATATGAAAAAGCTCTAAAACTTCTTCTAAAATCAAACGATAAAAAACCAAATCAAGCGGATACACTTAATTATCTTGGTTTTACAACAAGAAAACTTGGTGATTTTGAAAATGGAGAAAAATATTATCTTCAAGGTCTAGCAATCAAACCAGACCATATTGGAATAAATGAGTATCTAGGTGAATTATATGTTGCTACAAATAGAATGGATTTAGCTAAAGAAAGACTAAAAGTATTAGAAACTTGTAACTGTGAAGAATATAACGAGTTAAAAGAAATAATTGAGGGAACAAAGAAATCTAAATACTAATTTAATGCTAGATATTCAAGATCCATTAGAGGCAAGAAAAGTTATCAGAGAAAATAATTATAAGGAACAAACTGCAGGCGCTGCTAATAAGTATGTTCAAGGAAATCTTTGTATCTTACCTAGCAAATATGCAATGGACTTTGCTTCTTTCTGTCAAAAAAATCCAAAACCTTGTCCATTAATTGGATTTGGTACTAAAGGAGATCCTTCATTAAAAGATCTTGGTGATATTGATATTAGAACCGATGTTCCTCAATATAGAATATGGGAAAAAGGAAAATTAGTTGATGAGCCGTATGATATTAAAAAATATTGGAATGAAGATTTAACAACTTTTGTTCTAGGATGTTCAATGTCTTTTGAGTTGCCTTTAATTGAAGCCGGTATTCCAATTCAACATATAGAAAACAATACTATTGTTCCAATGTATAAAACTTCAATAGACTGTGAACCCGCTGGACAATTTTCAGGAAAACTAGTTGTGTCTATGAGGCCCTTAAGTTCAAAGGATACAATTAGATCAATTCAAATTAGTTCCAGATTTCCTGCTGTGCATGGTGCACCTGTGCATGTTGGTAATCCAGATGAAATTGGAATTAAAGATATAATGAAACCTGAATATGGTGATCCACCTAGAACAATAAAGAACAATGAAATTCCTGTATTTTGGGCATGTGGAGTTACTCCTCAATCTGTTTTAGAAAATTCAAAACCTGACTTTTGTATTACTCACAGCCCAGGTAAAATGCTTATTACTGACAAACTAAATAACGATCTTGCTGCTTTTTAATTAATTTCCTAAAAAAACTTTAGTTACTCTCTCATTATCAATTAGATCTTCTGATTTACCATCAATAACTAATCTGCCACTTTCTAAAACATAGCCTCTGTCTGCCATACTCAGAGCTAATCTTACATTTTGCTCTACAAATAAAATTGAAATACCTTCTGCAACAATATTTTTAAATATCTTAATTAAGTCTTTCATAACCATTGGCGACAAACCTAAAAAAGGTTCATCGACCATTAAAAGTTTAGGCAATCCCATCATTCCTCTAGCTATAGCTAGCATTTGTTGTTCTCCACCAGACATTGTTTTTGCTAATTGATCTGATCTGGTTTCTAGTTTTGGAAATATCTTATAAACTTTGTTTAATGAATTTGTTAACTCTTCTTTAGCCTTAGGATGCCAAGCACCCAATAAAAGATTTTGTTTAACAGTAAGATGAGGAAATACCCTTCTTCTTTCAAGGACATGTGAAATTCCTAATTCAGTTCTTCTATAAGTTGGAATATTTGAGATTAAAGTATTATCAAAAGTGATAGACCCTTTTTTATGCTCAACTAAATTACTTATAGTATTTAAAACAGTACTTTTACCAGATCCATTTGGTCCTAAAAGTGCAACCATTTCAGCTTTATTTACATTAATAGAAACATCCCAGATAACCTGAAAATCATCATATAAAACATCAATATTTTTTACATCAAGCAGCATCGAATGTTCCTAGGTAAGCATCTATTACTTGTTTGTTATTTTGAATTTCTTTTGGTTCACCAAATGCAATTCTTTTTCCTTGATCTAAAGCGAGAACATTGTCAGAAATTTCCATTATAATATTAATGTTATGTTCAATTGTAATAATTGTTACCCCTGTATTTTTTAATTTTTTAACAAGTTCAACAAGTCCAGGAATAGTTTTTTGATCCACTCCTCCTGTTACTTCATCCATCAAAAGTAATTTAGGATCGATAGCCATAGCTCTAGCCATTTCTAATCTTTTCCTTTGTCCAGTTGATAACTCTTTTGCGAAGTGATGTCTTTTTTCAATCAGATCTACAAAGTCAATAATTTCTAAGGCTCTATCTCTTGCTCTTTTAATATCTTTCTCTTTAACAAACGCTCCTATCATAACATTTTCAAGTAATGTTTGATCTGCAAATGGTTTTAGTTTTTGAAAAGTTCTACCTACTCCAAGATTACTAATTTTATCAGGACTAATTCCAAAAATATTTTTATCAAAAAATTTTACTTTTCCAGTATCTGGTTTTGTAAAACCAGTAATCAAATCAAATAAAGTAGATTTACCAGCACCATTAGGTCCTATCACTCCTAAAATTGACCCTTCTTCAACGTCAAAAGAAATATCTCTATTTGCATGGATGCCTCCAAAAGATTTACTAAGATTTTCAACTGTTAATATTTTCATCGTTGTTTTTTTCTTTCTAAAATATCTTTAGGAATAAATGAGATCAGACCATTTGGTCTAAAAATGCAAATAATCATTAAAATCAAACCATAAAAAATTAAGTCAACAGCGCCACCTGTGCCTCCTAAATAAATTCTTGAATATTCTGAAATTGGCACAAGTATTGCAGCTCCTATAATTGGACCCCAAACATTTCCAATTCCACCTAGTACTGTGATTAATAAAACTATAATTGATATCTCAATATTAAAAACTCTATCTGGATCAATAATTAAAATATATTGAGCAAATAAACTACCCATTGGAGCCATGATCATTGCTGAAATCACATAAGCTATAATTTTATAGTTTGAAACATTGATACATAAACTTAACGCTGCTTGTGGATCGTCTCTAACTGCTCTTAATCTATAACCTAGTTTTGATCTACTTAATAACCAAACTAAAAAGAATGTGATTAAAAAGAACATTAAAAAAACATAATAATATGGAGCTTTACTGCTATGAAACTGTAATGCAGACCATGAATCTTCTGGTGTCATTGTCACCCATAATCCTGATGCAGCTCCAACTAAATCCCATCTTTGAAAAACTACTTGGAAACTAATCCCAATTAACAAAGTGGCAATTGCAAAGTAGTGGCCACTTAATCTAAGCATTGGTATACCAATTAAGACAGCGAAAATTCCTGAAACAAACATACCAAAAAATATACTGATCCATGGTGTTATTCCGTACTCCATATAAAAAAATGAAGTTGCATAAGCACCTATTCCAAAAAATGCTCCATGACCCAAACTAATTTGACCAGAAAAACCTGCAATTACATTCCAAGACTGGGCCATAACTGCATGCATAAAAATCATAATAAATAAATGAAGATAAAATGAATTCATCCCAAAAAGTGGAAGTGCAAACAAAAGTATAACTAAACCTGCAATAATTGATATTACTCTATTATTCGTATTCCAAATCGGTTCTGATTTTGCAATTTCTAATTTACTGTCCATTAATATCTACCAAACAAACCTTGAGGTTTATAAATCACAACTAAAAGATAAATTGCGAATACATATAAAAGTTTAAATGACGGATCGATCAGTAATCCACCTAAAGATTCTACTAATCCAATAATTATACCAGCATACAAACACCCAATAATACTTCCAAAACCTCCTAGAGCCACAGCAACAAAAGCAAATAATGCAAAATTAATACCAACATCAGTAAAAATAAAAAAATAATTTGCCATCATTCCACCTGCTACTCCTACACAACCAAGTCCAATCGCCCAGCCAATTGCAAACATTTTATTTGATGGAATTCCTAAAATTTCTGCTGCATGTCTATCTTGTGCTGTTGCTTGAAGGGCTAATCCGGTTTCTGTTTTTGTCACAAACCAATACAAACCAAAAAATGCGACTAAACAAACAAGACTTGCATATAATTGGGGCTGACCAATAAACACAGATCCAATTTCAATACGTCCCTCTAGTAAAGGCTTGTCAACGTTTCTAAAGTCTGGTGTCCACAATAATTGAGCAATCGATCTAATAAAAATAGACAATCCAAATGTTGCACAAATTTGGATAAGCATTTTTGCTTTTAAAATATATCTTATTAAAAAATAATGTGTGATGATCCCACAAAAAGCTAACAAAAGTATAGTAATTGGAATTGAAAACAGTGGATCTAAACCAAATAAAGACCAAAGCCAAAATGATGAAAACATAGACAACATCAAATGCTCTCCATGAGCAAAGTTTACAATCTCCATCAAACCAAAAATCAAACTCAAGCCTGCTGCAATTAATGCATAGATTAATCCCATCATTAATCCTGTGACTATAGCTTGAATTATAATTTCAGAAGTCATTTGGTTTATTATTAAAGTATATATAAAGAATGTATATATTAAACAAATACTTCTTAAGCATTAGTAAAATAAAAAAACTAAATCATTGAATTGATCAATTGAATAGTATTAAGTTAGACATTTAAAAATTAAACAAGAGGAAAAAAAATGAGAAAAATAATTCTTACAGTATTTACTTTTTTTTCGTTAGTATCTGCGCCAGCAATTAGTTACGCAGAAGATGTAAAAATTGGAGTACTTTATCCACTTACTGGACCTGTTGCTCAGGTTGGTAAAGATGCTGTTGCAGCAGTTAAAACAGCTTTGGATATTATCAATAACAGTCACAACATTCCAGGTATGCCACTTGCAAAAGATGCCGGATTAAAAGGATTAGGCGGCGGTAAAATATCTATCGTAGTTGGAGACCATGGTGGAAAACCAGATATTGGTGTTGGTGAAACTGAGAAAATGTTAAATTCTGATAAAGTTCATGCAATGTTTGGAGCTTACTACTCATCAGTAACTGGTGCTGCTAGTCAAGTATCTGAGAGAGCAGGAATACCTTGGGTAAACGGTGAGTCTACTTCTCCAAAATTAACAACAAGAGGATTTAAATACTTCTTCAGAGTTACTCCACACGATGGTGAGTTTACTCAACTTATGTTTGAATTCATGAACGACTTTAACAAAAAGAATAGTAATAAGTTAAAGACACTAGGTATTATTCATGAAGATACATTGTGGGGTGCTGATAGTGGTGGAACTCAAGACAAAATGGCTAAAGAACAAGGTTATGATGTTGTAGAGAAAATTAGCTACAAAGCTAAAACAACAACTTTGAGTTCTGAAGTACAAAGATTGAAAGCAAAAAACCCAGATGTTTTATTGCCTTCATCTTATACAGCTGATGCATATTTATTTTTAAATACTGCAAAAGAACTTGATTATAATCCTAAACTTTTAGTTGCTCAAAACGCTGGTTATACAGATCCTAAATTCATAGACACAATGGGAAGCAAAGCAGAAGGTGTAATTACAAGATCACCTTTTAACACTGACTTAGCAAAAACTATTCCTATGATTGGAACTGTAAACGACTTGTTTAAAACACACTCTGGTGGAAGAGATTTATCAGATGTACCTGCAAGAGCATTTACAGGTTTTATGGCTTTAGCTAATGCAATTAATAATGCTGGATCAACAGATCCTGAGAAAATCAGACAAGCTCTAGTAAATCTAGATATGTCATCTGAGTCTTTAATTGTTCCTTACAGAGGAATTAAATTTGGTGCAGATGGTCAAAACGAAAAGACTAGAGGTATTTTAATGCAAGTTCAAAATGGAAAATACTGTACAGTATATCCATTTGAATTAGCAGCTTGTGAGTTAAAATATCCTATGCCTACTTGGTCTGAAAGATAATTTAATAAAAATACAATTATTAAGGCGGTCAAATTTTTTGACCGCCTTTTTTTATTCTTTTGATTGCAATCTTCTTAAATTGAAATAATAATTAGACATCTTGATTGAAGAGCTCATAATTTTAACCCAAATTATTTTTATCACTATTATCTTAACAGCAGATAATGCTGTGATAGTTGGTTCTATTGCATCAAATTTTGTACCCAAAAATAGAAAACAAATTATTTTATGGGGAGTAATTGGAGCATTTGTATTTAAAATCTTTTTTGCAATCTTTGCTACTTTTTTATTTGAATTTTATTTTATAAAAATTTTAGGTGGGTTATTGTTGGTATGGATAGTTAATGATTTAAGAAAAGACCTCGTTGATATTAAAAACATAAAACCTTCAGTTAAAAAAACAAAACAACCGTCATATATAAATAGTATAGGTAAAGTGCTATTTGCAGATCTGATGATTAGTTTTGACAATGTCATAGGAGTTGTTGCTGCAGCACAAGGATATTTTGGTTATATGATTTTTGGTCTTGTCCTATCGGTTGTTCTTACAGGTGCATTAGCTACTTATATGGCTAATTATATTCAAAAACATATTTGGATAGCTTACATTGGTTTAATATTTATTTTAGTTGTTGGTCTACAATTAATTATAGGTGGTTTGGTAGATCTCGAGATACTCAATATTAACGAAGAATTTAAAAAATACTTCTAATTAAAAGAGTATTTTTTTGAGGGAAATTTTCTTTTTTTAACCTCAGTTGCATATTTAGAGACTGCTTTTGATATTTCTGTTTTTATATTTGTATATTTCTTAACAAATCTAAATTTGATTGGATTTAAACCTATCAAATCATCAAAAACTAAAATCTGTCCATCACAATTATTAGATGCTCCTATCCCAATTGTTGGAATACTAATACTTTTAGTTACTTGTTTTGCTAATGATGTTTGAACACACTCTAAAACCATACAAAATGAACCAGCTTCTTCAAGTAACTTTGCGTCTCTCATAATGTTTTCTTTTTCCCTTTGTTTCTTACCTTTAAATTTAAATGTTTTATCTGACTGAGGTAAAACTCCTATATGACCCATCACAGGTATATTATTTTTAACTAAAATTTTAACTGTATTTATAATTTTCTTTCCTCCCTCTAATTTGACCCCGTCACATTTGGTTTTTTTCATAATTAATTTTGCATTTTTCAATGCCTCTTTAGGATTACGATAAGTATTGTGGGGCATATCAACAATCATTAAACTTTTTTTAATGCCCATACGAACACTCTTAGAGTGTTCAATCATAGTATTTAAAGTTACTTCTCTAGTAGACTTATAATTATATAAAACTGACCCAAGGGAATCCCCTACTAAAATTAGATCACAATAATTATCTAAAACTGAAGCAATATTTTTTGAATAAGCAGTTAGACTAACTATTTTTGATTTATTTTTTTTTCTTACAAAATTTTTAATTTTATTCATTTCTTAATTCTTGATTTATATAAGTATTTAAGAGCTTTTTAGATATAGATAGTTTTTTTGCAACCGCAGTTTTTTCATCAATAATTCTCCAAAAAGGGAGTTTTGGTTTTTTTAATTTTCTTTTACTTTGTTCCTCTAATGATGCTTCTATAGCAATTCTCAAAAATATTCCTGTAGAAACAGGACATGTTTTGTTTGCTTTAGCTTTTTTTGCCAATGCGTTTCTCATTTCAACAACTGTCTTTTTTTTTCCTTTTGGAATTTTTTTTATGAAATTAGCAATCGATGATGGTGACGACACTAGCATTGTTTCACCTTTTTTAATATCTGCAAAGTTAAAAGTTAATTTTTTAATTTTCTCTTTATATGGTTTGTTAAACTTCTCAATCCACATTAAAAAATGTTACCAGGTACCTGTATTCTCCATAGAGGACCAAGGTTCTTTTGGTTCTAAATTACCTTCTTGTAATATTTCTATTGAAATTTTATCAGGTGATCTAACAAATGCCATATGACCATCTCTTGGTGGTCTGTTTATAGTATAACCCATGTCCATTAATCTTTGGCAAGTTTCGTAAATATTATCTACTCTATATGCAAGATGACCAAAATTTCTTGAACCTTCTCCTAGTTCATCCCCATCCCAATTATATGTGAGCTCAATTTCTGCTTTGTCATCATTAGGAGCTGCAAGAAAAATTAAAGTAAATCTTCCTTTTTCATTTTCCATTCTTCTTGTTTCTTTTAAACCAAGTCCTTCACAGAAGAATCTCAAAGATTCATCTACATCCTTAATTCTGATCATTGTATGTAAATATTTCATAATTTGTTTTTATAATTAAAATTACTCTAATTCAATAGTACTTGGAGGCTTAGAAGTAATATCATACACAACTCTATTAATTCCTCTTATGCTATTAACAATTTTGTTAGAAATAGTTTGCATAAAAGATTTTTTAAACTCATAAAAATCTGCAGTCATTCCATCTTCAGAAGTGATTGCTCTTAGTAAGCATAAATACTCATATGTTCTGTTATCACCCATAACTCCAACTGTTTTTACAGGAAGTAATGCTGCATATGCTTGCCAAATTTTGTGGTAAAGCCCGTGATCTCTTAAAGCCTGAATAAAATAATGATCAGCTTCTTTTAAAATTTTAATTTTTTCATTTGTTATAATACCAGGCATTCTGATTGCTAGACCAGGGCCAGGAAATGGATGTCGTGAAATTATTTCATGACTTAAATTTAACTCTAAACCTAATTTTCTAACTTCATCTTTAAATAGAAATTTTAATGGCTCTACTAACTTTAAGTTCATTTTTTTAGGTAAACCACCCACATTATGGTGAGACTTTATTTTAGAAGTTTGACTCCCTGTAACAGACTTGCTTTCAATTAAATCTGGGTACAACGTTCCTTGTGCTAAAAATTTTACATTTTTTATTTTCTTTGCATATCTCTCAAATATTTTAATGAATAGATTTCCTATTATTTTTCTTTTTTTCTCTGGATCGGATACATTTTTTAATTTACTTAAAAATTCCTTTTCAGCATTCACGTAGATTAAATTCATTTTTAGTCGTTTTTTAAAAGTTTGAACAACCTGAACTTCTTCATTTTTTCTAAGCAATCCAGTGTTAACAAAAATACAATATAGTTTTTTTCCTATTGCTTTATTCAATAATTGAGCCACCACACTACTATCTACTCCACCTGATAACGCACAAATAACTTTATTATCTCCAACTTGAGACCTTACATCTTTAATTAATTGTACCTTTTGATCTTTTGAAGACCAATTTCTCTTAATTTTACAAATAAGAAAAATAAAATTACTAATTAGTTTTTTTCCGTTCTCTGTATGAGTTACCTCTGGGTGAAACTGAACACCATAAAAATTTTTAATTTTATTTTCTACAATTGCAAATTTAGAATTTGAGCTTGATGCAATTACTTTAAAATTTTTAGGTAATTTAGATACTTGATCAGCATGGCTCATCCAGACTACTTTAGATTTTTTTGTACCAAAAAAATTATTAGTTAAGAGACTATTATTTTTTTTAATTACATTTGCTAAACCGAATTCACGATGCTTTGATTGTTTAACTCTGCCCCCATTAAGTTTAGATAATATTTGGTGTCCAAAACAGATGCCAAGAACAGGAATATTTAATTCCAAAATTTTTTTATCAAATGAATACTTATTAATTTGATAAACATTCAGTGGACCTCCTGATAAAATTATACCTTTTACACTTTGATTAATTTGATTAAGTTTAATTTTTTTATGGCTTACAATATCTGAGAATACTCCAAGCTCTCTAATTCTCCTTGCTATTAATTGAGTAAATTGTGAACCAAAATCTACAATTAAAATTTTGTTAAGGCTATTATCAAGACTCATTACTTGGTTCTAGATTTTTTAAAGACTCTAAAATTTCATTATTTTCATCACATAATGACTTACATACTTGAACAAATGTTTCAGATAATTCTTTAACTTTATCGTAATTAGATTTTTCAAGTGCAATTTTCATTAGCATTAAAATAGCTTCTTCATTTTGAGGATCAATTAATAAAGTGGTTTCTAAGTTGTATTCTTCTTTTCTTTGATTTTCCTCGTGATTATAAATTTTTGCTAAATACAAATATGAATTTGCATCCTTTGGATTAAAAACAATATTTCTCTCAAATAAAAATTTCGCATCCTCATATTTTTCTTTTTCATACAATTTAATTGCTTCATTATAAAAATTTTCCTTTGCAAAAGAATTAGATTGAAACGAAACAATTAAAACAACCAGTGAAATAAATTTCAAAATTTTATTCATTAATATTTACTATCATTTTTAATTACATCTACATTATGAACCATACTTTCATAAAATCCAGCTTTGGTAATTTTAACAAATTGTGGTTTGTTTCTCAATTTCACAATTTCTTTTGAACCAAGATAACCCATAGACGATTTCAGACCACCAATTAATTTAAATATAATACTGCCAACATCACCTTTGTATTTTACAAAACCTTCTACTCCCTCTGGAACATACTTCGATGTATCTTTTTGCTTAATTTGAAAATACCTATCTGCTGAACCTTTATTCATAGCTCCTACAGAACCCATCCCTCTAAAGCTTTTAAATAATTTTCCATTTTTCTTAATTAATTTACCAGGTGTTTCATCTGTACCTGCAAATAAAGAACCTATCATTACAGCATCCGCACCTGCTGCAAAAGCTTTTGCTAAATCACCAGAATATTTTATTCCACCATCAGAAATTATTTTTACATTTTTATTTTTGAGTCCATTTCTTACTGATAAAATTGCACTTAACTGTGGAACACCTATCCCAGCTACTAATCTTGTTGTACAAATTGATCCTGGTCCAATCCCAACTTTAATAATATCTACTCCTAATTTAATTAAAAATTTTGCTGCTTCTGGTGTTGCAATATTTCCAGCACATAAAGCGATATTTTTACCTTTAATTTTTTTTATATATTTAACTATTTCTCCTACTTTTTTGGTATGGCCGTGGGCAGTATCCACTACGATTAAATCAACGCCTTCTTCAAGAATGGCTTTTGCTCTATCAAATTCAGCAATTGATGCTCCGACGGCTGCACCGACTAATAATTTTTGTTTTTTTACTTTTTTAATTTCTAATATTTGTTTTTGAATATCTAAATTTCTGTGAATAACTCCTATTCCTCCAGCTTTACCAATTGCAATAGCCATATTACTTTCTGTAACAGTATCCATAGCAGAAGATAAAAGCGGTATTTTAAGCTTTAATTTTTTTGTAAGATTTACAGAAGTATTTACTTCAGATGGCAATATTTCCGAATACTTCGGAGCTAATGTAACATCGTCAAAGGTAAGTGCTTCTTTTATAGGAACCATAATCTTTTATATACGATTCCTTTTAAATTAAAAGTCCCTATCTAAGTTTTCTGCAAATTATAAAACTTTCCTTTGAATCTTTTCTGCTAGATTTTGGTTTAAAAACTTTTACCTCTTTAAAATATTTTTTTCCTTCTGCGACTATTTCGTTAAAAGTTCCTCCCATAAAAATCTTTGATATGAAATAACCATTTTCACTTAATAATTCTTTTGCAAAAATCATCGCCTCTTTGCAAAGTTCGCCTGTTTGAATAGAGTCTATATTCTTTATCCCAGTAGTATTTACTGCCATATCTGACATCACAACATCAACCTTGGAGTCAGTATTCTTCTTTATTTCTTGCCGAACACTTTCTTCTGTAAAGTCTCCTTGAATTTGAAGACTATTTCCAATTGGTTCCATTTTTTTTAAATCAATCGAAATTAATTTTCCGTTTTTAGATATCTTTTCAACATATTGTGACCAACTACCGGGAGCTGCACCAATATCAATGACTGTTAATCCACCCTTAAATATTTTAAATTTTTCATTTATTTCAATAAGTTTATATGCAGATCTGGCTCTAAATCCGTCTACTTTTGATTGTCTTACGTAAATATCTCTACGCTGTTTATTTACCCAATTTTTTGATATTTTATTTTTTTTCAATTTTTTAGTTAGTTTTCTTTAAATTAAATTTAAATATTTAAAACACTCATTACATCATTTTCTGTAATTTTAGTTATATCATCCGATTGATAAAGATTTTTACTATCTAAAATTTCAATATTTTTTAATTTGGGAGAAAATTTTTTTGAATTTGTTGGTCCAAATAAAATAATCATAGGAATTTCAGCCAAAGACATCATATGCATCACACCATTATCTATTGAAATTGCTTTCTCTAATCTTGATGAAAGAGCTGTAACCAATGGTGGTCCTGAAAATGTGCTTTCCATTTCAGGAAACAACGCATTATTAATATTACTTTTAATTTTATGAATTAATTCTTTATTATTTTTTTCAACAAAAAAAACTGGCTTTTTATTTTTTTTAGAAACTTGTTCTGCTATGTTTAAGAATTTATCTATTGGCCAACTTTTTTTTCTATAAACGTTTCCTTGTGTCATTGAAAACCCAATATAATTATTATCAGGTAACAATCTTTTGGCTTCTTGAAAATATTTTAAATCAATTGAATTTAATTTAAATTTAGTTTGTGGAATTTCATCACTTATTAATAATTCAATATTTCTTAAAATATTAATGTTTTCAAATTTTGTAGATTTATAATCTTTTTTTTCTGAACAAAATTTAAAATTAAATGTTGAAGAATAAAATTTATTAGATGGAAATTGTTTTAATATTATAGTGTTTCTGAGTTTTGATTGTATATCAATAATTAAATCAAATTTTTGTAGAGAGTTATCCTTTAAGATTTTTTTCTTTGATACTAATAGATGCCACCATCTAAAACCAAAGTAAATTATGTTAGTTTTTAACTCCTTTGGCTTTAAATTGTAGTCTGATAAAGCACGATTAAAGTGATTTTTATGTGCTGATAAGTAGTAAATATTACCTGATCCAAATTTTGCAATTAAACTGTTGATTAAATCAAATATTTGGATGCTATCACCCAAACCCCCGCCTGAATTATAAACTAAAATTTTCATTTATTAATTTAGAAAAAAAAGATTGAGAAAATACTAAAGTATATCTTCTAAATTTTCGTTTTCATCCTCGTTTTCAATAGTGTCATTTTTATCTTTTTTAATTTTTTGATAATTAAAAAAACTTATTGGAATCAACAAAAGATAAATAAAACTACTAACTGCTAATATTTCAAAAGTATAAATTAATAGTAATCCAAAAAATAAAACTATACCAAATAATAAAAATATAGTGGTGCTTCTTTTTATAACAATTTTTTTAAATGAGTAAGTTGGAATTTTACTAATTAAAAGCAATGATGTTAAAATAAAAATACATGGAACTAATATAGTATAATTTATAGGAATTATATTAATCTCACTCATACTGAATATTAATGGAGATAATACTAATATTCCTCCTGCTGGAGATGGCACACCCTGAAAAAAATTATCTTTCCAAGATGGTTCTTGAGATGAATTAACATTAAATCTTGCTAATCTTAAAGCTACACAAATTACATAAACTAAACATAACAACCATCCAAATTTTCCTAATGTATTTAAATTCCAAAAATACATTATAAAAGCTGGAGCAACACCAAAGCTAATCATGTCAGTTAAAGAGTCTAATTCTTTCCCTACTTTTGATGTTCCTTTTATTAATCTTGCAATTCTACCATCTAAGCCATCTATGATTGCAGCAATTATGATTGCAACAATAGCTAATTCAAATCTTCCATCTAATGCAAACCTTATTGACGTAAGTCCTATACAAACACCAATGAGTGTAAGCATATTTGGCAATATAACTCTCGCATTACTTTTTTCAGGAACAATTTTAAAATGGTTTTTTGGTTGTTGCATATCTATCTTTTGGCCAATAGAGTTTCCCCTGAAATAGCTGTTTGACCAATTTTTACTAATGGTTCATAATTTTCGTAGTAGACATCTGCTCTACTTCCAAATCTTATAATTCCAATTCGGTCACCTTGGTTTAATGTTTGATCTTTATTTGTTTCACAAACAATTCTTCTTGCAACTAAGCCTGCTATTTGAACTATTACGATATCATTTCCATGATTATCTTTTAATTTATAATAGTTTCTTTCATTGTCCTCACTCGCTTTATCTAATGAAGCATTTAAAAATTTTCCTGGCTTGTATAAAATATCTTCAACTTTTCCTGAACAAGGAGTTCTATTTACATGACAATCAAATACGTTCATGAAGATACTAATTTTTTTAAATTTTTTATTTTCTAAATTTAATTCTTTCGGCCCATCTACCTCTTCAACTTTAATTATTTCTCCATCAGCTGGGCTTACTAGATAATTATCATCTCCAATGATTGCTCTTTCAGGGTCTCTGAAGAAATAATAAACCCATATAGTCAAAAGCAATCCAATTAATCCCAAAAATCCATTTACTAATAATAAGATGATTGTGATGAAGCCTGCGATTACAATAAACTTGTAACCCTCTGTGTGTATCTTTGGAAATATCTTGGTAAACATATTCTTCTATTTGCTAATTTTTGATTAATATGTATATAAACCAATCAAATTCAATTAATAAGATAAATTTAATTTAATGAGTAAAATCAAGGTAAATAACCCAGTTGTAGAGTTAGATGGTGATGAAATGACTCGAATTATTTGGGAGTTTATTAAAAACAAATTAATACTTCCATATATAGATCTTGGAATTGAGTATTACGATCTAGGGATGAAAAGTAGAGATAATACGGATGACCAGATCACAATAGATTCAGCGAATGCTATCAAAAAAATAGGTGTTGGAATTAAATGCGCAACCATTACACCAGACGAAGCAAGAGTTGAGGAATTTGATTTAAAAAAAATGTGGAGATCTCCAAATGGAACAATAAGAAATATTATTGGAGGAACAGTTTTCAGAGAACCAATTATTTGTAAAAATATTCCAAAGTTGGTTCCTTCGTGGACAGACCCTGTGATCATTGGAAGACATGCTTTTGGTGATCAATATAGAGCAACTGATTTTAAAGTACCTGGTAAAGGTAAAATGGAAGTTAAATGGACTTCTGAAGATGGAAAAGAAGAAATAAAATATGAAGTTTTTAATTTCACTGGACCTGGTGTAGCACTATCAATGTATAATTTAGACAAATCTATTCAAGACTTTGCAAGATCATGCTTTAGCTATGGATTAATTAAAAAGTGGCCAGTCTACATGTCTACAAAAAATACAATTTTAAAACAATACGACGGAAGATTTAAAGATATTTTCCAAGAAGTTTTTGACAACGAATACAAAGAAGAATTTGAAAAACATAAATTAACTTACGAACACAGATTAATTGATGACATGGTCGCATGTGCAATGAAATGGAGTGGAAAATATATCTGGGCTTGCAAAAATTATGATGGTGATGTCCAGTCTGATACTATGGCGCAAGGTTATGGATCACTAGGATTAATGACAAGTACTCTGTTAACTCCTGATGGAAAAGTGATGGAAGCTGAAGCTGCCCATGGAACTGTTACTAGACACTATAGAATGCATCAACAAGGAAAAGAAACTTCCACAAATCCTATTGCATCTATATTTGCATGGACAAGAGGATTAGCTCATAGAGGAAAATTAGATAACAACCAAGAATTAATTAAATTTGCTCAAACATTAGAAGCTGTATGTATAGAGTGTGTTGAAAATGGTTCGATGACAAAAGATTTAGCAATTCTTGTTGGACCAAATAGCAAGTTTTTAACTACTAATCAGTTTTTAGATGAAATTGATGGTAATCTTAAAAAGAAATTAAATTAAAGATTTTATTTTTTCAAAAGCATCATTGATTTTGGATTGGTCTTGACCACCAGCTTGAGCGAAGTCTTTTCTTCCACCTCCACCTTTGCCACCAATTACTTCTGAACCTGCTTTTACAAATTGTACTGCATCAAATTTGTCAGATAATTTTTCTGTCACACCTACTGCAATACCGACTTTGTCATCTTTGCTTGCAAAAACTATTACAATACCTTCGCCCAATTCTTTTTTACCTTTGTCCACAAGTTTTCTTAATTCTTTAGGAGGAAGATCTTCAACATTTTGAAATCTTACTTTCACCCCATTAACATCTAGATCATTAACTTTATTTTTGGATTGATCTTGTAGTATTGAATTAACTGTTAAAGTTTCCAATTGTTTATTTAAATTTTTGATTAAAACTTTTTTATCAGTTTCATCTAAGTTAAGTTTTCCACCTAGCTCAGAAATTTGCTTACTTAATTCATTTATTTGATCATCATCTTTTTCAGATGATAAATTTAACATTTTCTCTTTATTTTTAAGGTAATCCTCTAGTTGCTTATTTCTTAAAGCCTCTACTCTTCTAACCCCTGCAGCAATTGAGGATTGGCTAATAATCTTAAATTTACCAATATCACCAGTGTTTTTTACATGGGTTCCACCGCATAATTCAGTTGAAAAATATTTTTCTCCTTCGTCCCCCATTGATAACACTCTTACTTCATCTCCATATTTCTCACCAAATAATGCTAAAGCTCCATTTTCAACTGCCTCCTTTGGTGTCATAATTCTTGTGGTTACATCAGATTGCTTAGAAATCATATCATTTACATGACTTTCTATTTTTTCCATTTCATCATCTGAAATTGGCTTCATATGACTAAAATCAAATCTTAATCTTTCTGGCTCAACAAGAGATCCTTTTTGAGTAACATGTGGTCCTAAAACTCTTCTCAAAGACTCGTGTAACAAATGAGTTGCTGAATGATAAGCTCTTGTATCATTTCTTTTCTCAATATTGATTTTCATTTCAACATCTTGCTCTAGTTTAATTGAGCCTTTTTTCACTTTTCCATAATGAACAAATAGATCTCCCAATTTTTTTTGAACATCAGTTACTTCAAATTCAAATTCATCTTTAGAGATCAATCCTGTATCACCTACTTGTCCTCCTGACTCAGCGTAAAATGGGGTTTGATTCACAACAATGATACCTTCATCACCTTCATTTAATGTATCAACTTCTTTATGATTTTTAAGAAGTGATTTTATTACTCCTTGTGCTTGATCATTTTCATATCCTAAAAATTCTGTAGCTCCATGTTTTTCTTTTACACCATACCAAACTTGCTCGACTGCACTATCACCAGATCCTTTCCAATTTTTTCTAGCAAGCTCAATACTTTCTCTCATCAACTCACCGAATCTTTCTTTATCAAATTCTAAAGATTTTGATTTTAAAATATCTTCTGTAAGATCGATCGGGAAACCATAAGTTTCATAAAGTTTAAATGCAATGTCACCAGGTAATACTTTGTCTATTTTAGAAATTTCATCATTTAAAATTTTAATTCCTCTATCTAAAAGAACTAAAAATTTTTCTTCTTCCATCTTCAAAGTTTCTTTAATTAAGGACTCTGCTCTTTTAAGTTCAGGATAATTTCCTGACATTTCATTTAATAGGGTATCAAACAATTTTGAAAATACTGGATCCTTAGCTCCTAACAAATGAGAGTGCCTCATCCCTCTTCTCATAATTCTTCGAAGCACATAGCCTCTTCCTTCATTAGATGGCAATACTCCTTCAGCAATTAAAAATGAACTTGCTCTTAAGTGATCTGCAATAACTCTAAAACTTGATAGATTTGATTTATCTGATTTAATTTTAATTATATCTGATGCAGAATTAATTATTTTTTTAAAATGATCTGTTTCATAATTATCATGAGTGCCTTGAAGTAAAGCAGCTATTCTTTCTAAACCCATTCCAGTATCAACAGATGGTTTTGGAAGATTTATTCTTTTATCTTTTGTGACTTGTTCAAATTGCATGAAGACTAAGTTCCATATTTCAATAAATCTATCTCCATCCTCATCTTTGGTACCAGGTAATCCACCATGCAAATGATCACCATGATCAAAAAAGATTTCTGAACAAGGTCCACATGGTCCTGTTTCGCCCATTGACCAAAAGTTATCTGAAGTTGCTATTCTAATAATTCTATCATCGCTAAAACCTGCTATTTTCTTCCAAAAATTGAAGGCTTCATCATCTTCATGAAATACAGTTACATAAAGTCTACTTTTATCTATTCCGAAATCTTTAGTAATTAAATTCCAAGCATAATCAATTGCTTGTTCTTTAAAATAATCTCCAAATGAGAAATTTCCTAACATCTCAAAAAAAGTATGGTGTCGAGGTGTATAACCTACATTTTCTAAATCATTATGTTTTCCACCTGCTCTTACACATTTTTGTGAAGTAGTTGCTCTAACATAATCTCTTTTCTCCAAACCTGTAAACACGTTCTTAAACTGAACCATTCCAGAGTTAGCAAACATTAATGTTGGGTCATTATTTGGAACCAAATTACTAGATTCCACAATCTGGTGATCGTTCCTTTCAAAATACTTAAGGAAAGTATTTCTTATTTCATTGAGAGTTTTGTCTGCCATATTTTTAAAATACAGCTTTTTTATTTTATGTCTAGATGCAGTACGGGAAAAAAGGCGCTTAAAATTAAGCGCCTTTTATTAATAAAGATGACCTATTAATTCTTTTTAGATGGAGGAGTAGCTTCAGCTTTTGCTTCTTCTTCTTTTTCAGCTACTTTCTTTTCTTTTTCCAATTTTTCAGGATCTATCGGGTTTCCTTCTATTTTTTTAGAAATAACACCAGCTTTTTCCCTAATTGCCATTTCTATTTCTGCAGCAACTTTAGGATTTTGAGCTAAATAAGTCTTAGCGTTCTCTCTACCTTGACCAATCTTTTCTCCTTTATAAGCATACCATGCTCCTGATTTTTCAATAATATCTGCTTTGGAACCAAGATCGACCAATTCACCCATCTTGCTAATTCCTCTTCCATACATCAAATCAAATTCAACTACTTTAAATGGTGGAGCTACTTTATTTTTAACTACCTTCACTCTTGTTGAGTTACCAATAATTTCATCTTTGTCTTTGATTGCACCTATTCTTCTAATATCCATTCTAACAGATGAATAAAACTTAAGTGCATTTCCACCTGATGTAGTTTCAGGACTTCCAAACATAACTCCAATTTTCATTCTGATTTGGTTGATGAAAATCATCATTGTGTTTGTATTTGAAATTGAACTTGTTAATTTTCTTAAAGCCTGACTCATTAATCTTGATTGAAGACCAACATGATGATCTCCCATCTCACCTTCGATTTCAGCTTTTGGTGTTAAAGCTGCTACAGAGTCAATTACAATAACTGAAATAGAGCCTGATTTTACTAGTGTATCAGCAATTTCTAATGCTTGTTCACCAGCATCCGGCTGTGAGATTAAAAGTTCTTCAGTATTTACACCTAATTTTTTTGCATAAACTGGATCTAAAGCATGCTCTGCATCAACGAATGCACAAATTCCACCTGCTTTTTGAGCTTCAGCAACAACTTGTAATGCTAATGTTGTTTTTCCAGATGATTCTGGTCCATAAACTTCTATAATTCTTCCTTTTGGTAATCCGCCAATACCTAAAGCTAAATCAAGACTTAAAGAACCTGTTGAAACAGACTCAATATCCATAGCTCTCTTTTGGCCAAGCTTCATTACAGAACCTTTTCCAAAATTATCTGTAATTTGAGCTATTGCAGCATCTAATGCTTTGTTCTTTTCTTTAATATCCATTTCTTGATCTTTAGTAGATTTAACTACTTTTAGGTTACTTTTCGTCATTTTTTGCCTCTTTTTTTACGTTTTTTAACAGTCGAATCATGATTTAAATGTACACATTTTGTTCTCATTGGCAAGATCTTTGTTTTTAATGAGTAAAAAAGACTGAATTACTTAAGATTTAAATAGTCGCTATTTAAAAGACCTACTGATTTTAAAACTCTGTATTGAGCTAATAAGTAGCTTCTTTCAGCTTCAGCAAGATTAATTTTTGCATTAATTAAGTTTGATCTAGATTGAAGAACATCAAAAGTAGATCTTCCAGATCCACTTTCATATTCAAAGCTAATTCCTTCAGTTGCAACCTCCGAAGCTTTAACTTGTGATTGCACAGCTTGTAAAAAACTTCTTGAAGACTGCAAAGTTGACCAAGATGAAGTCACTGACTGCGTATTATTTTTTTGCGCATTCTCTAGTAATAATCTCTTCATACCTTTTGCTTGAAGATTTTTACTTACATTAGATTTATTCTTTCCGCCAAATTGAAAAGGCCAAGATACTGTTGCTTGTAAGACATCTTTTTCTCTTTCATCATAAGTTGCACTTAAGTCATCAGTATAAGTTCTCTCTAATGAAATTTTTGCTGTTGGTGAAAGATCAGATCTTGCAATTTTTACATCAAGTTCTGATTGTCCGTATTCTATTTCAGCAATAATTAATTCAGGACTTTTCTCTAAAGATATTTTTTTAGCTTGACTTAAATTTTTAGGGATTGTTACTTGCGCGTTATATATTTTTTTCAATTTTGCTTCTTCTGCAATAGTTCCAATTACATTTTCATAATTTAATCTACTGGTTACTATATTATTTTGAGCCTCAATATATCTTGCTTGTGCACCTGCAAGAGATGATTGAGATTGTGCTAAATCAGATGCTGTAATTTGTCCTCTACTTAATCTTGCATTGTCTAATTCAAATTGTCTTTGAAGTAAGTTTACGTTTTCTTCATTAATATTTAATTTTTCATAAGCTAAAATTAATCCTGTATATGCTTCAATAGCTCTTAAGAAAATCTCTTGTTCTTTTTTAACTAATTTTGCTTCTGTTAAATTTAATCCCAACTTACTTTTTTCATATTCTGTTTTTCTTCCGCTACCATCAAGCAATGTTTGTTCAAGTTTAATTGAAGAAGTCATCGTATCAGTATCAGTGATAGCAGCATCTCCTCCACTTTGATTTGTAAGTTTATTGGTATCTTCAAAATTTTTTGTACTAGAAAGAGTTAAGCTAGGTAACAAATCACTTCTAGACATGTTGATTACTTCTTGTTGAATTTCTAAATTTTTTCTTTCTGCTTGAAGTTCAAGATTATTATCAAAAGTTTGTTTAAGTGCTTCTTTTAAAGTTGCTGAAAATGCACTTAATGGAAAAACTAATACACAAAAGATAATTATTAAAAATTTTTTCATTTATTATATTTTATTGTCTTAATTTGATGGTTGCTATTTAAATTTAAAATAATAGTAGAATATTTTGGAGCAAATTTAAACATGTTCTGTGTAATTCTTTGGTAAGTTTGCATAAAATTAATAACGTCTCCTTTGCTCATTATTTTATGACTAGATTTATTTTTAGTATTTAACCACAACTTATGCTCCTGTTTAAGTCTCCATTTCTGAAGCAAACTGAAGTTTTTTGCTTTTAAATAAATCAGACAATTCAATTGAGAATATAGTTTTTTGTATTTTGTCTTT
This sequence comes from uncultured Pelagibacteraceae bacterium, assembly GCA_902548405.1. Lineage (GTDB taxonomy): Bacteria > Pseudomonadota > Alphaproteobacteria > Pelagibacterales > Pelagibacteraceae > Pelagibacter. Next base: position 116,297 of record CACCRN010000001.1, on the reverse strand, counting down.
AGTTGCTCATTAACATATTTTCTCCAAATAAGTTTTTGATCTTTAGTTCTTTCAAGAGAATTAATTGATTTTTTAAGTGTTTTATTAACTTCAGCTCTTGCACCAACACACCAGCCCTCAAATATAATTACATCTGGTTGCTCTTTAATATTGTACCAACTTTTTTTAGGTGATCGATCATCAACTGCCTTATTAAAACTTGGTAATTTAATTGATTTAAAGTTTTTACTTTTTGATTTTTTAAAGAAATCTAACATAATTTTTACATCATGTGTTCCAGGCACTCCTCTTGTCATTAACATAGAATGGACTTTATTAGATAAAATAGATCTTTCTTTTCTAGTTTTATAAAAATCATCAATAGAAATTTTAAATACTTTTAATTTAAAATATTTTTCTAATATTATTTTTATAATTGAACTTATTGTCGTCTTACCAGTTCCTTGTCCTCCTGCTAAACCAACAAAGTAAGGTTTTTTATTATTAGCTTTTTTTGCAATCCAAAAACACACTGGAATTAGAAAAGATTTAAGCATTTTATCTTTGTTGCTAAATTTTTCTTTTGAGGTTTCTTGTGATTTAATAAATTTTAGACAATCACCTTTAACTTTTTTAAAACACTCAGCAGTAGATTGCATTGAACTTTTATTTTTCTTGGTCCATTGGATGGTTGAGACCATCAAATTGAGCTATCTCTTTTATATTTTCAACTTTAACTTCCTCAACACAACCTAAATTAAATCCAGTCATAGCTGGTGCACTTCTTGGGTTGTGGTGAGTATAAATTCCACATTCATTACAGAAATAATGTTTGGCAACTTTTGTATGATATTGATAAAGTTTTATTTTATCTTCACCTTTGGTAAGTTTAAAATCTTCATTTTTAACCATGCCCATTGTTGCATTTTTTCTTTTGCAAATTGAACAATTACATCTGACAATTTTTGCTAATTCATTAACTGTTGAATTAATTTCAGCTTCTACAGATCCACAATGACAACTTAGTTTCATATATCTCCTTAATTTAAGTTAAAATACTTTTTGCTGCAATCTTATTTCCATCTAAATCACGAACGTATGCATAGTAATTTCCATCTTTTCTAACACCTGGTCCACCTTCATCTGTTGCTCCTTTTGAAATTGCAACTTCATAAAATTTATCTACTGCTTCTTTAGTGTCAGCTAATAAAGTAGTTTGTGAACCATTTCCAAAAGTTGCAGGCTCACCATTTACAGGATGTGTTACATAAAATTGAACTTTATCTGGATCACTTGAATGAGCGTAACCCAAATACTTTTCTGTTTTTAAAATTCTTTTTAATTTTAAAGGTTCAAAAACAGCATCGTAAAAGTCACCTGATTTTTGGTGATCATTAGAACCAACCATGACAAAATCTAAAATATTCATAACCAAACTCAGAATTTATATATTTAAATAACCAACTTAAACTATCTATGGTTGAAGTTATCCACAAGTCCACAATATGTGGATTGGATGTTCACGTTTTGATTCACTTTTGATTCAGTTACAGACTCAAAATACAACCTATTGAGTGTATCTCATAAATAGTCTATAAAATAGAACAAAACAAGAACATGAAACTAACAATCCCATATTATCTACATAAAGCAGGCGCTGGTTTTCCTTCTCCTGCAACAGATTATATCGAAGAAGATATCGATCTAAACATGCATTTAATAAGAAATGTTCCAGCAACTTTCATCATCAGAGTTCAAGGAAAATCCATGGTTGATGTTGGCATTAACGATGGAGATTTATTGGTCGTTGATAAAAGTTTAAAACCAAAAAACTTTTCAACAGTGATTGCAAACGTTCATGATGAACTTGTGGTTAAAACTTTAGTTCAGGAAAGAGATAAAAAATTTTTAACTTCTGGTTCTAAAGAATTTTCTGACAGAATTTTAATTAATGAAGAACAAGATGTTTTTATTTGGGGAGTAGTTACTTATGTCATCCACTCAGTATACTAAGAAAATAGCACTGGTTGATTGTAATTCTTTTTATGTTTCTTGTGAAAGATTATTCAATCCTAAAATAAGAAAAAAGCCTGTTGTTGTTTTATCTAATAATGATGGCTGTATCATTTCAAGATCGAATGAAGCAAAAGCTTTAGGAATTAAAATGGGCGAACCTTATTTTAAAGCAAAAGATATTATTGTTAAGAATAATGTAAATGTTTTTTCATCAAACTATTCTTTGTATGGAGATTTATCTAGAAGAGTAATGAGAACTCTTAAAAGATTTAATTCTGAAATAGAAGTTTATTCAATTGATGAAGCATTTTTAGACTTATCAAACTTTAAAGATCAGGATGTGGAAAAAGTTGGAAAAGAAATTAGAGAAACAGTTTTACAATGGACTGGTATTCCAACAAGTATTGGGATCGCAAAAACAAAAACATTAAGTAAAGTTGCAAATCATATTGCAAAGAAAAAACAATCTGGGGTTACGAGTTTAATTGGAATAGATAATTTAGATCCTATTTTAGAAAAGGTTGAAATTAATGATGTATGGGGTGTTGGTAGACAACTTACTAAATTTTATCAAAAGCATGGAATTTATAATGCTAAACAGCTTAAGAATAAATCTAATACATGGATTAAGAAAAGTTCCAATGTTTTAAGTTCAAGAACAGCAATGGAGCTTAGAGGAATTCCTTGTATTGATTTAGAAACAACTACAACCAAAAGAAAGAGTTGTGTGGTTTCAAGATCATTTGGAAAAAGAATTGAAACATTTCAAGAATTAAAAGAAGCAGTTGCAAACTATTGTTTAAATGCATCTGAAAAAATTAGATCAGAGTCTTTAGTTGCAAAAGCAATTACAGTATTTGTAAGAACAAGTCCTTTTCATAGAAACTTTGGTTATTATTCAAATGCAAAGACGGTTGATTTTCCTATTGCAACAAACAATAGTATTGAAACAGTTAAAACTGCAGTTTCAATATTGGAGAGTATTTTTAAAAATGGTTATCGTTATCAAAAAGCAGGTGTGATGCTTACAGGACTTTCTAATGCAAGTGATAAAACAAATTTATTTACTTCTGAAAAAGATGAAAAAATTAATAGCTTAATGAGATCAATTGACAACACCAATCATCGATATGGAAGATCTACTTTAAGTGTTGCAAGTGCTGGGGTTCATAAAAAGTGGAATATGCGAAGGCAGTATTCTTCTAAAATTGATACAGCTGATTTTTATTGTTTACCAACGATTAGAGCCTAATTAAAAAGGTCTAGGATTATTTGGATAGCCAAGATTTTCACAAGTACCTTCGTTGTCTGCATCAGCTGGTTTGCAAAGTACAACTGCTGAAGCACCATGAACTTGAGATTGATTTTTAAGCTGACCTGTTATTTCATCACAGCCACTCCATAGTTCATCGCAAGAATCTGCTTTACCCACATTAGAATAACGAATAATAGCATCTTTTATTGTTAAACCTGCATCAGTAGCATCTGTCATATAATTTCTATATGGTCCAAATTTAAATCTCACACTAGTAGCACCACCTAAAACATCTCCAAAGTAACTAGATCTGAGCTTGCCATCTATCCACAAATGTAAAAATCCATCTTTAGCCCATTTAGCATTAATCAAAATATTTACCCATTTGCCTTTCAATGGAGAAAATTTTTGATCTAAATTAACTACATAATGATCAAAGTAATATGATTCATCCACTTCATTTTTTGAAACTCTATAATTTGGCCCGTTGAACAACCAAGCGAAACTATTATTATTTATGTTATAAGAAGGACCAACTGTTTTTTCACCTTTTCCATAAAGCATTTTAAAATCAAATAATGAGATAGTGTGTTTCTCAGTATCTACGTCATGTGGAATAAAATAACCAACTCTATACCATTTTGTTTTCCCTTTTTTTGTAGTTTGCTTATATGGCTCCATAATTTGAAATCTCTGAGCAAAACCTGGTTTTCCCCACCTACTCCAATCATTTTTATCACCTACATCAGAATAACTTAAGTTAAATTCAATTCCTTTTTCTGCAACCCCCATTCTATCTTCTAATTTATCAAAAAATTTTATTAGACCTGGACGATTTGGAACATTTCTGAGATTAAAAACCATTTTATTTTTAGATTGATTTCTAATGACATAATTTGCAAAATCTTTCTTCTCCTGCTTTTTCATATTTGTATGCCACTTACCAGCGTACGAATATGATGGAATTAAAAAAAGAGATAGAAGAATGATTAAAATTTTTTTCATTTATTTAGAATAACCTTTTAGATTTTGTATTTCTACTTTATCGACTAAATATGATCTCATATCTTCCCAAAACATATTTGAAGAGTATTCTTCATATCCTTGAGTTGCACCAGATTTAATACAATTTTTCCCTAGCCACTCTCTTTGATCTTTTTCATATCCATTTGTTTCTGAATCCCATTCACCAGTTCCATCTCTTTTTTTAATAATTTGGTAGAGGTTTTTTTTATAATTAATCGAGCAATTAGGTAATAGCGTTAAGCTATTTGATACAAATTTTGTTGGAGGATACATGGGGCTTTCAAAATGATGGCCTCCTGAATAAGCTAATAAATGTATATTTTCAAAACTTTCTGAATCTTTTAAATCTTTACATATTGATCCAGGAGTAGAATTATCCCAAGTACCATTAACTGCAATGAGCTGTACATCCTTATTTAACTTAGCCTCAAAGCTATCAGGGCAAGCAGCATTAATCATAAATCCTTTTGAGATTAATTTCATTGATGGGTATTTATCAATGTAATCTTGCCATCCTGCTTTAAAAATTGCGAGTGCACCTGTTGATGATGCAATTAATATAACTTCTTTTGGTTCACTAAATTTTTTTGATACTGCATTAATTGTTGCTATAGCATCATACATAATCATTGATGATGTGTAAGAACCAGTAAACTTTTTTTGATATCTTGGTTCGGCTCCAAATACTATTGCTGTTGCAAATCCAAATTCGCTAACTTGTTTTTCATAGAATTTTTCATCATCCATATTAGGTGTACTTGAAGGAAGAACTATAATTAACCCGTTATTTAAATTATCAAGATTTCTTAATTCAACACGAATTTTCTGTTTTTTTCCTTCATCTTCAAGAAGAGAAATTTCATGATAGACATTTTTTGAAGTAACTTTGATTTCTGTAACCTTTCGATCATCATCAAAGGAAATTTTTTCAGGTAAATCTCCTACTTTTGTAAATACTATATCGCAATCTTTTTCATATTCTCCATTTTTACTGTACCTTTTTGCTAAAAGTTTACCTTCGATTTTTTGACCTTCAATTTCTAACTTCCCTTTTATTTTGTATTTTCTATCTTTCCTCTGAGCCTGAATTGAAAGATTACCTTTTTTATTTAATTTGTATTTTTTAATATCCCACCTGCCACCACCACCTTTATCATTCGAAATAACACCATCTTCAATTATAAATCTACTACCATCATATTTTGGCTCAGGTTCATTAGTGCAGAAATGACTGTAAGTGTATGTACCATTATATTTTGATATAGCTTTTTTTACTTCTGCAAAAGAATTTGAAAATATAAATAAAAAAAGAGTTGCAGCTCCTAAAATTTTTTTCATTTTGAATATTTTATATTAATTTTTAAATATTAAATCTATTTTACAAAAGTATCATTAAATTGATTAGATACTCTTACAAAAGTTGTACATTTACTTAATTGTTTTAATGATGGTGCTCCTACATAAGTGCAGCTACTTCTAACACCACCAAGAATATTTAAAACTGTATCGTTAATTTTGCCTCTATATTTAACTCTAACTTTTCTTCCTTCACTACTTCTATAATCTGCTAATCCACCGTAATGTTTTTTGTTAGCAACTTCTGAACTTGATCCATAAAATTCGATATATTTTGATCCATTTACTTTTACTATTTTACCTTTCCCTTCATCATGACCTGCTAACATTCCACCTAACATTACAAAGTCTGCACCTCCGCCAAAACCTTTTGCAACATCGCCTGGACATGTACATCCTCCATCAGCAATTACATGAGCTCCCAAACCGTGAGCTGCATCAGCACATTCAATGACTGCACTTAATTGTGGATACCCTACTCCAGTTTGAATTCTGGTCGTACAAACACTTCCTGGTCCTATTCCAACTTTTACAATATCTGCACCACTAAGAACTAATTCTTGTGTCATATCAGCAGTTACAACATTACCTGCAATGATAGTTTTCGTTGGGTATTTTTCTCTTACTGATTTGATAAAATTTGTGAAATGCTCTGAATAACCATTTGCAACATCAATACAAATGAATTTGAAAAAACTAAACTCCTTTAAAACCTTATCTAAGTTTTGAAAATCCTCTTTTTTAATACCAACACTAAGTGCAATGTTTGGATAAATTTTTTTAATATTTTTGTTTTGTTTTATTTTTTTTACATCATGTTGCTTTGTTAAACATGTAATCATTTGATGATCATTTAATTTTTCAGCAATACTTAATTCGCCAACACCATCCATATTGGCTGCCATAATAGGAATACCTGACCACTCGTTTTTACTATATTTAAATCTGTAGGTTCTAAGAAGATTAACGTCTTTTCGACTTTTTAATGTACTTCTCTTAGGTCTGAATAAGACATCAGAGTAATCTAGCTTAAGCTCTTCTTCTATTCTCATTAATCAAAAGGCTATAATTTATAAAATTGTATTTCAATTCAAATTACAGGCTGTGGATAAGTTTAAAGTATCGAATTTAGACAATTTTTTTATTTAATTTTACCTAATTGCTTCTGTCTCATTATAATTATAAGTCCACTTATAACAATCATTACGGCACCAAGATAGGTGTTGTATTCTGGCGCCTCGTTAAAAAAGAAATATCCATATAGAATTCCCCAAAGTATCGCTGTGTACCTGAAAGTTGATGTAACAGAAACTAATGCAGCTTTAATTGTCAGTACTGAGAAAATATAACCAAAAGATAAAAAGAAAGCTGAAATAATTAAGATAATACTTTGTTCTAAGTTAAATGAATAAAATTTATAAACAGAAAGAACTCCAAAAAATATTGTAACTACCAAACAAGTAATAAACGCTATTTGAAGACTATTGTGACCTGTTTTTATATTTTTAGTTACCAAATCTCTTATTGATAAAAAGATTGCAGAAAGTAGTGGAAATATAAAATAATAACCAAATTTTAATTCAGCTGGATTGATGACAACTACTACACCTGTAAAACCTATTATAACCGCGCTCCATCTTTTCCATCTAACTTTTTCATTCAAAAATAATGCTCCAAAAGTTGTCATTATTATTGGGGCCAAACTCAATAAAATATAGACCATTGCAAAAGGTAATTTTGCAACCCCTATAAAAAACCCAACAGCAGCTAATGCCTCTAAAATTCCTCTTAAAGTTAGTTTGTTTGAAGAAAATATTATTCTTAAATTAAATTGGTTTTTAATACTTAAAAATATTCCTATAAATATAAGACAACAAATTCCTCTTAAAAAAATTATCTGATTTAAAACTGCTAATTCATCAAAGCTCTGGTAAATATGTTTAACTAATGCATCATTAGTTGCAAAAGAAAATTGCGCAATAACCATGTAGAGGATACCAAGTAATTCATTATTTAATTTTTTTTCAGGCATGAGTGTGCCTATATACATTTTAATTAAAAAAATCTAAGAGTAATTTATTAAGCTTTAAAGAGCTTATCGGATAAGTTGTCTAACTTATCACCCCAGAAAACATCTTTTTGAATACGTTTAAAATCTAAATCAAAGACAGTAGACATTGCTGAAGCATAAATGGATCTTGCGTCCATTGTTGAATTTAAATCTCGACCCTCAAATAACTCTTTTTGTTTTAGTCCTGGCCAGTCTCCATGAACTTCTGATTTTTTAATTAAACCTCCTGCCATTAAAACTGCAGTTCCATATCCATGCTCTGTTCCATTACCACCGTTTTGCTTAACTGTTCTTCCAAATTCAGTAAGTGTAAGTATTAAAGTATCTTTAAATGTAGAGCCTAAAGAAGCTTTTAGTGCTTTTAATATTTGATCGTATTCTTTTAAACAATCTGCATGCGTACCATCATCTCCACCTTGAGCTGCGTGAGTATCAAAATTTTCTACTTTAAAAACTGCCACTCTTGGTCCATTTGGATCAGAAAGTAGTTTCCCCGCTTGTAAAGCTAAAGTACTAGCGTTTGTTCCTGGAAAATAATTTAAATCTCTATTTCTTATTATTGATAATGTTTCACTCAAATCTTTTTCAGAATATTGATTAAATTCTTCTTCAATAATATTTAAAAGACGCTTTTGTGGTAGAGAAGATCTTATAGGAAAATAATTATTATTTAATGGAACACCTCTTATAAGTAATGGCATTGGAAGTGACATAGCAAGCCCATTTCCTTTTAAACCTGCAAGCTTCATTCCTCTTCCTAGCCATCCTGTTTTCTCTTGATACGGCACTGTCCCACCAGACATCATCATATCTTGTCCTTCAAAATGAGATCTTCCTTTATAGGGAATGCTAGTTGCATGAAATACAGATGCTGTATTTTGGTCCCATAGTGTTTTAAAATTTTCCAATGCAGGGTGTAAATCAAAATCAGAAGTTAGTTTTAAAGTTTTTTTTAAATTAATTTTACTTCTTAATTTTTTAAAATTTTTGTCACCCCTAATAGGAACTGCACAGAGTCCGTCCATTCCACCTTCAAGCATGATAACAACTAAGTTTTTTTTATTTTGACTAGCAAAAGATGGCAATCCAAAGCCTGCAAAAAATAATGAGGTTGCAGCCGTGGTCTTTAAAAAATCTCTTCTATTTATCTTCATGCTTTTAAAAACTCCGGATGGTTAAATAATAAAATTTGTATTTCGTAAGGCTTTTTAGCTTTTTCTAGGTAATTAAATATTCTCTCTGGATTATTAAAATTTTTGTTAACTATGTTTTTGTAAAATTTGAAATTATTATTTTTTGACTTTGTAAGCTCAAAACAGTCTTTTGCAAAAACTAATCTTCTAATTAATAATTCTGGTGATATCCAATCAGCTTCAAAATCGGAAAATCCATTTGGTTGTTTGGCTCTGTAGGGATCATGTCCCAAATCATAAAGTTTACCCTGAGGTTGCGTATGAGCTAATTGTGGCTTTCTACCTACTTCATATAAATCCATAATTGTTGGTGAAGTTGGCCAACTAAAATCAGCTAATTTAGCCATTTGCAAAAACCAATTTTCAGGATTTTGAAATTTTTGATATTGATCATTATATTCAAAGGCTACTCTGATAGCTGCTTTATGAATTTCAGGTAAAAAACCATCAGAGTCTTTAAAAGCTTTTATTATTGGTTTTTTCATTTCTTCTGTGGGATTATCAGTAATCAAATACCTACATAGTTTTGTTGCTATAAAATCTCTACAGTTTGGATGATGCACTAAATCTTTAATAACATTTTCCAAACTTTTTTTTCCACTTTTGTAAGTTTTACCAAAGACAGTTTTTTTTCCTGGTTGATGACGGTCTTTGTTAAATTCTACTGGTAGAGTGTCACCAGTTGATTTACTATAACCATTCATCCAACCAGTCATTATGTAGGCTAATTGTATAATATCTTCTTGAGTATATCCTGCTGCTGGTGAAACAGTATGAAGTTCTAATAATTCTCTTGCATGGTTTTCATTTATTGAAGATGATTTTTTATTCTTTTTTCCAATTTTGCTTTTAGGTCCTATATTGTCACCGTTGTCCAAACTAGAAATCATAGCCGGCGAAGTTGTTACATTATAAACAAGTTTTTCAAAAGTCTGGTTTAAGTTTGTCCTAATAACCTCTCTTTGATATGGCCCCGTATAAAATGCAGTTCTAAAACCTCCATCTACTATTGCAAAATGATTTGACCAGAAAAACCATAATTTTGCTAAAACAGGTGAATTACTATAAATCGCTTCTGTATGCCTGATACTTAATTCTAATGATGGCCAAAAATGAAGTCCAGTTTCATAGTTCAATCTTTTAATTCCAATTTTTAAAAGCTTCTTATCATCTTTATATTTTTCTCTTACTTTTTTTAGTTCGATTTCATTTTTTCTTGCATGTATTTCAATCATTTCTTTCCCAGAAGGAATTTTACCTTTCCAGGTTAAATCGGGAACATCATCTAATTGATTAAGAGCCCATGCTAATGGATCGGAAGGCACCTCTTCATTAGGACCAATTCCAAATGCAACTTTTCTAAAGAAATTTTTCATTAAGCTTTAAAGAGCTTATCGGATAAGTTGTCTAATTTATCACCCCAGAAAACATTTTTTTGAATTCTTTCAAACTCAATATCAAACACTGTAGACATAGCAGATGCATATACTGATCTTGCATCAATTGTTGAATTTAAATCTCTTCCTTCAAATAATTCTTTTCTTTTTAACCCTGGCCAATCTGTATGAACTTGAGCTTTTTTAACTAATCCACCAGCTAAAAAGATTGCAGATCCATATCCGTGTTCTGTGCCATTACTACCATTTTGTTTAATAGTTCTTCCAAATTCAGTAAGTGTAACAATCAAAGTATGATCAAATGTTTCTTTTGACATTGATTGTTTTAATCCTCTTACAATTTCATTGTAATCACTTAGGCAATCTGCATGAGCTCCATTTGTTCCTCCTTGTGCAGCATGAGTATCAAATCCATCAACTTCGAAAACAGCTACTCTCGGACCATTAGGTTTTGAGAGTTCTTCCCCTGCATTTGCAGCAAGAGACCAATTTTTTCTGCTTCCAGTATTTTTTAATTCTCTTGTCATAACGATTTTTAAATTTTCACTTAATAGTTTTTCATCATATTCTTTAAATGCTTGCTCAATCAAACCTAGTGTAGAATTACTTGGCAGCTTATCTCCAACAGGATAATAATTATTGTTCATAGGTACACCTCTAATTAATAATGGCATAGGTAAAGCAAGAGCCAGACCATTTCCTGTAAGACCTGCAATATTCATTCCTCTTCCAAGCCATCCAGTTTTTTCTTGATATGGAATTTTTCCACCTGTCTCCATTAAGTTTTGACCATCAAAATGTGATCTTCCAGTATAAGGAATATTTGTTGCATGTACTGCTGCAGCTAAATTTTGATCCCATAATCGTTTAAATGATGTTAGAGCAGGATGTAAATCAAAATCACTTGTTAAATCTAAAGTCTTATCAAGATTTATTTTGCTTCTAAGCTTTTCAAAATTCTTGTCACCTTTGATTGGTATCGCACATAATCCATCCATACCACCACGCAACATGATGACTACTAAATTTTTTTTAGGACTATTGCTTGCTAAGGTTGGTGTTCCAAATCCTGCAAAGTATAAAGAAGTCAATGCAGTTGCTTTTAGAAAATCTCGTCTATTTATTTTCATGCTTTTAAAAACTCCGGGTGGTTAAATAATAAAACGTTTCTCTCACTTTTCCTTTGAACCATATTTTTATACATATAGTCTAGTATCTTATCAGGGTTATCAAAATTTTTGTTAACTGCGTTGTAGTAAAAATCATTATTATTATTTTCTGGTTTAGTAAAAGAATAGCTCCTGTCAGCTAATACTAATCTTCTAATTAATAATTCTGGTGACATCCAATCTTCTGAATGATCAGACCATCCATTTGGCTGTTTTGCCCTATAAGGGTGATGGCCAATATTGTTTAATAATCTTTCTGGCATTCTTTGCTTCCTTGTTGGCTTATTGCCTAATTCATATGAGTCCATTATTTCTGGTGATGGAGGCCATTGTAAATCTCCAATTTTTGCAACTTGAATTACCCAGTTTTCAGGTGTTTGAAATTTTTTATATTTATCATTGTAATCAAAAGCAACTTTTATAGCTGCTTTATGAATATCAGGAATATGACCATCTGATTTCTTAAATGCGTCAATTATTGGTTGCTTCATCTCTTGAGTTGGTTCATCAGTAATTAGAAACCTACACAATCTTTCAGCAACAAAATCTCTACAATTTGGGTGATTAACTAAATCTTTAATTACGACAGCCAATGTTTTTTTTCCACTTTTGTATTTTTTACCTAAAACATTTTTTTTACCTGGTTGATGGTGCTCAGAATTAAACCAAACATTGCCGGTTTCTAATTTTTTCTTACTCCAACGATGTTCCCAACCTGTCATTATATAAGCTAACTGAATTACATCCTCTTGAGTGTATCCTGCTTTAGGAGAAACTGTGTGAAGCTCCATAAGTTCTCTTGCATGATTTTCATTAATTGTAGCGGGTTTCTTTTTTCTTCTTCGCCACTCCTCTCTTGCCGAAATACTTTTTGGACCAACACTTTCACTGTTATCCAAATGATGGATCATTGCCCATGAAGTAGTTACATCATAAACCATTTTTTCAAATGATTGATTTAAATTTGGCCAAATAATTTCTCTCTGGTATGGCCCTGTTGAATAATTCGCTAAAAAATCTTTTTCACTTATTGCAAAAAAATTTCCCCAGAACATCCATAGTTTTGCAAGTACAGGATTTTTACCGTTAATTCCCTCATTGTGTCTGATAGCTATATCTAAAGACTCCCAAAATTTTTGCCCTGTATCATGTCTCAATTGATCTTTGTGAGCTTTGTAGAGATTTTTATTATCTTTATATTTTTTTCTTAAAACTTCTCTATCGCCGTAAACCCAATCTCTATAATGACCTCTTAATTCTTTTTCAGTAAGAATTTTTCCCTTCCATGAAAATTCTGGAATTTCATCTACCTGATTTAAAGCCCAATTGAGTGGATCTGAAGGAACTTCTTCATTGGGTCCTATTCCAAAAGCAACTTTTCTAAAAAAGTTTCTCATAGTTATTTTACTTTATCAATATCGTTTATGTTTGTTAAGGAATTATTAAATTCTTCAATATTTTCTCTTAGAGCTAAACTAGAAATTGAATAAATCATTATTAATAACAAAACTAAAGGTAGTGAGGTAACAATTGACGCATTACTTTTGATTAACAAAATATAAAAAACTATGAATAAAGCTGAACGAATTAAAACTGTTTTTCTAAATACACTTATTATTGAAAGAGAATGTTTTAATAATTTGAAAAAACTCATTTGAGATGGGCCAAAATATCTTTTTCCTCTAATTGATGGAGAAGAAATTAAATCTTTTTCTATTTTTTTTAATGACCCAGAAAAACTATTCCAAGTAGATTTTTCATCTAACATTTTTTTAACAGTTGCTTTTGAAAGACATGTAAAATTACCAAATTTAATTGATTGTCCAGTAAATGCTAAAGTAAGAAACTTATGAAATTGGTAACATAATTTAAAGAACATACTTTCAGATCTTTTAACCCTTTCACCAATTATAGATCTTTCTCCAGCTTCCTTTGATAATTCAATAAAGTTTTTAATTTCTTCAGGTCTATCTTCACCATCTCCGTCCATTGGAATGACATAATCAAATTCCTTTTTCTCATAGATATATTTCAAACCAGAAGCAATGCATCTTGCGTGACCTCGGTTTTCTTTCATGTTGATGATTTCAATTGAGTGAATGTTTTCAATATTTGGGTATTCATCAATAATTTGTTGTGAAGATGCATCATTAATTACCACTAATGATATTTCAGAATTTAAATCTTTTATTTCATGATTAATATTTTCAATTAATAACTTCAAAGACTCGCGGTCATTATAAACTGGTACTAAAATGACATATCTCATAGATTATTTTGATCCAACACAGATACTATCAAGACACATATAATCTTTCAATTGATCAAGTTTCTCTCTTTGAACTTGACCTTCCCAAACTGGTCTAGATTTAAGGTGATAAGATAAATTGCCTGCATTCCATTCATCTCCTAGAACTACATTGATCTTAGAGTTAAATTGTTGCTCCCAAGCATATTGAGTTTTCATGGCTATTTCTTTTCCTGGGTAATCTGTTCTCTTATCGTCTTTTGAAACCGAAACATAAGCGTACAAAATAGGTGATAAAAAGAAAAAGAACAAAAATCCAACCATAAAGGGTTTTAGTTTTTTTAAATTTATTTGAGATTGGAACAAATAAACAACCAGTGTGCCAATGAACAAATAAAATGGCGTCATCCACATTGTTCTAATTTTTGATCCTGTAATCAAAGAAGTTAAAAACATCAGAGCAATTGGTAATATATTTATTGCTAACAAGAATAATAAATTTTTATCTTTGAAATTAATTTTATATTTAAGTTTTTTAACCAATAACAACGTTAAAATTATAAATGGAATTAATATACCTATTTGTTTTCCTAAAAATATTAATGGATATTTGATGTGATCAATAAAACTTAATTCTTCAAAACCTGTTCTTGCAAGTCCATAAGCAATTGTAATGAATTCATTATTGTTTAACCAAATTAAGTGAGGAACTAAAGCAACTATAAATACTTCAATTGTTATTAAATATTTAAAATCAAACTTTCTTTCTTTTTTAATAATTAAATAAATAAATAAAATTGAAATAGAAACTAATAAGTAAATGAACAAATATTTTGATAAAAATCCCAATGCACCAAACAAACCTATTAAAAAACAATCCCAAAACTTAATATTTTTTTCATTATAAATTTTCCAAGAATAATATGCAGTTAAAGACCAAAAAGGTAACTGGCATACATTTACGTTAAACTCAGGTGTGGTAAAATTATAAAAATAAATTGTCTCAATTAATAAAACTGAAATTAAACCAAAAAATTTATTTTTAAGTATTTCGTTAGAAAGTTTAAACACATAATAAAATGAAATGATTACAAAAATTTGGCTTAGTAGATAATAAGCCCAGTCTTGAGAGCCAAAAATTTGAAAAAAAACTTCTGGAAAAAAAGCACTCATAGGAGGATGCTTATTAAAACCCCAATCTAAATTACTACCCCAAGCTAAAGCTTCAATTGTATCTAGGGGTAAATTATGATTAGTAATAGTTGGAATCAAAGTCCAAAAAATTAGATGAGATGTAACAAAAATATAAAAAAGATTATCTATATTTTTGTTATTAATGGTCATTTATAAATATTTATAACAATTCAGCTTGCTTGACACCCCTATTTTGCTGAATATACTCCGACCATTCAAAATTAAGCTATGCCAAAGACAGCTAAAGCAAAGAAAAAAGTATCTAAACCAAAAACTAAAGTTGTAAGTAAGCCAAAAAAAACTGTGGCTTCGCCAACTAAAAAAGTTCCTATTAAAATTTCTAAAAATTACGTTCCAAAAGAAACTGAAAAATATATGTGTGAAAAACATAAAGTATTTTTCAGAATGAGATTAAATGAATGGAAAAAAGAATTAATTAAAGCAAATAATGAAGCTCTTTACAATGGAAGTATGGATGACAATAACATTTCTGCTGATCTTGTAGATCAAGCAAGTTCATATATTGATAAAAATGTTGAGATGAAAGCAATTAATAGACAAATAAAATTAATTTCTGAAATCGATAAAGCTTTAAGAAGAATTATGGACGATACTTACGGATATTGTTTGGACACAGCCGAACCAATTGGTTTAAAAAGATTAATGGCAAGACCAGTTGCTAAATACACAATAGCCGCACAAGAAAAGCATGAAAAAGACGAAAAAGTTCATGCAGATGACTAAAAAAAATAAACAAAAAACTTCTAAAGAGAATTCAATATCTTTTCTTTTTGCAAAGAAATATATTTATTTTTATTACCCTTTTTTTTGGGTTATTCTACTATTGTACTTATTTTTGAAATGAATAAAAAATTAATTTTAATAATAATTGTTATTGTTGCAATTGAATTCTCTGGCTACGGAATACTAAGCACACTCTATAAGTTGTTTTTATAAAATTTTTAAGGATTTGGGATTTTCGCCTCTTTATCCATAAAAGCATATCCTTTTACAACAGCTTCACGTTCAGAAATTTCTTGATACCATCTAGATAAGTTTTGGTAATTTTTTAATCCAATATCATGCCATTCATGTCTTGCTAACCATGGCCATGTTGCAATATCAGCTATAGTATAATTATCTCCTGCTAAAAATTTAGAAACTTTTAATCTTTTATCTAATTCTCCATAAATTCTTTTAGCAATTTTAAAATATCTTTGTTCACCAAATTCACTTTTTCCTGGATTAAAATGATGAAACTGATGATGCTGACCAATCATAGGGCCTATTGTTCCCATTTGAGCCATTAACCATTGATTAATCACTAATCGATCTTTTTCGTTATAAAACTTTCCACTTTTTTCGCCAAGGTACATCAATATTGCGCCAGACTCGAAAATACTCTTATTATTTTCATGATCAGTAATTACAGGAATTTTTCCAAATGGACTTATTTTTATAAAATCTGGATTAAATTGTTCGTCGTTTCCTATATCAATTTTAGTTACTTTATAATCATAACCAATTTCTTCTAGCATAATACCAATCTTCCAGCCATTTGGAGTGTTAGCAGAAAATAATTCTATCATTTTTTTACACCAAGTCTCTCTTGAGCAGCTTTTGATGTAGTAGTAAATTCAAATCTTAATTTTTCATCAGGTCTTGCATATTTAAAGCAGCCTCTTGCAGCTAGAGCCCCTTCATGAAAACCAGAAAGGATTAATTTTAATTTACCTGGATAAGAACAAATATCTCCAATTGCAAAAATACCATTAACATTAGTCTCAAAGTTTTCAGTATTTACTTCAACTGTTTTTTTATTGATATTTAGTCCCCAATTTAAAATAGGACCTAACTGCATAATTAAACCAAAAAAACCAAGAACATAATCAGATTGTAATTCTTTTATTTCTCCTTCATCATGTTTTATTTTCACAGTACTAATTTGATTATCTCCACTAACAGAGTCCATTTGATATTTGGTATATAAATTTAATTTTCCCTGTTCATTTAATTCTTTCACTTTTTGAACACTAGATTCAGCTCCACTAAATCCATCACGTCTGTGAATTAAATTTACTTTTGATGTATTCGATAATTCAATTGCCCAATCTAGAGCTGAGTCTCCTCCACCAAAAATTGATATAGTTTTGTCTTTAAAAATTGTTTTATCTTTAATTGAGTAAAATAAAGAAGATCCTTCAAATTTTTCACACTCTTTAACTGGAAATTTTCTAGGCTCAAAAGATCCAACTCCTCCAGCAATAATAATTGCAGCTACATCAAACTCTTTGTTTCCACTTGTTTTGACATGCCAACGATTTTCAACTTTTTTTAGTTCTTCAACTCTTTCGTTTAAATGAAATTTAATGTTAAACGGATTTATCTGTTGAAGAAGATTATTTGTTAATTCTTCTCCAGTACATTCTGGGACTGCTGGAATATCATAAATAGGTTTATCAGGATAAAGTTCGATACACTGTCCACCTGCTTTATCGAGATTATCTACGATTTCACATTGAAGTCCTATAATTCCAAGTTGGTGAGCGCAGAACAAACCTGTTGGTCCTGCTCCAATAATTAACACGTCTGTTTTATTCATCTAAGCTTGCTTTTCTGGAATAGTAACTTCTAATCCATCTAATTCATCTGAAACTATTAATTGGCAACTTAATCTACTATTTTGTTTTGGCTCATAGGCCATATCTAACATATCCTCTTCACCGTCTTCCTTAGTTGGAAGTTTATCTAGCCAATCTTCTTTGACATACACATGACAAGTAGCACATGCCATGCCACCTCCACAATCTGCATCAATGCCTGGAATATCGTTTTGAACTGCACCTTCCATTACTGTTAATCCGTTTTCAACATCAATAGTATGGGTTTTACTGTCGTGTGTGTGGTAAGTAATTTTTGTCATGCGTTATATATAGGTTTTTATCTAAAATGAGCAAGTAAGTAAAAATATACTTGGCAATATTTATGCGTTCTGAGGTTCAGGTACTTCCTTTTTAAAAAAGTAGCTAGTGTCTTCTGTTTGTCTCATTATAGCAGGTAAAATTTCTTTATAAGCATCAATCAAACCATCATTTGTTCTTGGTAACTGATCTTTAATATGATAATGAAGTTTGTCTAAATTATAAGATGGAACTGTTGGAAACATGTGATGTGTTACATGATATTCCATTTTCCAATATAAAAAGCTTAAAATAGGATTTAGATACATTTCTCTTGTTGTATATCTATGATCTTTAATGTTTCTAGCTAAACCAGCATGTTGAGTAAAAGAAACTAGTTTGTGTAAAGTTCTTCCATAAAATTTTGGTAATAAGAAAAACAAAACAGGTAACCAAGATGATGCAATTAAAGACCACAATATAATTGCAATCCAAATTCCAACAAAAACCCTAGAATTAAAAATTACTTTTGATTGAGCGTTTTCAGGAATGCAATCTTGCATAACTTTAGTTTTAACACCAAATGCATGTTGAATAATTTCGTAAGCAATACTTTTTTTAAAATAAATAAGTTCCATAAAAGGAATTAAATTCATTATTAAATTTTTTGGTGTTTCTTTTAAATTATTTCCATATTCAATTTCATGATCAAAAGGATTGTCTGTTGAATATGTATTTCCATGATGAACAAAGTGTGTGTATCTCCATCTTAGTGGTTCAAAATTAGAAAGATATGAAGAGATGTAGTAAAAAAATTCATTTAAAGATTTTGTTTTAAACGCAGTTTTGTGACCTGTCTCATGCCATAATGGATTTGAAAAACCATAAATGTTTCCGTAAACCAAAAACCAAAAAGCAGACCACCATGTACCCCAAGTTATGTATGCTAGTGTTCCTGTTATTAATAACAATCCAAAAAAAACTGAAACATGTTGAAGTCCTTTGATATCAGATTTTTTTGAAAGTTCTTTAAGAACCTCTATATCAACTTTACATCGGTGCCATTTTTCTAATTTTACGTCCATATAAGAAGTTATGTATAGTGTTTATACCTAATTTTATAAAAGACAAAAAAAAAGGGCAAGTATAAAAATACCTGCCCTTTTTTAAATTTTAAGTAAAATTATTACTTAGCTCTTTTTCCTGCAGAACTAGTTGCCGCAGCCCAGATTACTAGACCGAATGCAATTTTGTTAATGAAGTCAGCTAAGTTATAAACAACGTTAAGTGAATTAGCATCTACACCACCAGTTAAGTAACCAAATACATAACCTAATGGGTAAATAGCCCAACCTACTGTAACAATCATTCTCATTGCTCCGAATGCAGTTACAAGAGCTTTGTTACCACTCTTCGCTGCAGCTTTACCAGCTTCGCCTGAGAATACTTCATAAAGAATGTATACCCAACCTGCCATTCCGATGATGAAACCTAGTGTTGCATTAATGTATCCTGCTTCACCCAAGTAACCACCGATAAGCATTACTAGTGAACCGATTAACAATCTCCAGAACATTCCAGAGTTCGCTTTACCGATAGCTGCTAGAATTAAATAGAATTCTACCATCTGTAAAGGCACAGTGATTAACCAGTCAATGTATCTGTAAACAGTTGGCGAGTCTCCAGTAGCAACCCATACTTCTCTCATGTACATGTAGTGTATGAATGCAATACCAGTTACTAGACCAGCAACAATTACTGATGTTCTCCAACCTGATGCGACATTGCCTGCTTCCATGAAAAAGAAAGCAGTAGCTGCTAACATTCCCATAGAGATGATCCAGAATGAAATTCCTACGAAGTCATCTTGCATCAACATCGTTGCGTCTGCTGCAATAGCTACACCTGAAAAACCTATCAAGGTCATAGCTGCTAGAGCAAACAATTTAAGTTTTTTCATAAAAAACTCCCTCTTCGTTAGTTTTTATTTATTAGTTTATATAAACTAGACTTAAGTAACCCTAAGCCAAAGTTGGGGTTAAATATCAAATTAAATTAGTTTTATGAAGACTTAATTGTCATTAATTTGCATTGATTTTACTGAATTTTTAAAATTAAATACAATTTATAAGTTAAAAACCAAAAAAATATCTAAAATCGAATCAAATTAGAATGTCAAAAAAATTTCAAAGTATTTACGAAAATTCCATTCAAAACCCTGAAAAATTTTGGCAAGAAGCTAGTGAAGATATCTTTTGGTTTAAAAAACCGACAAAAATTTTAAATAAATCTAATCCTCCATTCTACAAATGGTTCGAGGATGGTGTTACCAACACTTGTTATAATGCTCTAGACATTCACATTGACCAAGGAAGAGGTCAAAAAACTGCTTTAATCTACGATAGTCCTATCACAGGTAACAAAGCTAAGTTTACTTACCAAGAACTAAGAGCAAAAGTATCAAGATTTGCAGGTGCCTTAAAACAACAAGGTGTAAATAAAGGAGACAGAGTAATCATTTACATGCCAATGATCCCTGAAGCGGTAATTGCTATGCTTGGGTGTGCAAGAATTGGGGCCATACACTCAGTTGTCTTTGGTGGATTTGCTTCAAATGAACTTGCAAGCAGAATTGATGACAGTAAAGCAAAACTTTTAGTAACTGCTTCATGTGGTTTTGAGCCTGGAAGGACAGTTGAATATAAGCCTCTAGTAGATGAGGCTATAAAAATAGCTAATCATAAAATTGAAAAGATGATTTTGTTCCAAAGACCAGGAAACGAAGTCAAATTAAATGCTCCAACAGAGATAAGTTGGGAGGAAGCAGTTTCAAATGCAACAAATGCTGATTGCGTAGAAATGAATTCAAATGAGTTTGCTTACATTCTCTATACTTCCGGAACAACTGGAACGCCAAAAGGAATTGTAAGAGATACTGGTGGCCATATCGTTGCTCTTAAATGGACAATGAAGAATATCTACAATATTGATACTGATGACATATGGTGGTCGGCTAGTGATATTGGCTGGATTGTTGGACATTCTTATATTGTTTATGCTCCTCTGTTCAAAGGATGCACCACAGTTCTATTTGAAGGAAAGCCTGTTGGAACTCCAGATGCTGGTGCTTTCTGGAAAATCATTTCTGATTATAAAGTAAAATCATTATTCACAGCACCAACTGCATTCAGAGCTATCAAGAAGGAAGATCCTGAAGGTAAATTTTTCTCAAAATATGATTTATCTAGTTTTGAGAGCTTGTTCCTTGCTGGAGAAAGAGCAGACCCAGATACAATCAAGTGGGCAGAGAATTTATTAAAGGTTCCAGTAATTGACCACTGGTGGCAAACTGAGACTAGTTGGGCAATCAGTTCAAATTGCACAGGGATTGAAATGATGGAGACCAAATATGGCTCAGCTTGTAAAGCAGTTCCTGGATATGATGTAAAAATCATTAAACCAGACCAATCTTTGGCTAAACCAAATCAAATGGGAGATATTGTTGTAAAACTACCTTTGCCTCCTGGAACGTTCCCAACTCTTTGGAACGCAGATCAAAGATATAAAGAAAATTATATGACTAATTATGAAGGTTATTATCAAACTTATGATGCAGGTCACATTGATGATGATGGTTACATTTGGATTATGTCTAGAACTGATGACATTATAAATGTTGCAGGTCACAGATTATCTACTGGTGCAATAGAAGAAGTTTTATCCGAACATCAATCAGTTGCTGAATGTGCAGTACTTGGAATTGCAGATAAACTTAAAGGTCAATTACCAATAGGATTAGTAGTTTTAAAGTCAGGTGTTGAAAAAGATAATGAAACTATATCAAAAGAATGTGTGCAAATGGTTAGAGATAAAATTGGCCCTGTTGCTGCATTTAAGACTGTTATTGTTATAAAAAGATTACCAAAAACTAGATCAGGAAAAATTTTAAGAGGAACAATAAGAAAAATTGCAGATGGTGTTGAATATAAAATTCCACCAACAATAGATGATCCAGCAATACTAAATGAAATAAAAGAAGATTTAGTAAATCATAAAATTTTAAATAATGGTTAAAACTTATATATTTTTAATTGCTGCAATATTTTGTGAAGTTGCCGGAACGATGTTGCTGCCAGTTTCTCAAAACTTTACTAAAGTTATACCTACAGTTGCTTTATCAATTTTTTATCTTTGTGCATTTTATTTATTAACTTTTGTTGTAAATAAACTTCCAATTGCAATCGTATACGCTACATGGAGTGGTTTAGGAATTTTTACAATTGCTATACTGGGATACATATTTTTTAAACAAACTTTAGCTTGGCAAGCAATCTTAGGATTATTTTTAATTGTATTAGGTGTAATTCTAGTAAATAGTTTTACAGTTAAGCTTAACTAAATTGCAAAGGAGTTCCTTCTGGGTCTCCTAAAATTTTACCATATTGCATTTTAATTTTTCCAGCAACGATAGTATGAGTGGGTGTTCCTTTAAATTTAAATCCATTAAATGGAGACCATTTACATTTACTTTCAATATTTTCATTTTTAATTTCAATTGTTTTATTCATATCGACAATTGTAAAGTCAGCGTCGTATCCTTCTTTGATATATCCTTTGTTTTTAATCCCAAAAATTTTAATTGGATTTTCACAAACAAAGTTAACCAACTGATTTAAACTAAGCTTTCCATTATTGATATGATTTAACATTACTGGCATTAAAGTTTGAACACCTGGCATCCCTGAAGGAGTATTGGGGTAAACTTTATCTTTATTTTCTTTTAAATGAGGTGCGTGATCTGATCCAATAGTATCATTGAAATTATTTCTAACACCATACCACAGTCTATCATAATGAGATTTGTCCCTTAATGGCGGGTTCATCTGAGCATATGTTCCAAGTTTGTCATAACAATCTGGGGCATAAAGAGTTAAATGCTGTGGAGTTATCTCAAAAGTAATATTTCCTTTGTGCTGTGATAGAAAATCAATTTCCTCTTTGGTTGTTATATGAAGAACGTGAGCTTTTTTCTTGTGTTTCTCTGCAATTCGTACAATTCTTCTTGTAGATGCTATGGCACACTCTGCACTTCTCCATACTGGGTGCGTGTGAACGTCTCCATCTTTAATTAATTTTTTATTAATTTTTAATATCGCTTCATCCTCAGAATGAACTGCAACGACTTTGGAGGCATTTTGAAAAACCTTATCTATTTCTTCCTCTTCAGCAACCAATAAATTACCCGTGGAAGATCCAGCAAAAAGCTTAATTCCACAACAACCCTCCAAATCTTTTAAGCTAGCTAAATCATTTGCATTATCAGCAGTTGCACCAAAGTAAAAAGCGTAATTGCAATACATTCTATTTTTAGCAAGATCTAATTTTCTTTGAAATTCTTTCATGTTAGAAGTTGGAGGATTAGTATTAGGCATTTCAAATACACTAGTAATCCCACCTGCTATTGCTGCTCTACTCCCAGAATTAAGATCTTCAGTATCAGTTGATCCAGGCTCTCTAAAATGTGTTTGAGTATCTATACAGCCAGGTAAAACTTTTTGACCCTCGGCATTAATTGTCTCTTTTGCTTCATCTGAAATTTGACCAATCTTTTGAATTTTTCCATCTTTTATTGCAACATCAACATCTTTTAATTCACCATCGATGTAACATTGTCCATTTTTGATTAAAAGATCTAACATTCTGATAATTTGTTATTATATTACAATCTATAATTAATCAATTATGAATATTAAAAATGTTTATATTTTAGAAGACAGATCAATTCTTTACATAAGTGGAGAAGATGCAAAAAATTTTTTACAAAATCTTATCAGTAACGACATAAATAAAGTAAGTGAACATAATAGTTGTTTTACATCTTTATTAACTCCACAAGGGAAATTTTTATACGAATTTATAATTGTAAAACATAAATCAGGTTATCTTTTAGATTGTGAAAAATATCAAGCAGATGGATTGTTTAAGCAGTTATCTCTATATAAGCTAAGATCTAAAGTTGAAATACTTAACCTAAGTAATGAATTCGTTGTGGCAGCTTTTTCACATAAAAAATTTTTAAAATTTGATGAAGCAAAAGATCAATCAGGATTTACTATTAAATATAGAGAAGATCCTATCTTTTTAGATCCAAGAAATAAACAACTAGGAGCAAGATTAATCATTAATTTAGAAAAACTTTACCTATCTTTAAAGAAGCTAGATCTTCATGATGCAAATATAAATGAATACTACTCTCATAGCCATAGCCTTGGTATAGTTCCAAAAGATTTAAACAAATTACAAGACAAATTATTTGGTATTGAATGTAATTTTGAAGAACTAAACGGAATTGATTTTAAAAAAGGTTGTTACGTAGGCCAAGAAAATACTGCTAGAATTAAGTTAAAAAATAAACTTTCAAAAAGATTGATGCCTATAAATATAATTCATGGAAAATTAAACGAAGGAGAAAGTATTTTTAATAATGAAAATGAAATCGGTAAAGTATTGATAAATAATGATTACCCCTTCGCTTTAATAAAATTTTTAGATAAAAACTTTGATGAAAAACTTGAATTTAAAACTAAAGAAGCTTCAATAAGCATAAAAAAACCCAATTGGATTAGTTAAAAAATAGAAATTTGGTGCGGTCGGAGAGACTCGAACTCTCATGGACTTAGTCCACACGGCCCTCAACCGTGCCTGTCTACCAATTTCAGCACGACCGCGATATGTCTCATAATAAATGAATGACAAGTATGTTTCAAATTGGTAAAAAACTTCATGGAATTTACACAAGAAGTACGTAAAGCAACAGATCCAATTTACCAAAAAATTTCAAAGGTGATGCCTGAGATAGAGTGGTCAGTGCACGCACCGTACATACATAAAATTAATAAATTAAAAAAAGAGAAGAACGCAGTTATTTTAGCTCACAACTATCAAACACCAGAAATTTATCATGGTGTTGCTGATTTCTCTGCAGACTCACTTGCGCTAGCTATAGAAGCATCAAAAACTTCAGCAGATATAATCCTAATGGCAGGAGTTCACTTTATGGCTGAAACAGCAAAATTAATGAGCCCTAATAAAAAAGTAATTTTACCTGATATGGAAGCGGGATGTTCTTTATCATCCTCAATTACTGGTAAAGATGTGAGATTACTAAAAGAGAAATACCCAGGTGTTCCAGTAGTATCATACGTAAACACTTCAGCTGAAGTAAAAGCTGAAACAGATGTTTGTTGTACATCAGCAAATGCAGTAAAAATTGTTAAATCTCTTGGAGTAAAAAAAGTTATATTTTTACCTGACGAATACCTTGCAAAGTACGTTGCATCTCAAACTGACGTGGAAATTATATCCTGGAAAGGAATTTGTATAGTCCATGATCAATTTAATAAAAAAGAGATAGAAGATATTAGAAAAAACAACCCTGGAATAAAAATTATTGCTCATCCAGAATGTCCACCAGATGTAATCGAAGCTAGTGATTTTGCAGGATCCACTTCTGGAATGATTAAATATGTAAAAGATAATCAACCAAAAAAAGTAATGATGGTTACTGAATGTTCAATGAGTGACAACATTCAAATAGAAAATCCAAATGTAGATTTTGTTAAACCATGCAATATGTGTCCACATATGAAAAAAATTACTTTACCTAAAATTTTAGATTGTTTGGAAAATGAAACTGGCGAAATTATTATGGACAAAGAAACAATAGAAAAAGCGAGAATATCTGTAGAGAGAATGGCAGCTATTGGCAGATAATTAAGTGTCAAAAATTAAATTAAGCAAAGAATTTATAAAAAGTACTGTTAAGTTAGCTCTAAACGAAGATCTGTATCCTTCAGGAGATATCACTTCAGCCTTAATTAATAACGATAAGATTGTAACTGTAAAGTTATTGTCAAATCAAAATGCAGTTGTTGCTGGATTATTGTTTGCTAAACAAACTTTTTCATTAATAGATAATAAAATAAAATTTATTATCAAAAAAAAGGATGGCTCAAGAATTAAAAGAGGTTCCATAGTTGCTTTGATTAAAGGTAAGGCAAAAAATATTTTAATTGCGGAAAGAGTAGCTTTAAATTTTTTGTCACATATTTCCGGTATAGCAACTATGACGAATGAATTTGTTAGATTAGCTGGAAAAAAAACGAAAATTTGTTGTACAAGAAAAACAATTCCAAATCTTAGAGTGATCCAAAAGTATGCTGTGAAATTGGGAGGTGGCACAAATCATAGATTTAACTTAAGTGATGAATTCTTAATTAAAGATAATCACATCGCAAGTTCAGATTTAAAAACTTTAGTTATTAAAGCAATTAAAAATAAAAAAGAAAAAAAAATTACGGTTGAAGTTGATACAATTGATCAACTTAAATCAATTTTAGGATTAAAGTTTAATACTGTTCTACTAGATAATATGAACATTAAAAATTTAAGAAATGCAGTTAAAATTGCTAAAAAGTATTACGAAACTGAGGCCTCGGGCAATGTTAATCTAAAAACTGTTAAAACGATTGCTTCAACTGGAGTAAATAGGATCTCTGTTGGAAGCATTACTCATAGTGCTACTGCAGTTGACTTTAAGTTAGAAATCTAACTTACAAACTTCGATAGATCTGGTTTAAAATAATTTGGGCCTTTCATGACTTTTCCAGCTTCATTATAAATTGGTTTTCCATTTTCATCTAATTTACTCATATTTGAATTTTGAACCTCTTCAAAACATTTATCTAAATCAATTCCAAATGCATGACCTGCGCCATAAACTACATATAAAATATCTGTAAGTGCATCAGCAACTTCTAATAAATCTTTTTTATTCATAGCCTCTGTAAGCTCATCTAACTCCTCTTTAATTAGATCTATCCTTAATTTATTTATCTTATCAGTACTAAAAGATGGCTTAGTTTTAACATCTTGACCAAAAGTTTTCATAAAAGTTCCAACTTTACTAAAATTCGACATATTGCTCCTGTAGTTTTTTAAAATTTATTGTATTAATATAATTATTTGTACTTAAAAATTAATCAATGAAATTAAGAAAAGAATTTGACAGTATTGGAAGTATAAATGTACCTAATGATAAATATTGGGGTGCTTCAACTCAAAGATCAAATAAATTTTTTAACATCGGAAAAATTTTAGTTAATATTTCTATAATAAAATCTATTGCTATAATTAAAAGATCAGCGGCTATAGTTCATGCTAAAGATAAATTAATTAGCAGTAAGATCTCAAAAGCAATTATCAAAGCTTCTGATGAGGTTATTAAAGGAAAATTAGATGAAAATTTTCCTTTAAAAGTTTGGCAAACAGGTTCTGGAACTCAGACAAACATGAATGTTAATGAAGTAATTGCTAATAGAGCTATTGAAATGCTTGGTGGAAAAAAAGGCACAAAAAAACCAGTTCATCCAAATGATCATGTAAATAAATCACAATCTACAAATGATGTTTTCCCAACTGCTATGCATATTTCTGTAGCAATACAAACTTTAGCTAAAATGTTGCCAAGTTTAAAAATTTTAGAAAAAGAATTAAAGAAAAAATCTATAGAATTTAAAAAAATTGTTAAAATTGGAAGAACTCATCTTCAAGATGCAACGCCATTATCTCTTGGTCAGGAATTTTCTGGATATCATGCTCAATTAAAAAAATGTATTGAAAGAATAGAATATGCATTGAAAGAAATTCTATTTTTAGCTCAAGGTGGAACAGCTGTTGGTACAGGAATAAATTCAAAAAAAAATTTTGATAAAAAAATTGTTAGAGAAATCTCAAAATTTACTAAAATAAAATTTAAACCTGCACAAAATAAATTTGCTGAACTTGCGGCACATGATGCAATAGTAAATTTTTCTGGAACATTAAATACATGTGCTGTTGCATTGATGAAAATTTCAAATGATATCAGATTTTTAGGGTCTGGTCCTCGAGCTGGATATGGAGAATTAATACTACCTGAAAATGAACCTGGCTCATCTATAATGCCTGGAAAAGTAAATCCAACCCAGTGTGAAGCAGTTACAATGGTGTGCGCAAACGTAATCGGCAATCACAATGGAATTACTATGGCAGGATCACATGGTCATTTTGAATTAAATGTGTTTAAGCCATTAATTGCTCATAACATTTTGCAATCTATTGATTTATTGGCAGACAGTACAAAAAATTTTGCTCTTTATTGCGTTAAAGGAATTAAAGCTAATAAAAAGAAAATAAAAGAGCATTTAGATAATTCTTTAATGTTAGTAACTGCTTTGGCTCCACATATTGGTTACGATAATGCTGCAAAAATAGCTAAAACAGCATTAAAAAATAACACAACACTAAAACATGAGACGTTAAAAACAGGATTAATTAGTAAAAAAGACTACGAGAAAATAGTTGATCCTAAAAAAATGATTTATCCTGCGTAATTTTTAATTACTCCATTCAGTAATTTTTTTAAATAAATTTTATTTTGTAAATTATTTTCTTTTAGAAAAATGTCCTCAAAAGTATAATTAGATTTTTCAAGTGTTTTTCCATCTACACTAATATTGTTAACTTTTAAATTTTTTTCATCAAACAAATAAGTGAAATTAACATTAACTTTACTAACTTTTTTTCTCAAATTTTTTGGCGTAAGCAAGAACTTATAAAGTTCATTTATATTATTTATATTTATTTCAACATTTGAATCTAAAATTAATTTTCCTTCTTTCACAAATATTAAGCTATCTAAAAACTCAAAATCAATATTGTTTTTCCATGTCATTTTGGATTGATCAATATCTATTAAACCTTCTTGAATTTTTGATTTTATTAAAACATTTTTAAAATCATTAAATTGTTTAATACTGTTTCCAGAAATGATTAAATAAAAATCAATATTTTTATTGTTTAAAATTTCAGTCTTTAAAAGCTCTTTAATTATTGCATTTGACGAAAACAAGGGCGAAAAATTTAGTTTATTTATATTACCTGTTAAGTTTGAGTAAAATGGTTTAAAATTAAATTTACCTGTGTAAGAAAACTCTGAATTTTGTAATTTATCAAAAAATTTAAACTCAAATAAATTATCTTTTAATTGGTACTCGAATAAACTTTTTGTGTTTATTAAATTTATTTCTGAGGTACCTAAATAATTTGTATAATCATATGAAGTTTGATTGTCTATTTCTAGTCTTAAACTTTCTATATTTATTTTAGAATGTATTGTTTTTTCAATTTTATCATTAAAAACTTTGATTGAATAAGGTAAATTAAAAATCTCATTACTTGCATACAGCATATTTTTAATTTCTTTAGGATCAAAATAATATTTTGCGTTTTTGATATTGTTAATAAATAAAACTTCATTTTCTAAACTTCTATAAAAAACATTGCTTTTTAATATTTCAAATTTAAAATCATTAAAATTACCATCTAATAAATTATAAAAAAAATTATAATTTTCCTCGTTTAAATTAAAATTTGCTTCTTCTAAAATGACATGATTTAATTTAATATTTTTTAAAGAAAATAGATTTTCTAAAGAGACATAAACTTTAAGTTTTTTTATTTCTATAATTTTACCTTCTTGATAATTAATTGAGGAATTATTTGTAGTAAAATGAGGCCTTGGTAAAAATTTATAATCTAAATCTTCTTGAAAATTAAACTCTAGGTTTAATTTGTTTTTTAAATTTTTTTTAATTTCTGAAGCTACTTCCTCTTTATTGTGAATGTTTGGGAAAGAAAGATATGATAAAAATAAAATAATTAGTGCGACAATAGATAAAAATATTTTATTGTTAATTAATAAATTTTTAAAATTATCAACATTTAACTTGTTTAAATTTTTCTCCAATAGATTATTAATAAATTTACTGAATTTTTTTAAAAAACTAGCAATAAATTTAGGATTATTCATTTTAAGTAATAATCTTATAAAACATTATTTTGAATGATAAATAGAGAATATTTAAATAACTTAAATGAAGCACAAAAAGAGGCTGTAATGCATCTGGATGGCCCTCTTTTAATAGTAGCCGGCGCTGGTTCAGGAAAAACTAAAGTTCTAACATCAAGAATAGCTAACATAATTAAGGAAAAAAAAGCTTTTCCCAATCAAATTCTTGCAGTCACATTTACAAATAAAGCTGCTAAAGAAATGCAAAATAGAGTTAGTAAAATTTTAGGATCTGCTGCTGTTGGTCTTTCTTGGTTAGGAACTTTTCACTCAATTTGTGCGAAATTATTAAGAAAACATGCTTCGGCTGCACAATTAAACTCGAATTTCACTATTATAGATACTGAAGATCAAATTAGATTAATAAAAAATATATGCAAAGCAGAAAATATCGATATCAAACAATTATCTCCAAGATTTATACTTGCAATAATTGATAGGTGGAAGAATAAAGGTTTTTATCCTGGCGAAGTAATTACAAATAAAAAAGATATATATGAAAAAACTGTTCTTCCATTATACAAAATATATCAACAAAAATTAACTGATTTAAATTCCTGTGATTTTGGAGATTTAATTTTACATACAGTAAAAATTTTAGAATTTAACCCTGATATTAGAGAA
This sequence comes from uncultured Pelagibacteraceae bacterium, assembly GCA_902548405.1. GTDB lineage: Bacteria > Pseudomonadota > Alphaproteobacteria > Pelagibacterales > Pelagibacteraceae > Pelagibacter. The sequence goes on along the minus strand of CACCRN010000001.1, from coordinate 85,919 downwards.
ATATATTCTAAAAATTTTAAGTATATCTTGGTTGACGAATATCAAGATACAAATTTTATTCAAAGTAAATGGCTTAATCTTTTATCTGAAAAAAATAAAAATATTTGCTGTGTTGGTGATGATGATCAATCAATATATAGCTGGAGAGGCGCTGAGATTAAAAATTTTTTAGAGTTTGATCAAATTTATGAGAACACTAAAGTAATAAGATTAGAACAAAATTATAGATCTTCACAGAATATTTTATCAGTTGCTTCAAACCTTATTTCTAATAATCAAAATAGAGTTGGCAAAACATTGATTACTACAATGGAAGAAGGTGATTTGGTTCAATTAAACTGTTTTAAAAATGGCAAAGATGAAGCAATCGGTGTTTCTGATGAAATAGAAAAAAAAATTAAAAAAAAATTTTCGTATAACAATATTGCAATTTTAGTTAGAGCTATTTTCCAAACACGTGAATTTGAAGAACGATTTCTGAAAATTGGTATGCCCTACAGAATACTAGGTGGCACAAAATTTTATGAAAGAGCTGAGATTAAAGATTGTGTTGCATACTTAAGATTAATTCATCAAGAGAAAGATGATTTAGCTTTTGAAAGAATTGTTAACAATCCAAAAAGATCAATAGGTGATAGTACCTTAAAAAACATTCACGAGTTTGCTAAGGAAAATAATTTAAATTTAGAAAGAGCATCAATAAAAATGCTTGAGCAAAATTTAATTAAGCCAAAAGCTAAAGTTGGACTTAGCTTGTTTATTAATTCTCTAATTAAATGGAGAAATGATTTAACGATAAAGAAATCAAATCACATAAAGCTATTACAGATTGTTTTAGATGAGTCTGGTTATTCAGCAATGCTTAAAAATAAAAAAGATTTAGATAATGAAAATAGACTAGAAAATATCAAAGAGTTGTTAGGTGCTATGAAAGAATTTGATAATTTAGAAAGTTTTTTAGAACATGTATCTTTAGCAACCTCGGTTGATCAAGAATGGGATGGTGAAAAAATTAACATGATGACTATGCATGCAGCAAAAGGTTTGGAATTTGATGTTGTATTTTTACCTGGTTGGGAAGAAGGATTATTTCCACATCAAAAATCTATTGAAGAAAAAGGTCAAAATGGATTAGAAGAAGAAAGAAGGCTTGCGTATGTAGGAATTACAAGAGCAAAGAAAAAAGCTATAATTTCTTTCTCAATGAATAGATTTTATCAAGGGGATTGGATAGACAGTATGGCCTCACGTTTCATTGATGAATTACCAGAAAAGCATTTGGAAAAAAATTCTTTCTTCGATGAAGACATTAACAATGATGATGATTTTGAGTTTAATCAGGATTTTGAAATTGAAGAAGGAACAAGAAGTCCCGGGTGGATAAGATATCAAAAGAGAATTAAATGAGTAATCATATTAAATTATTAAGAAGTAAATTTAAAAAATATGGAATTGATGGCTACATAATTCCAAAAAATGATGATTTTTTTACAGAATATTCAAAATTAAATCGATTAGAAGTTATTTCAAATTTCAGTGGATCTGCTGGTCTAGCTGTAATTCTTAAAAATAAAAATTATTTGTTTACTGATGGAAGATATACGATTCAAAGTAAAATCGAGAGTGGAAAAAATTTTAAAATTTATGGGTTTGAAAAATTAATAAATTGTAGTTTATTTAAAAATCTCACACTTGGTATAGACCCAAAGTTATTTACAAATACTCAAATAAAAAATTATTTTTTAAAATATAACAAAATTAAACATGTTGAAAAAAATTTAATTGATGAAATCAAAAAACAGAAAGAACATAATCCTATTCCATTTTTTTCTTTAAATAAAAATATTGTTGGTGAAAGTATTAATTCTAAATTAAGTAAAATAACTAAATACTTAAAAAAAAATAAATCTGATTATATATTTATTAGTGCGCCTGAAAATGTTGCGTGGACTTTAAATATAAGAGGTGGAGATGGCCCGAACAGTCCAGTTCCCAATTCTAGATTGATAGTAAGTAAATCAAAAAAAATTCTACTTATAAGTAATCTTAAAAAGTGTAAGCAGTTATTAAAAAATAAAATTATTAATAAAGATCAATTTTTAGATGTAAATACTCTGCCAAGTAAAATACAAAATCTTAAGGGAAAAAACTTTATTATTGATGATAAATCTTGTTCAATATTTTACGAAAATTTAATTAAGTCTAAATTTAAAATTATAAAAAGAGAAGATCCAATTTATCTTTTAAAGGCAATAAAAAATAAAATTGAGATTAAAAATATGATTAATGCTCATATCTTGGATGGAGTAGCATTAACTAAATTTTTATTTTGGATAAAAAAAATTAATACAAAAAAAATTACAGAAGTAGATGCAGCTGAAAAATTAGAAAATTTCAGAAAATTAAATAAAAACTTTCTCTATCCTAGTTTTGATACGATAGCAGGCTCTGGCAAAAATGGTGCAATTGTTCATTATCGTGCAAAAAAAGAAAATTGCAGAGTAATAAATAAGAGAGATGTTTTTCTTTGCGATTCTGGAGGCCAATATAAATATGGAACAACAGATGTCACAAGAACAATATGTTTTTCAAAACAGAAACAAAATATCAAAAATATTTTCACCAAAGTTTTAAAAGGTCATATTGCTGTAGCTACGACTGATATTAATAAATATGATACAGGTAAAAAAATTGACAAGAGAGCTAGAAAATATTTAAAAAAGATTAATCTAGATTATGCACATGGCACAGGACATGGTGTTGGCTTTTTTCTTAATGTTCACGAAGGGCCTCAATCTATTACAAAAATAAACACTGTAAGAATCAGAGAAGGTATGATTTTAAGTAATGAACCTGGCTATTATAAAACCAATGAATATGGAATTAGAATTGAAAATTTAGTTTATGTTAAAAAAATAAATAACAATTTGTTATTTCATAATTTAACGCTAGCACCTATAGAGAAAGATTTAATAAATTTTGATTTATTAACAATTAATGAAAAAAACTATCTATTCAAATATCATTTAGAAGTTTATTCAAAGATATCAAAATATTTAAGACCAAGTGAGAGAAAATGGTTAGCTAGTTTTATTTAGCATTTTTAAAAATTCAACTTGGCCAATAACTTTAATTTTTAATTCTTTAGCATAATCTACTTTCTTCTTAGTTGGTTTTTCACCAATAATTAAGAAATTGAGTTTTTTAGATACACTGCTAATTGTTTTACCAGAATTTTCCTCAATTAAAGATTTAACTTCTGCTCTACTAATTCCATTTAATTTTCCAGTAACTAAAAAAGTCATGTTTTTTAAAATTCCATCATCTGAATTTTCAATAGCATCTCTAATTAACAAAACTTTTTCTAATTCATTTAAAACCTGTTTGTTAGTTTCATTTGAAAAAAAATTCTTTAGTGAATTGACTTGTGTTTCACCAATTCCATCTATGTTAAGCATATCTTCATAATCAGTTTTTTTAGATAAATTTTTAAATTTTGAAAATGAAATAAAATGCTTACATAACAATTTTGCATTTTCTAAACCTATATATCGTATACCTAGAGAATATATAAATCTTTCTAAAGAAATAGTTTTTTTTTGATTGATTGAATATTTTAAGTTTTGAACAGAAAGTTTGCCCCAACCATCTAAAGTTTCAATTTTTGAAAAATCTAAATTAAAAATATCTTGAGGATATTTTATTAATTTTAATTTCCAAAAATTTTCAACTATTTTTTTCCCAAAACCATCTATATTAAATGCTTCTTTTGAAACAAAATGTTTTAATTTTTCAATTGATATTTTATCACAATCATAACCTTCACTAGAACATCTCCTTACAGCATCAACTTTTTTTGTTACTGAGTTAAATTCTTTAATTGTTTCTGATCCACATGATGGACAATTTTTTGGGAAAATAAATTTTTTTGAATTTTTTAATCTTTTTTGTTTATCTACTGAGAGTATATGAGGTATTACATCTCCAGCTCTCTCTATGACTGCTGTATCACCTACTCTAATATCTTTTCTATTAATTTCATCCTCATTATGTAATGTTGCGTTTGAAACTATAACGCCACCAATATTTATTGGTTTAATTTTTGCAACTGGTGTTAAAGCACCAGTTCTACCTATCTGAATTTCTATATCTAAAATTTTAGATACTGCTTTGTTAGATGAAAATTTATGTGCGATAGCCCACCTAGGAGCATTGGCAACATTGCCCAATCTTCTTTGCATTGCAAAATCGTTTACTTTATAAACTATTCCGTCTATATCAAAATCTAAGTCTGCTCTTTTTTTTTCAATTTCATTATAATTTTCAATTAAACTTTTAATACTTGTTATTAACTTATTTAATGGATTTGTTTTAAATCCCCACTTATTCAATTTTTTAAGAAAATCAGATTGATTATTAACCCTTAGTCCTTTTTCATAACCAAATGTATAAGCAATAAATTTTAAAGGTATTTTTTTTGTTTCTTCTGAATTTTTTTGTCTAAGAGAGCCAGATGCTGCATTTCTGGGATTTGCAAATTTTTCACTTAAACCTTTAAAATCACTATTTTGAATAAATACTTCTCCCCTAATGTCAATTTCCTCTGGAAAATCTTTTAGTAAAATTTCTTTTGGTATATCACTTAACGTCTTAAGGTTTTCAGTTATATCTTCGCCCTCTTTTCCATCTCCTCTTGAAAGACCTTTGTAGAATTTACCATCTTTAAAATTTAAAGAAGCAGATATTCCATCAATTTTTGGCTCAACACTATAAAAAATTTCAAAATCATTTTTTATTGATAAATAATTTTTAATTTTTTTCTCAAAATTTATCAGGTCTTCCTCCGAAAAAGCATTTGACAAAGATAGCATAGGTACTTTGTGAAGTGACTTTTTAAAATTTTTTGATGGTTTAAATCCTACACTTTTAGATGGAGAATATTTTGAATTTAGAAAACTATAATTATTTTCTAAGTCAATTACCTCTTTTTTTAGTTCATCATATTTTTTATCTGTAACTAGAGAATTATTTTTATCAAAATAGCTATAATTGTATTTTTTTAATAGGTTTATTTTTAAATTATAAAGATTTTTTATTTCTTTTTTATTCATCCTATTCAAAAAGAGATTTAAATTTTTTTATTACAACATTCCCTTTTTTTCTTTTATCTTTTTGAATTTTTTTGTAATTACTTTCGTAAATTTTATCAAAAAAACTATAAGATTTTTTATACCATAAAGAAGATTGAAAATTGTAACCAAGAAGATTAGCGTACTTTTTTGCTTCATCATCTAAACCTAATAAATAATATATTTCTACCAGCCTATATAAAGCTTCTTCTGTGTATATTGTAGTATCATAGTCATCTATAACATTCCTAAATCTATTTATTGCAGGTATCCATTTTTTTTTATCAATATAATATCTACCTAAATACATTTCTTTTGAAGCTAAAATGTCTTGTACATAATCCATTTTAAAATTAACATCTTTTGCATAATCTGTGCTTGGATAATTTTCTAATATATAATTAAAGTATAATTTTGCTTGTAAAATAGATTCTAGATCTTTTTTTTCGTCTACTATTTGTTCGTAATAACATAAACCTAATAAATAATATGCATAGTCAATATGCTTATAATTTGGGTAAACTCTTATAAATCTATCTAATTCTGCAATAGCCTCTTGATAATAATCTTGAGAATAATAACTATAAGAAGCCATCAAAGCAGATCTAGGAGCCCATATAGACTGTGGAAATAAAATTTCTGCTTCATTAAATTTCAATGCAGCAAATAATACATCTCCAGCTTTTAAAGATTTCATACCTTCGTCATATGCCTCCATAACTTGTGAAATTAATTTTTTTTCTTTAATTACAGATTTTTTTACTTGTTCTTTTGAACATGAGCTTAAAAAAATTGATAAAAAAATTAAAAAACAAATATAAAATTTATGCATTATAAATTTATATTTAGTTTAAAAAATTTTAAAAGTATTCTTTAGGATTAAGCTATGGATTTAAGATAATTTCTATCAATTAGAGTATGAGGAAGCTTTTTTTCCTTTATTTCAAGTAAAGAAAAATTCTCTTTATTTGAAAAAATTTTCCTTAACAATTGATTAGTTAAATAATGACCTCCCTGGGAACACTGAATACTTCCTATCATTCTATATCCACAAGTATATAAATCTCCCAGACAGTCTAAAATTTTATGGTTCACAAATTCTTTCTCATTTCTTAATCCCTCAGAATTTAAAATTTCCTCACCTTTAACTACGACTGCATTATTTAAACTCCCACCTTTTGCTAGTCCATTTTTTTTTATTAACTCAATGTCCTCATATAAACAAAAAGTTCTTGAATTATAAACATCGGACAAATCATCTTCATAAACTTTAAATCTATTTCTTTGATTTCCAATAATAGGATTGGAATATTTTAATTCAAAATCAATATCTAAACTTAAAGTCGATGGTTTAATATTTATATAACGATTGCCATCTGAGTAACTTATTTCTTTATTTATCTTGATTATTTTTATTGGGGCATCTGAAGTTTTTATTCCTGCAGAAATAATTTTTTCAATAAATATTTTTGCAGATCCATCTAATATTGGAACTTCTTCGTTATCAATTTCAATTATCGCATTGTCTATACCCAATCCAAATAATGCACACATTAAATGTTCAATTGTTGAAACACTAATACCATATTCATTTTCAACTGTTGTGTTCAAAGATGTATTCGAAACATTCATGAAATTTGGATAAATCAAATTATTATTCTTTAAATCCACTCGTTTAAAAACTATTCCATGGTTCGGTAAAGCAGGTTTAATACAAACATTTACATTTAAACCGCTATGAAGAGCGACACCGCCAAAAGAAATGTTATTTTTTATTGTTTTCTGGGTTAAATAAGGCACGTTGAACTTTTAATTTGAAAGTTGAATTATTTAAAAACAACTATTGTTACAAGAAAAAACAAAATTAACTAAAGAATTGAAAAAATTTTTCAAAAAATCCGAGCTTTTTTGAGAATTTTGAGGTTATTTTGACTTCATTTTTGTTTAGCCCATTTAACAACTTGTTTGCTTTAAATGAAATATCTAATTCTTCTTCTTGGAAAAATTCATTTACATATCCTTTTTCTAAATAATTAATAACTTGAATCTGAAATTTCTTTAAGGTTTTTTCTATTTCAAATAAAATTAAATTTGAAACAGAAATTAGTTTAATCTCTAAACATACTTCATCATTTATAATTTTATCTTGTAATGAGGAATAACTTATCCCATCAATTCTATGTTTATTTATTACCATGTGTATAAGTTTATGTTGATTGTAACTTTCTTTAAATAAATCTTTAATATCTATAAGCATGCTTTCCAAAATTAAATTTGTTATTTTTCCAGAATAATTTTTTTTTTTTATGCATATGTTAAAGTTAAGAATTGATTCATTTTCAAGGACGACATTAATATGGTTTACAAAATTTCTAGCTAATTTTTCAATTTTAAAAATATTATTTTCCAGAAATTCACTCAAAAGATTAAAATCTATTTTTTCTGAATTAGATTTAAATTTAAATTCTTCGTGATGTATGTTTTTATAATTTTTAATATCTAGTAAAAATATTTCAAACTTTCCATAAGAAATAATTAAGTAAGTTTCAAAATTAATTTCTTTATTCATCTAAAATTATAATTTGATTTTTTATTCTAGCATCCACAATTTTTTTATTTTCTAATTTAATATTTTTTAAAAAAATTGATATTTTATCTAAAGTTTCTTTTTCAATTTTCTCAGGTAATTTAATTATTATGCTATTAGTAAATTTTAAATCCCATCTTTTTGATTTAAAATAATATAGAGATTTTATTTGTGAATAATCAATATTTGACTGATCAATAATTTTTTTTAATTCTAATACCTCTTTTATCTCTGGATTTCCAAATATATATGGCAGTTGTACTCCTGAATTATTATTATCTGATAATTTGCCGTTGTTTCCGACTAAAAAAAACTTTCCATTTTGGTTAATACTGGCAATAAAACTTGTCTTCTTAATATAAATATTAATTGAATGAGGGTATCTTTTAATTACATTGTACTCTTCAACTAATGAATTAGATTCAATTATATTTTTAATTTTTTTTTTTTTAATAAAAAAAATATTTTTTAAATCTAAATTATTTAAATTATAAAGTATTATTTTTTGATCTTTTTTTTCTAAACCAAAAATATTTACGTTTTTTACTTTATCTAATTTTAAATTTTTTATTGAATTATTATTTATTGAACCTACTAAAATTAATAAAAAAAAGTAAATTAATATTTTTTTACTTTTTCTTTGATGCATCTTTCAAAATCCATTTAATTAATTTCAAAAAACTAATTCCTTCATAAAAAGCTATTTCAGGGACAAGAGATAATTTAGTCATACCTGGTTGTGTGTTAATTTCTAAGAGATAAAATCTTCCCTTAAAATATTTAAAATCTGAACGAGTTACACCTGAACAACCAATAATCTTGTGAGCTTTAAAAGCAATACTCAATACTTGATTTAATTTTTTATTTGGTAAATCAACAGGTATTACATGTTTAGTTTTTGCATTTGTGTTGTACTTTGCTTGATAATCGTAGAAAGCTCTTTTGGGTTTTAATTCAATTGCTCCAAGTTTTTTATTACCCATAATTGCTACTTGAATTTCTCTTCCTCCAATAAATTCCTCAATCATAATTTTTTTGTAATCTTTTAATGATTTAACCTTTTGTATTAGATTAGATTTTTTGCATATAAAAACATTTACACTTGAACCCTCATTTAAAGGTTTTATGACAACAGGAAATTTTAATTTTGACTGAATTTTTTTTATTAAGGTAGATGATTTATAATCATAATTATAGACAAAAAATTTTGGTGTATTAATTTTATTTTTTATAAAAATTTTTTTTGAAATTTCTTTATCCATAGCTATAGATGAAGCAACAACACCAGAATGGGTATAAGGAATTTTAAATTTTTCCAAAATACTTTGGATATATCCATCCTCTCCAAATTGACCATGCAATGCATTAAAAATTATATCAGGTTTAAATTTTTTGATATTTAAAGATAAAGATCTATCAGGTTCAGAAATCTGAATTTTATATCCATTTTTTTTCAGCTCTTGGGCAACTTGTTTACCTGTATCAAGACTTATTAATCTCTCCTTTGATATTCCACCCGAAAGTATAAGTATTTTTTTTTTCAATTTATTCTAAAATTTTAATTTCAGTTTCTAACTTTACGCCTGTTTTCTCAAAAACATTTTTTGACACATATTCAATCAAACTCTTCATATCTTTAAATTTAGCATTACCTTTATTTACAAAAAAATTACAGTGTTTTTCTGAAATATATGCATCACCAAAAGAAATATCTAATGGAACAGACTCTTTTATTAGTTCCCAAACCTTTTTTTTAGTTTGATCTAAAGGGTTTTTAAAAGTACTTCCGCTGGTTTTAATTCTTGTTGGTTGTGCTTTTTCTTTTTTTTCTTTTAAAAAATTCATTTCATTTTGGATTAATTCTTTTTCTTTCTTAAACCCTTTAAAGGAGGCGCTTAAAAAAATAATGTCATCAGATAAACCGCTATCTCTGTATTTAAAATTTATATCTTTTGCAGGTATAGTTACTACCTCGCCAGATTTAGTAACTGCTTGTATCGAAATTAGAATATCTTTAAATTCTCTATTAAAACAACCAGCGTTCATTTTAATTCCACCGCCAACTGTACCTGGTATACAAGACAAAAATTCAAAACCACCTAAACTATTTTCTAATGCAAATTCTGATAATGCTTTGTCACTAACAATACTTCCTGCAATAATTATATCATCTGACAGAACTGATAAATTATTAAAATTATTTGCAAGTTTGATTACTACACCGTCATATTTGTCGTCAGTTATTAATGTGTTGGATCCTCCACCTAAGACAAAGATATTTTCTTTATTTTCTATAATTTTTAAAAATTTGATTAAATCTTTTAAATTATCTGCTTTAAAATAAATTTTAGCTTTACCACCAATATTAAACCAATTTTTTTTTTTTAAATCACAGTCTAGCTTTAGGTTTTGACCAAACTCTTCTGACAGTTCTTTCATATTAGTTTTCATTATAAATATTTGGGTAATTCTCTCATCCAGCTTGAAATTGAACCAGCGCCCATACCAATGACAATTTTTTTTCCATAAATATTACTTTTTACATATTTTGCTAATTGCAATTGATCCTCGATCATCAATAATTCAACCCTAGAATTTTTAATAATTTGTTTTGCAAAACTAAAATAACTAAATCCAAGTTTCATTTTTTCACCGGCATTATAAATTGGAAATAAAATTACTTTATCAGCATCTCTAAAAGCGTAACTAAACTCTTTTTTTAAATCTTTTACTCTTGATATTCTATGGGGTTGAAAAATACATATCTTCTCATAACCTTTATATACTTTCATTACCCCATTAAGTACTTCTCTTATCTCAGTTGGATGATGTGCATAGTCATCAAAAAAATCAACATTATTAAAAGAAAAAATCTTATTAAATCTTCTTTGAACACCTTTAAAATTTTTAAGTCCTTTTTTTATATCAAATATTGATATTCCAACAGTCAACGATACTGCAAGAGCCCCAACTGCATTTTTAATATTATGATTTCCAAGTAGAGGGATTGTTATATTTTTTAAATATCGATTTTTTTTATTTGGTAATTTTATTAATAAATCAAATTTTGAAAATTCTTTATATTGATTTATATTTTTTATAGAAAAGTTTGATTTAGGATCTTCACCATATGTATAAAAATTTTTCTTTTTAATATTTTTAATTAAATTTTTATTATTCTTATCATCTAAACAGATAAATGATTTTCCAAAAGAAGGAACCTTCTCAATAAAATCAATAAAATATTTATTTAATTTTTTCATTGAATTATAAAAATCCATGTGCTCTCTATCAATGTTAGTTATGATAGAGTAAGTTGGCGGAATAAATATAAAGCTACCATCAGACTCATCTGCCTCTAATATAGACCAATCACTTTTACCTAATTTTGCTGTATTATTGATTGAATTTATAACTCCTCCATTAATAATCGTAGGGTCTATTTTTGTATTTTGAAAAATTGATGCAATTAAAGAAGTAGTTGTTGTTTTGCCGTGAGATCCGGCAACTACAATATTTTTAGAAAGAGATACGATGTTTGCTAGCATTTCGCCTCTTTTGTATATTGGTAGACCTTTTGATTTTGCTTCAATTAATTCTGGATTATTTTTTTTAATTGCTGAAGAAACAACTAAAATAGTAGCCTTACTTATATTCTGTTTTTTATGTCCAACGTAAACTTTGATTTTTTCATTTCTAATCCTAATAATATTTTTATTATTGGAAATATCACTTCCTTGAACTTTAAAACCTTTTCTCTTCATTATCATTGAAAGGCCACTCATCCCTATCCCACCTATACCAACAAAATGAATAACCTCTGATTTAGCTAATTCAATTTTCATTTAAAATTTCCAATAAATTTTGATTAACATTATTCCAAGTATTTTGATAATTTAAATTTTTTAGATTTTCTTTTTTTACGACATAATCTTCGTCTTTCTTTAATATTTTTATCAATAATTCTTCAAATTTCTTTCTATCAAATTTTTTTTGATCAATTATCCAGCAACAATCTTTATCATAATAATATTTAGCATTTTCATATTGATGATTATCCTTAGAACTAGGAAGTGGTATGGCGATAAAAGGAACATTCATTAATGACATTTCAGCTAAGCTTGAAGCGCCTGACCTTGATATACATAAATCAGACTGTTTCATAAGTTCATTTAAATTTTGATCAAAACTAAAAACATTACTTTCTATATTATTAATTTTATAAAAATTTTTTAAATAGTTTATGTTTTTTTCACTAGTTTGATGAATTACATTAATTATGTAAGATTTTGAGACACTCAAAATTGATTCATTAATAAGTGTATCAAAAATTTTAGCTCCTTGACTACCTCCAATAATCATAATGGTAAATAAATTTACATCTTTTTTATGTAAATTTGATTCATAATATTTTTTTCTTATAAAAGGTTTTGAAATTTTTTTCTGATTTTCAAATTTTTTTGGATAATTTTTTATGTTTATTGAATAACAAATTAATTTTTTAGAAAAATTTAAAAAAAATTTATTCGCTCTTCCTAAAACCATATTTGGTTCAATTAAAAAAATTTTAATATTTAGAATTTTTGCTGCTAAACATAAAGGTAAAGACATGTACCCACCTGTTGAAATTAAGTAAGAAATTTTTTCTTTTTTTAATATTTTTAGAGAATTAATTGTTAATATTAAAACTTTAAATAATGAAAAAGGAAAAAGTATTAAGCTATTAAACTTTGGTGTATCAATTAAAATAGATCTATGATCATTTTTTTCTAAATATTTTAATCCTCTAGAATCTGTTGAGATTATTGTGTCATATTTTTCTTTTAAATGGTCATGAATTGTAATTGCAGGAATTACATGTCCTCCAGAACCTCCAGTAGAAATTAATACTTTTTCTCTCACCTATTATATTTTTCTTTTTGTTAAGTTTAAAATTATACCTGTCAATATTGAGGTACTTACAATTGAAGAGCCACCATAACTCAAAAAAGGTAATGTCATTCCAGTTGTTGGAAGTAATCTTATATTAACTCCAATATGAATTGTGGCCTGCATAAGAATTAAACTTACTGATCCGATTAGAATAAGTTTATTTTGCTCCTCAGTTTCAAAACTTATTTTTTTAAAAACCATATAAATTAATACTAAAAACAAAATTAAGATTAAAATTATGGCAATCACACCAAACTCTTCAGAAATTACTGAAATAATATAATCAGTATGCGCTTCTGGTACTCTATTTTTAAGTGTTCCTTCTCCAATCCCTTTTCCAAAAAAACCACCGCTTGTTATTGACTCTATTGCTTTATCTGATTGAAAATTATGAGTGCCAGTTTCTTTATCAAAAAATGAAAAAATTCTAGCTTTAATATAACTAAATTTTGGTATGTAAATAATCATATAAGACAACAAAATTAATCCAGTAGAAGAGATTGCTAGCAAAAAATATAAATTAATACCTGAGCTAAATATCAAAACAGCCCATAAAAAAACTACTAATAATGTTTGGCCAATATCTGGCTGAATGATCAGTAGCAAAGAAACCAAAGTCATTAAAATTGTTGATGCTAAATATTTGAATAAAATATTGGTTTCATTTTTACATAAAATAATTGCAAAAATTACAATCAAAAAAGGTTTCACTATTTCTATGGGTTGAAATCTTGGTAAAAAAAATAAATCGATCCATCTCCTTGATCCCTTAACTTCTATGCCAATTATCGGTACTAAAAACAAAGAGAGTAATGAAATAAAAAAGAGAATTATTGAAAATTTATACAACTTATCTTGATTTAAAGATGAAAAAATAAAAATTAAAATTACTCCGATAATTACATAAATTAAATGTTTAAAAAAAAAAAAATAATTGTTGGTATCTAATTTGTCTGAAGCTATGAAAGATGTTGACACTAAAGAGAAAAAAAGTCCAATAGTGAATAAAAAGCCAGCTAAAAATAATAAAGGTTTGTCTATATTTTTCCACCACTGGTAATAAAATTTATAAATTATGTTATTACTTTGCATATATTATTTTTTTTACTATTTTATTAAAGTAATCTCCTCTATCTTCAAAATTTTTAAAACTATCGAATGATGCACCGGCAGGACTAAAAAAAATTATATTTTTTTTAATTTCTTGATCTTTTATCTCTAAGAAAATTGCACGTAAGGTTTCATTTAAAGTTTTATATTTTTTAACCTTTAATTTATTTCTCAAAACTTTATGAAACTTATTTCGATATGAACCAAAAATGAACGCTTTTATGTTTTTACATTTTATTTTAGATAATTTGAACTTATCATTTTTTTTTGGTATTCCTCCCAAAATCCAATAAACATCATTCAAATTATTTAATATATTTTCTGAAGAAGCGAAGCTTGTTGATTTAGAGTCGTTAATTATTGTTAAATTTTTTTTATCAAAAACAATTTGTTGTCTATAATCAAGTCCCTTAAAATTATTTATTGTTTGGATTAATCTATTTTTTGAAAGTTTCAATTTAGTTGCAATTTCAAAAATAAATGAAAGATTTTCTCTATTGCCGTCAGAAGCAAAGTATTTATTACTAATCTTATCAATTATGTTTTTCAAATTTGAGATATCAACTTTATAAATTTTTGACTTAAATTTATTTTTTTTAATTTTTTTTGAAATTAATGAATCATTTTTTTTAACGTACGCAAAATTTCCCTTAACTTGTGACTCGATTAATTTAAATTTTGCATTGACATAATTTTTCAGGTTCTTGTGTCTCTCAATATGATCTGCTGAAATGTTTAAAATTAAGCTATATTTTGAACTGAAAATCTTTGAATAATCTAGCTGATACGAGGAGGCTTCGATCACAAAAATCGTTTTTTTTGTTATTTTTTTCTCTGCAAGTGCTGGGTTTCCTATATTCCCAATTAATCGAGCATCTTTTTCTTGATCAACCAAAGCATTTTGAAGTATTTTTGCTGTAGTTGATTTTCCATTAGTACCTGTGATTGTTATACTCAAATTATCATAAAAAGAGTACAAAACATCAAGATCTGTATAAATTTTTCGTGAATTTTTTTTCAAGAATGTCGATAATTTACATTTTGAAATATCTATTCCTGGACTAATAATTATTACATCAAAACTTATTTTTGAAAATTCACTTAAACTTAATATTTTTTTATTTATTTTCGAATTATCATCAAAAAGATAAACATCTGCTTTTTTTTTTAAAAATTTATATGAAGATATTCCACTTTTGCCTAGTCCATATATTAATATTTTTTTTCTTAAAAAAATATTTTTTTTATTTTTCATTATCTTAATTTTAACGTAGCAAGTCCTATCATTGCTAAAATTATTGAGATAATCCAAAATCTAATAACTATAGTGGACTCGGGCCAACCTTTTTTTTCAAAATGATGATGTATGGGAGCCATTCTAAAAATTCTTTTTCCTGTAAGTTTAAATGAAATTACTTGAACCATTACAGAGACTGCTTCTAAAACAAAAAGACCTCCCGTTATTGCTAGAACAATCTCGTGTTTTGTTATAATACCTACGGCTCCTAGTGAACCACCTAAAGATAAAGAGCCTGTGTCTCCCATAAAAATTTTAGCTGGAGGAGCATTAAACCATAAGAAACCTAAACAAGCCCCAATAATCGCACCACAAAAAATTGAAACTTCACCTGTTCCTTCAATATAAGAAATTTGTAAATAATTTGAAAAAACAATATTTCCAGTTACATAGCTTATAAATGCAAAACAAGTTGCCACCAATATTACTGGTACTGTTGCTAAACCGTCTAGACCATCAGTAAGATTTACAGCATTAGAAGAACCTATTATTACAAATACAGCAAAAGGTATAAAAAACCATCCAAGATTAATTATTAAATTTTTAAAAAAAGGAAAATATAAATTATTTAAATCTTGATAATCATTCAAGTAAACAAACAGACCTACACCTAGTAACGCTAAAATAATTTGTACAGTTATTTTAAACTTTGATGAAATACCAGAGGAATTACTTTGCTTAATTTTTTTATAATCATCAAATGCACCAAGTAATCCAAATGAAAGAGCAATGTATAAACAAAATAAAATATTTATATTTGATAAATCTGCCCATAAAATAACTGAAATAATTAGGCCAAATAAAATAATAATTCCACCCATTGTTGGTGTTCCAATTTTTTTAATTATGTGGTCTTCAGGTCCATCCTCCCTGATTGGATTAAAAATTTTTTGATTTGAAAAAAATTTTATAAAAGGTCCACCAATAAATAGAACTATCACTAATGATGTAAAAAAAGATAAACCTGTTCTAAAAGTTAAATATTTAAAGACGTTTAAAAAGCTAAAATTATCAACGAAATTTAATAGAAACTGGTATAGCATTTAGTTTAAACCTTTTATTTCATTAACTATCTTATTGAAACCTGTCGCAAGTGAGGCTTTAATCATTAAATAATCATTGTTTTTAATATCATTTCTAATCAAATCATCTATCTCAGATTTGTTACGTAATATTTTACCTTTTTTACTATTAGATATTTTTTTATATATCAAAGAAGCCATTTTTCCTTTTACAAAAACCTTATCAATTTTAGTTTGATTTATTAATGGAGCAATAGATTCATGAAGTTTTTTAGAATAACTACCAAGCTCCAACATGTCTCCAAGCAGCAAATATTTTTTAGACTTGTTTGACTTTATTTTATCAAAATTTTTAATAGCTGAACTTAATGATAATGGGTTTGAGTTATAACTTTGATCAATTAAATTTATTTTTTTATTATTTATTTTTATTGTTGAATGATCCCCTCTTCCCTCAGGAATTTTGAAATTTAAAAAAATATTTTTATTTAAATTAAATATATTTGAATTCACACTAATAACAGCTAATGCAGATAGAATATTATAAATATTGTTTTGATAGTCATCAGAGATTATAAAATGTTTAATTTTATTCATAAATCTAATTTTAATTTTAAAATTTTTTCCAAACGATTTAATATCTATTAACTTAATATCTGCTCTTTTACTTTTGATGCCAAATGAAATTAATTTAAGTTTTTTCTTTTTAGAAATTTGTCTATGAAGTTTAAAAAATTTATCATCTGCATTTAAGATAATAGAACCATTTAATTTAATATTATTTATAATCTCTGATTTTGCTAAAGCAATCTCTTTTATATTTTTGAAATTTTTTGCATGTGCATAATTTATATTTGTAATAACACCAACATTTGGCTCAATTATTTTTGTTAGATAATCAATCTCACCTTTTTTATCCATTCCTACTTCTAAAACTCCATATTGATCATTTTCTTTAATATTAAGAAGACTTAAAGGAACTCCAAATTTATTGTTATAAGACTTTGGTGATATACTTGTAATTGAAATTTTTCCTAACACACTTCCCAATAATTCTTTGAGTGTAGTCTTCCCACAACTACCTGTGATAGCTATAATGTTAGTACTTATATTTTTTCTATATACTTTTGAAACATTTGTTAAAAATTTTAAGGTGTTTTTAACTTTTATTTGCCTTTTAGTATCAAGATTATTTTGAATTTTACTTACAATTGCTAATGATGCTTTCTTTTTAAATGATTGTGAAACAAAATTATTTCCATCATTTACTTTTCCTTTGATAGCAAAAAATACATCATTTTTACTTACTTCATTAGAATTAATCCTAGTATTATTTATAGAAATAGACTTTGATAATTTTTGAGTTTTGGAAAGTTCTGTGATTATATTTATCTTTAGTTGATCAGACAAATTTTCGTTTTTCAATTTGATTTCGGTTAGAATTTTTTTTCTATCAGAAAATTTAATTTCCTTTTTACCAATTTCCTGTGTGCTTTCGTGCCCTTTTCCTGCAACTACTAAAACGTCTCCACTTTTCAAATTTTTAATAGCTTCTGATATTGCTTTTCCTCTATTAGAAATTTCTGTAATTTTCTTGCCATAGATGCCCTTTTTAATATCTTTTCTTATATTCACTGGGTTTTCGTAACGAGGGTTATCATCAGTTAGGTAGATATTATCTGCATAAATACTTGCTATTTTACCCATTTTCATTCTTTTGTTTTGGTCTCTATTCCCCCCACAACCAAATAAAAGGTTTAACTTTTTATCAGGAAATTGATCCTTAATATTTAAAAGACAAACTTTTAAAGCATCAGGCGTATGTGCATAATCAAGAATAACAATTGAATTATTTTTAATTTTTCCAATTTTTTCCAATCTACCTTCAACTGGTTTTAATTTTGGTAAGACTTTTAAAATATTTTCAAAATTTAAATTACTTTTTTGTGCTGCCATTGCAGCCATCAAAATATTATTTATTTGAATTTTACCTATTAAATTTAAATTAATTTCCTTAATTAAATTTTTATGTTTAATTTTGATTAGTTGATTTTCATTATCATATCTATGAGATAATATTTCAAAATTACTTTTCTTTTCATTTATTGCTGATAATTTTAATTTTTTCTTTAAAGAGATTTTCTTGATTGTTTTATATTGAGGTATATTTTTATCTGTAATTATATTTCCTTTTTTTTCAATTAAATTCTCAAATAAATAAAGTTTTGCTTCTAAATAATTTTTTAAATTTTTGTGATAATCAAGATGATCTTGTGATAAATTTGTAAAAATTCCAGATTTAAAATTTAATCCATTTAATCTATTTTGTTTTAGTCCATGACTAGAAGCTTCCATGATGACGTTTTCAACTTTTTTTTTTTTTAATTTTTGTAAGATCTGGCCTAATTTAATAGGATCAATTGTTGTATTAAATAAATTTAAATTAATATTTTTTGATTTGACTCCTAATGTTCCAATTGAAGCTACTTTTTTTTTATTTAATTTCATTATTTGAAAATAAAATTCAGCAACTGAAGATTTTCCATTAGTTCCTGTAACAGCTACTAAATTTTTTGGTATTTTATTGTAAATTTTAAATGAGACTTCTGCTAATAATTTTCTTATATTTTTTGTTCTTATAATCAAAATTCCATTACGAAAATTTTTAATTTTTTGTTCTGTAACAATTATTTTAGAACCTTTTTTTATAGCTTTAGAAATGAACTTATTTCCATCTATACTATTTCCCTTAATTGCAAAGAAAATATTATTTTTTTTTAGCGATCTAGTATTAAAAGATATGCCTGAAAAAAATAATTTTTTATAATTTTTGTGGATACCATCAAAATAATTTCCAAGTAACATCACTATTTAACCTGTATATATTTTGTGGCTAAAATAGGCCCAATTTTATCAATTACTTTTCCTGCTACCTCTACTGATGTCCACCCAGCAGTATTATAAAGTGTTCCCTTCCATCCACCTTTTCTATGCCTATACTTATAATAATAATCTTTTGATTTTTTAGGTGTATCTAACATTACAACAAATACAAATTGAGGATTTGATGTTGGAAATACCGAACTAAAAGTATTTATTTTTGCTTCTGAATATTTTCCTCCTTCTGGTTGGTCAGCTGTGCCTGTTTTGCCTCCAATTTCATAATTTTGAACATCTGCAAATCTAGCAGTACCCTCCTCTGTATTAACAATTTTTCTTAAAGCATTAACAACTTGTTCTGAAATTCCTTTATTAATTATTCTTTTGTTGTTATTTTTTTTGTTATCTTCCTTAAAAACCAATGTTGGTTTTACATCATAGCCACCATTGGCCAAAATAGCATATCCTTTTGCAAGTTGAAGAATGGTTGTTGCTACTCCATGACCAAAAGAAGCTGTTGCTAATCTACATTTTCCAAAATCATAATCAATTTGGGGTGCTACCTCTTCAATGTCAAAATCAATTTGTCTCAATACTCCAATATCCTCTAAAAAAGATTTAAATTTTTCTGGACCAACTTTTTGAGCAATTCGTACTGAGCCTATGTTTCCAGATCTAACTAAAATTTGCTCAGCAGTTAAATCTGAAGGTATTTCATTGTCATATTCTCCAATTCTGTATCTGTCACACTTAATTGATTTTGGTAAATCTAAAAATTCAGTATCTGGTTCAATTAATTTTTCATTTAAAGCGCTTGCAAAAGTAAAAACCTTAAAAACTGAACCAAGTTCATATGTCCCTTTTGTTACTCTATTAATATAATTGACATCCGATATATTTTTTCTCTCATTTGGATTAAAATCAGGTAACGAGACCAAAGAGATTATATTGCCATTATTAACATCCATTAAAATTGCTGCACTTCCTTTGCTTTTAAAAATTTCCTGATATTTTAATAATTCTTTTCTAATTAAATACTGAATGTCTTTATCAACAGTTAATTTAATTGAGTCTCTAGATGATCTAAGATTTTCATTTAACGATTTTTCCAAACCTGAAATACCATTATTGTCATTATCTATTTGTCCTAAAATATGACTAAAAAGATTTTTCTGTGGATACATTCTAAGCACTTTTTCTTCAGGGATAAGAGATTTATCTCCCAACTTCATAATTTGTTCATATTTTTCCTCTGAAATTTTTTTTTCTAGATAAAAAAACTTTTTGTTTTCTATTTTTTTTTCAATTTCATTAAAATCTTTATCTGGGAAAATAATTTTTAGACTTAACAGTAATTTTTGTTTACTAATTATGTCTGAAGTTTTAAGACCAACATCAATAGATTTAACTGTTTTTGCTAAATAATTTCCATTAATATCTAAAATATCTGCTCTATAAAGATCACTACTAAAAGTAAGTGTGTTGCTTGTTTTTTCAATTTTTGCCTCTCGAAACCCTAAATGAATTAAATGTATTGTGTATATTGAATAAATAACAAAAAAAACAAAAAAAATAAAAGCAACTCGATTAAATTGAATATTTAATCCAGTATTGCTTTTTTTATAATCAAAATCATTTTTGTGATCTTCAATTGTTAATCTTTCATTAAAATTACTCATTTTTCCTTAGTTATTTTATAATCCTCTAATTTATTTTCATTTTCTGAAATATTATAAATTTTAATATCTTCTATTTTTTTTTGAAATAATTGATCTTCAAAATATAAAGATTGATATTCTAATAATTTTTCAGCAGAACTTAAATAATCATATTCCAACTGAATATTTTCCAAATCTGATTTTAAAAGTCTTACACTTTCTTTATAAGCAAACATTTTATCTTCAATTTTTTTTGTAGTATTTTTGATAATCGCTGTAGTTAAAACTAAAATTACAATTGTTAATGCTAGTAATAATTTATTCAAAGTTTATCTCCAAACTTTTCAATTTCTAAAAAATTTTTAAATTTTTCCTCTATATCTGTTTCAAAGTTAAAAAAATCACTTTTCTTAATTGCATATCTTAGTTTTGCAGATCTTGAAGGTGGGTTTTTTTTTATCTCAAGATCAGATGGAACAATTGGTTTTTTTTGACTTAAATTAAAAAGAGTTTCTTTTTGTTCAGTTTGAGGTGCGTATCTTGAAATACTTTTATTTTGCGAAAGGCTTTTTAAAAAATATTTCACAATTTTATCTTCCAAAGAATGAAACGTAACAACTGCTAAAACACCTCCCTTTTTTAGTACTTTTGTAGCATTTATCAGTCCATAAATTAATTCACTAATTTCTTTATTTACAAATATTCTAAGAGCTTGAAAAACTTTAGTTGAATTATGTATTTTAAAATTTTTTCTTATTTTTGATTTATCAACAATTTTAATTAAACCCTGTGTATCAATTTTATTTTTTAATCTTTCTTTTACAATATTTTTAGAAATATATTTTGCATCTTTTTCATCTCCAAAGTATTTAAAAATTTTCTCCAACTCTTTTGCATCAAGTTTATTTATAGCATCAGAAGCTGAATAGTTATTTAAACCCAATTGCATATTTAAATCTGTCGTTGAGTTGAATGACAATCCTTTTTTAGAATCTTTCATTTGTGTTAATGAATATCCTAGATCAAAAATAACACCTTTGATATTTTCGTTTTTAATTTTTAAATTTGTTAATTGACTAAATTTTAAATTTTTGAAAATAAATCTATCTTCAAAATTTTCTAAAATTGAGTTTGCAACTTTTTGACTTTCAATATCCCTATCAAGTCCTATTACGTTTGTATTTTCAAACTCTAATATTTTTTTTGAATATCCACCTTGACCAAATGTACAGTCTATAAATGTGCCACCATGTTGAGGGGTGATAACGCTAATAATTTCTTTTAGCAGTACAGGATAATGTTTTTGTACATCCGGTACTATGGTGGCTTCCATTTATTTCTTTGAAGACCATTAATTTTTTTGTCTTCTTAGGAAAGCAGGAATTTCAAGATCGTCTTCATCTTCTTGATCTTCAGAATTCAACAAATCTGATGGTGAAGAGTTTTCATTTTCTGAACTAAATAAATCTGGTGAATCTGAATCTACGCCAAACTCCTTGAGATCATTTGATGGTTCTTCTTGAACATTTTCATCATGATTTTTTTCTTCAAATGTTTCTACTGCTTCTTGGGTAAATGATTTTTCCATTTCATTTACAGTGCTGTCTTCGACAATGTTTTCTGTTATTGCACTGTTTTCTGAAGCGAAATTTTCGCTCATCATATTGTTTTCAACAGTTACTTGTTCTTGTTCTTGAACCATCTCATTCTCAACCTTAAGTGCGTTAGCACCATGAGTAATTGGGCTTAATGTGTTTGAAAAGTTAAATGCTGGAGACCCCATGTTTGAGAAATCAGAGTAACCAGGATTACGATTTTGTATTCTATGTACCATATTTACTACTGATTTAGATTCAGGTTGTTGTCCATCTAATGAAGTTGCAACAATTGAAACTCTCATTTTTCCGTCTAAGTCAGCATCAGTTATTGCTCCTATAATTAACTCAGCCTCTGGATCAACTTCTGCTCTTACTTTGTTAACTGCTTCATCAACTTCAAAAAGTTTTAAGTCTTTACCACCGGTGATATTTACTAGTAACCCTTTAGCTCCCTTTAAGGTGTAATCATCAATTAATGGATTACTAATTGCCATCTCAGCAGCTTTGAGTGCTCTACCTTCACCTTCAGCTTCTCCTGTTCCCATCATAGCTTTGCCCATTGAAGCCATTACAGTTTCAACATCAGCAAAATCTAGATTAATTAATCCAGGTCTTACCATTAAATCTGTAATACTCTGAACTCCATGCATCAAAACATTATTTGAAAGATTAAAAGACTCTTCAAAAGTTGTTTGCTCATTTGCAATTTTAAATAAGTTTTGGTTTGGAATAACAATTATAGTATCAACATGTTTTCTTAATTCTTCCAGTCCTTGTTGTGCTCTTCTCATTCTAGAGGGGCCTTCATATAAAAATGGAAGAGTCACAACACCTACTGTTAATATATTTAATTCTTTAGCAGCTCTAGCGATAACATGAGCAGCACCAGTGCCCGTTCCACCACCCATACCTGCTGCAATAAAAACCATATTTGCACCTTGAAGTGTATTTACAATTTCATTTAAAGATTCATCAGCAGCAGCTTGTCCTATATCTAATTTTGCACCTGCACCTAAACCCTTTGTTAAATTTAAACCAATTTGAATTCTTGTTTTTGCTTTACTTAACTTTAAATCTTGAGCATCAGTATTGACTGCAATAAATTCTACACCCTGAAGTTTATTATCAATCATTTCATTTATTGCATTTCCTCCAGCTCCACCTACTCCTAAAACTAAAAGTCGTGGCTGAAGTTCTTTTATCTCTGGTGCTTTAAAGTTAATTGTCATCTTATTTCCCCTCGTTGTTGTTTAAATGTTTTTCCCATTTAAGACTTGCTCGATTTAAATTTGCTTTTTTTCTTGCTAATGTCTTAAATTTTTCAAATGCCGTTGGTTCCCATATTTGAAAGGTTTGACCTTGGCCAACAAACAACATACTATTTTTTATTTTTGCATGTTTTAGTAATTTTGATGAAAGAGAAATTCTACCTTCACTATCAAACTGTAAATTAGTACTTTCTGCCAATATTGATGTTGCAAAATAATCTCTTTTTTCCTCAAAAGGATTTAAAGAATCTATAGCAGAGGAAATTTTTTCAATTCTGTCTTGGGAGCATGCTTCTATCGAAAAATTATTAAAAGATGGATAACAAATAACACCATTATAACCTAAATTAGATAAATGAGATCTGAAGCTAGCAGGCACAGATACTCTCCCTTTTTTGTCCAATCTGTTCTCGTAAGTAGATAAAAACATGTTTTTTTAATTTTATAAATTCCATAAATGGGAATATATGGGAATATATGGGTATTTAAAAAGATAGTCAAATGTTGATTCTCTACTTAATTAAAGTCATTTTATGAGGAAAAATTCTAAAAAATGGTTTGAAATTGATGAGTTTTTTATTTATTTGATTGCTGCGATAATGAGGATGCTTATTTAAGCTCTATTTAAACTTGTGCTTCTAGCTATAAAAATAGTTTTATAGATCTTTTATTTTTTCATTTTTAAACTATGAAGTACCAGATAAACTATAAGCCGGGTTCTGTCATTTAAACTTATCATTTGTCTAGGCTTAAGATCACTCTTAAGCTCAAGCAACTAACCCTGATGACTAGCCAAGGACGGCTTTTAGTTTTGCAACAATGTCATCTCTACTTAGTCTTGCTCCCAGTGGGGTTTTCCAGCGTTCATTGTTACCAATAGAACCGGTGTGCTCTTACCACACCTTTTCACCCTTACCATGTTATGGCGGTTTATTTTCTGTGGCACTGTCCCTAGGGTCTCCCCCGCCAGGTATTACCTGGCACTGTGTCCTTGTAGAGCCCGGACTTTCCTCTTTAAAAAAAATTAAAGCGATAAGTCATTTATCTGGCAGAGTTAACTTATTATCAAACTTAAAAATTACAAGACAATTTAATTAAGCTTTTTTATTAGGTTTTCACTTATTAACAAACATTCTTTATCAATTTTCCCGTCTATCAATTCTTGTCTAAATCTCCTTTGAAATGCAACAGTGATATTTTTGATGTATTTATTTTTATTTATTTTCGAGTTCTTAGGATATCCAATTTTATAAAGATTATTTATAAATTTTATTTTTAATATGTTGCTTAATTTTAATTTTCTATAAACTTTAATTTCATTTGATTTTAACTCATGCCAGATACCTATCTTTTTTCTTGACAATAATTCCCACGGAAATTTTTCACCTGGATCTTTTTTTCTATCTGGTGCAATATCCGAATGACCTAATATTGATTTTGGATTAATTTTATATTTTTCAATAATATATTTGGTCAACTTAATTACAGAATAAATTTGTTTTTTTGAAAATTTTTTATACTTAAACTCATGACCAGGATTATTTATTTCAATTCCAATAGAATTTTTATTTAAAGATTTAAACTTTTTCCAACTAGAAACTCCCGCATGCCAAGCAGTATATGAGTCAGGAACCATTCTTAAAATTTCACCATTATTTTTTATAAAGTAATGACAACTTACTTTGGACTTAATATCTAATAATTTATCAATAGCTTTTTTCTCATTTTTCATTCCCGTATAATGAAAAATAATGAAATTAATTTCATCTAAACTCCTTTTTTTTGAGTCAAAATTAGGTGAATAATTTGAATTAATTTTCATGCTCAATTTGGGGTCTATTTTCACCAATTATTAAACACTTTATCGACATTTTTCTAATTTAAAAATTTCTTTATTATAAGAATTTATATAATATAAGGTGAGCAATGCTTAAAAAATTATTAATAATCTCAGTTCTAATTTTCCTACAAGGATTTAATGCCTATGCTGGATCAGATGGAGAAAACACTTTAAACAAAAAAAAAACTGAACAAATAACAAAAACTAGAGACTGCTTTGAAAAATTAAATAGAGCAACTTTTTCATTTAACCAAGGTCTTGATAAAACATTGCTAAAACCTATAGCAAAAGGATATAGAAAATTACCAGAGGGAGTACAAACAGGTACAAGTAACGCTGTAAGAAACTTATCTAACTTAATAACAATACCAAATAATGTTTTACAAGGCGATGTTAAAACTGCATTCGTTAATACTGGAAGATTATTAGTCAACAGCACTGTTGGAATTTTAGGATTTGTTGATGTTGCTAATAAAATAGGATTTCCAAAATACGAAAGAGAAGATTACGGTCAGACGTTAGGTAAATGGGGATTTGGACCAGGTTGCTACCTTGTCCTTCCAGTACTAGGGCCATCTACAGTTAGGGATACTACAGGATCTTTTGTTAATGTATTAGGTGGAGACCCTTGGTATAATGCCTCTACTCATGGTAACAATGAATTTTTGAGTGAAGGAATTTATTTAGCATCTAAAGGAATAAGTGGTATCGAATTTAGAGCTAATAACATAGAGTCACTTGAAAACCTTGAAAAAAATTCAATAGATTTTTATGCTTCTATAAGAAGTTTATATTTACAAGATAGAGAAAATAAAATTAAAAATCTTCAAAGAGGAAACTTAGAAATAATTTTTGAAGATGATAATGGCTGGGAAGAAATCGAAAATAAATAGTTAATTTTTCCGATAAAATGAAAAAAGTACTTATATTATTGGTCTTGTTTAATCTTAATTTAACAAACAGTTTCTCGATTGAAGCTGACGTTTTTGTTCAATCTACTGTAAATAGAGCTGCTGAAACTCTAAGTGGTGGTTTAACAAAAGAAGAAAGAATGGATGAATTGAAATCAATAGCTTTAGATACAGTTGATATAAGAGGTATAGGTTTCTATTCACTTGGAGCACATAGGAAAAGTGCATCTGATGAACAAAAAAATGAATATGAAAAAGTTTTTACTGAATACTTTTTGCAAAGTTTCTCGAGTAGATTGGCAGAATATTCTAATCCAATAATAAACGTTGATTCAAAAAAAAAAATAAATGAAAACTATACTATAGTCTCAAGTACTCTTGCGGCGACTGATAAGAGACCAGCTGTAAAAATAGATTGGAGAATCTACACAAAAAATAAGGAACAACCACTTATTAGAGATCTTATTATTGAAGGATTAAGTTTAGCAAGAACTCAAAAAGAGGAATTTAATTCAATTATTCTTAGTGCTGATGGTGATATCAATGCATTGATTTCAAAATTAAGGGATTTTTCAAACAGCTAACAAATCTTGAAGATTTCAACTAAATCAATACTTTTAATTTCAGCTTTAACTTCTTCATTTTTTTTAATCTATTCATCATATAAAGGGACAATTTTATACTTTGTTAACGAAGCATTGGAAGATACTTTTGTGGGTGGAAGTACATCTGATATTTCAATTTACCTGTGGTTTACAATTTCTGGGATTTTAATACTCATAACTTTGATGTTTCTTTTTTTTATAAAAATAAAAGATTTAAAAAGTCAAAAAATAATTGTTACGGGTTTAACAGTTTTTTGGATTACAATTTCAATATTTTTAATATTTATAAATTTATCAAATTTTTGGATTTCCTTGATTACTTTAACTGTTGGCATTCTCTCATTTTTAGCTATGAAAAATCTTAAAAAAACTATAATTGCTGAATTAAACAAAAAAGGGTTAACAGATAAAGAAATATATCTTTTACAGAAACTAGCAGGTATATCGAAAGATTAGATTTGGTGGGCCCGCCAGGACTCGAACCTGGGACCAATACATTATGAGTGTACTGCTCTAACCAACTGAGCTACAGGCCCAAAACATTAGTTTGTTATATCATTTTTATTAACTAATCAATTAAAGATAAATCAATAATGGTGGGCCGTGTTGGTTACGCTCCAACTACCCCTGCAATGTCAATGCAGTACTCTACTATTGAGCTAACGGCCCAATCTAACTTTCTAAGAAACTTTTTAGTTGTTTAGATCTGCTTGGGTGTTTTAATTTTCTAAGAGCCTTGGCCTCGATCTGCCTAATTCTTTCTCTAGTTACAGAAAACTGTAAACCTACTTCCTCTAAAGTATGATCAGTATTCATACCTACACCAAATCTCATTCTTAATACTCTTTCCTCTCTTGGGGTAAGGGTAGATAAAATTTTTGTAGTTGCCTCTCCAAGGTTAGATTTAATAGCTTGTTCTAATGGAGCTAGTGCTTTTGTATCTTCAATGAAATCTCCTAAACTACTATCTTCCTCATCACCTACTGGTTTCTCAAGTGAAACTGGTTCTTTTGAGATTTTTAACACTTTTCTAACCTTGTCTAAAGGCATTCTTAATTTTTGTGCCAACTCCTCAGGTGTTGCTTCTCTACCAAATTCACTTAAGATTAGTCTTTGAGTTCTTACTATTTTATTAATTGTTTCTATCATATGAACAGGTATACGAATTGTTCTTGCTTGGTCTGCAATTGATCTAGTTATTGCTTGTCTAATCCACCAAGTTGCATATGTAGAAAATTTATATCCTCTTCTATACTCAAACTTATCAACTGCTTTCATTAATCCAATATTACCCTCTTGAATTAAATCTAAAAATTGCAATCCTCTATTTGTGTATTTTTTAGCTATTGAAATTACCAATCTAAGATTAGCCTCAACCATCTCTTTTTTTGCTATTCTGGATTCTTTTTCACCTTTTTGAATTCTACTCACTAATTTTTTAAAATCAGTAACTGAAATTCCAAGTTTGTGACTTATTTCAATAAGTCTTTCTCTGATATTTTTAAATTCTTCTTTATTTTTTACAAAAAATTGCTTCCAGACTAAATTTGTATCTAAGAATTTTTTAAGATTTGGATTTATTTCGTTTCCAACATAAAATTTTATAAATTCATTTCTTGGTATTTTTTGATCCATTGCAAGTCTCAAAAGATTTCCTTCTAAAGAAATTATTTTTTTATTCTCAACATAATGTTTTTGAACAAGTTCTTCTAAAACAGAAGGAGATAGTTGAAGTGATTTAATATTTTCTAAAATATCATTTACAATTTTTTCATAGCCTTTTTCTTTCGCAGGTGTAAAGTTTTGAGAATTTAAGACACAATCTAACTTTTCTTTTTGATATTTAATAAGCTTTGTATATTCTTTAGTTAACGTGTTTACTGTTTTTAATACTTTTGGTTTAATTTCTGTCTCCATTGCAGCAAGAGTTGGATTAAAGTCATCATCTTCGTCTGAAGAGCCTTCTTCTTTGTCTGTCTCTCCAGCGTTTTTTTGTTTAGCACTTGGTCCAGTTGACTCATCTTCCATATAGTTTGTATCTATGTCTATAATTTCTCTAACTAAAATTTCATCTTTTTGAAGTTTTTCATTCCACTCAAAAAATTGTTGTGCTGTTATAGGACTTTGTGATAGTGCAATTAACATCACATCCTTTCCAGCCTCTATTCTTTTTGCAATTGCAATTTCTCCTTCTCTTGAAAGTAATTCAACACCTCCCATTTCACGCAAATACATTCTGATAGGATCGTCGCTTTTCTCAATTGTTTTTCCCTCTTCTTTATTTGAATTTTCTTTTTTTCTAAGAACTTTAAAATCTGATTTTTTTTCAACTAATGAAATATTTTCATCTAATATATGGATAAAAGCTTGAGCAAGATTTTCATCTGATAAATTTCTTTTGCCTAATGATTTGCTAAGTTCTTCATATGTTATAAATCCTCTGTGGGTTCCTCGACCCATTAATCTAGCAAATGATTTTGTAATAATTCTTTCCACAGCGATAAAGTTGAAAGTCTTATATAATGTCAAATCTGTAAAAATCCATTACAAATTTGTCCAGATTAATTGAGATTCTGCTTTTTTTTGAGCTCTTTTAGCTCATTAAATGTGCTCTCGCTCATATCCACTGAGAACTTCGATTCTAATTCTTGAATTCTAAACTCAAGATCATAATTCATTAAATCTCGTGAAATATCTTCAAGCAATTCAATAATTTTGTGTTCATTTTTAGTATTATTTTTTAAAATATATTTTATTGGCGCAAATTTATTTATTTTTTCAATTATCTGACTATCCAAATTTAAGTCCTGAACAGATATTTGATTTTCAGATTTTAAAATTTCAATTATTTGACTAAAGATTTTTTTATTAACTTCAGTAAATAATTTAATATTTTCAATTAAATGAATATTTGATTGCATTAAATTTAAATTATTAATTATCAAATAAATTAAGGAAAATTCTTTAAGCTCAACTCCAGACATAGATTTGCTTTCATTGTAATACTTCTTAGTAGCATCTAAAGATTTGGTTGGTTTTTTATAGGATTTTTTATTTTTTTGATTTGAATGAGGCGTTAATTCTGCAATTTTCTCTAAAAAATATTCTAATACATATTTTTTAATATAATCATCCTTAATAGTATTTGCTATATCTCTTAATCTTTTTTCAAAAGTAGCCATAGAAGAAGGGTTATTTTCAGTTTGTTTTTTATAGTGAATAAAAATAAATTGATGAATTGATAACTTAGATTGTTTTGTAAATTTTATGAAATTAGCTTTACCATTTTTATTTACATAACTGTCGGGGTCTTCTTTGTTTGGTAAAAATAAGAATGAAATTTGTTTTTCTGGTTTTAATTCTTTAATTGAATTTTCTGCAGCTCTTAATGCTGCTTTGTAACCACTTTCATCACCATCAAAGCATATAATTATATCATCAAAAAATTGGTTAAGAATTTGAATTTGTTTGTCAGTTAGTGAGGTACCAAGATTTGCAACAGCATTATCAACTCCATTTTTGCTTAATCCAATGACATCCATATAGCCTTCCACCAAATAAATATGATCTAATTTGTTTGATAATTTTCTAGCTAAGTCTAGATTATATAAATTTGATCCTTTTTTAAAAAATAAAGTTTCAGGTGAGTTAATGTATTTTGCAAGGTAATCTAAGTTCTCTATTATTCTTCCACCTAAAGCAATTGGTTGACCAGTTATGTTATTAATTGGAAAAATTAATCTTCCTCTAAATCTTTCTACATGAGTATTTTTTTTTTCATCTAAATAAAATAACCCAGTTTCAATTAAGGTTTGTTCACTATATTTATTATTTAATTTTTCAAAAATATTTGGATTTTTTTCCACATAT
Organism: uncultured Pelagibacteraceae bacterium; assembly: GCA_902548405.1. Lineage (GTDB taxonomy): Bacteria > Pseudomonadota > Alphaproteobacteria > Pelagibacterales > Pelagibacteraceae > Pelagibacter. The sequence goes on along the minus strand of CACCRN010000001.1, from coordinate 55,212 downwards.
CCCATTTTAAATTTTTTTACGTCCTCTTTGCTTAAAGAACGTTTTTTTAAATATTCTCTAGCATTTGAAAATTGTTCGTTTTTAATTAATTCACTATGGTAAAAATCAACATATTCACTATAAATTGATTTATATTCATTCCATTTTTTTTCTCTTTCTTCATCTTTTTTTGAAAACATGTATGGTTGCATGCCTGCTAATTGTGCTAAATATTTAACAGCTTCTCCAAATTTTAAATTTTGGGTTTTCATTACAAAATCAAATATATTTCCATGTTCTGAAGTAGCAAAACAATGATAAAATTCTTTTTCATCATTAACTGTAAATGAAGGTGTTTTTTCGTTTTTAAATGGAGATAATCCTACAAATTCTTTACCTCTTTTTTTTAATGAAACTGTTTTTGATACAACAGTTGAAACTTTCAAACGCGTCTTAATTTCATCTAAATACTCTTTGGGGTATTTCATTAACTATTCAATAGTTCCTTAATTATTGATCCAGCTTTAGAAAAATCAATTTCATCAGAATGAGATTTCTTTAACTCACCCATTATTTTACCCATATCTTTAATCGAGCTAGCACCTAATTTTGAGATTAATTCAACGCATAGTTTTTTTGTGTCTTCTTCGCTCATTTGTTTAGGCAGAAAACTTTTTAAAATATCATATTCATTCTGCTCAACTTCTAATAAATCTGTTCTGTTATTTTTTTTATAAATATCAATGGATTCGGCTCTTTGTTTAACCATTTTTTTAAGAAGCTTTTTAATATCCTCATCATCTGTATCTTTTTTGTTGGGCCCAGAACGATTTGCAATGAATAAATCTTTAATAGAAGATAAAATTAACCTGTAGGTTGATATTTTATTTTTATCTTTAGATTTTAGAGCATTTTTATATTCGTTTTCTATAGTATTCTTTAATGACATAATTTTTTTAATCTACTTCAAAGAAAAAATTCTTCAAAAGAAAAATTGTTTTTTTACAATTTTATAATACATCTCTGTTGCGATAATAAAGCAATTATTGTATTAACCTTTAACTCATGAGTTGTAATTGATCAAAAATTCAAAAAAAATAAACTCAAAAAATAATCATCAAATTAATACAGGCGTTTTAGTTCTTGAAAACAAGAAGGTGTTTAAAGGAATAGGTATTGGCTACGAAGGAGAAGCAACTGGAGAAGTATGTTTTAATACTTCTTTAACTGGTTACCAGGAAATAATCTCAGATCCATCCTATGCCGGTCAAATTATCAATTTTACGTTTCCACACATTGGAAATGTAGGTACTAACAGGGAAGATATAGAGTCTGACAAAATATGGACTAGAGGAGTAATTTTTAATTCAGAAATTACTGATCCATCAAACTATAGAGCTTTTTTACATTTAGATGCATGGCTTAAGAAAAACAAAATTGTTGGTCTCACTGGTCTAGATACTAGAAATTTAACTAATTTTATTCGAGATAAAGGAGCACCAAAAGGAACAATTGCTTTCTCAAAAAAACAAAAATTTAACATAAGCAAAATTACAAATACTACTTTAAAATGGGGTGGGTTAAAAAATCTAGATCTTGCTAAAGAAGTATCAACTCCAAAAAATTATATTTGGAAGGGTTTTAAAACTTGGAAAAAGAAAGATGGATTTGTAAAAAATAAGAAAAATCAATTTCATGTCGTTGCAATAGATTATGGAGTCAAAAAAAATATTTTAAGATATTTTTCTGATTTTAATTGCAAAGTGACAGTTGTACATTGCAAAACATCTGCTGAAAAAATTTTAAGTCTTAAACCAAATGGAATATTTTTATCAAACGGTCCTGGAGATCCAGCTGCTACAGGAAAGTATGCGATAAATATAATTAAAAACCTTATTAAAAAAAACATTCCAATATTTGGTATTTGTTTAGGTCACCAGATACTCGCTTTAACACTTGGTGGTAAAACAAAAAAAATGAAGTTAGGTCATAGAGGCGCAAATCATCCTGTAAAAAATTTAATTCATGACAATGTAGAGATTACTAGTCAAAACCATGGCTTTGAAGTTGTTAAAGAAACTTTACCGAAAAATATTGAAGTCACTCATAAATCATTATTTGATAATAGTATCGAAGGAATTAAATTAAAAAACAAACCTATATTTTCAGTGCAGTATCACCCTGAATCTAATCCAGGACCTCAAGACAGTGTCTATTTATTTAAAGAATTTATTAACAATATGAAAAAAAATGCCAAAAAGAAAAGATCTTAAAAAAATTTTAGTGGTAGGTGCTGGTCCAATAATAATTGGTCAAGCATGTGAGTTTGATTATTCAGGAACACAAGCTTGTAAAGCTTTAAAAGATGAAGGTTATAAAGTTGTTTTAATTAATTCTAACCCTGCAACCATCATGACAGATCCAGATGTTGCAGATAAAACTTATATAGAGCCAATCACCTTAGAAGTTCTAGAGAAAATTCTTATAGAAGAAAAACCAAATGCAATTCTACCAACAATGGGGGGACAAACTGCTCTTAACCTTGCAATGGAAGCAGAGAAAAAAGGAATATTAAAAAAATATAAAATAGAACTTATTGGAGCAAATTCTAAAGCAATTTCTAATGCTGAAGATCGAAAGAAATTTAGAAAAAATATGGTTGATATTGGTTTAGATTTACCAAGATCTGAAATTGTTAATAATATAAATCAGGCTTCTAAAGTTCTTAGTAAAATTGGTTTACCTGCAATCATCAGACCTGCATTTACTCTAGGTGGTCTAGGTGGAGGAATAGCAAAGAATAAAAAAGAATATCTTAAAATTATAAAAAATGGATTACACGAGTCACCAGTTAGCCAGGTTCTTGTAGAAGAGTGTTTAGAAGGTTGGAAAGAATTTGAGATGGAAGTTGTAAGAGACAAAAAAGACAATTGTATCATCATTTGCTCAATAGAAAATATCGATCCGATGGGAATTCACACAGGAGATTCTGTAACTGTAGCTCCAGCTTTAACTCTTACTGATAAAGAATATCAAGTTATGAGAAATGCCTCTATTGAGTGTTTAAGAAAAATTGGAGTTGAGACAGGTGGATCCAATGTTCAATTTGCAATCAATCCAAAAAATGGACGAATGGTTGTTATTGAAATGAATCCAAGAGTATCTAGATCTTCAGCACTTGCATCTAAAGCAACTGGGTTTCCAATTGCAAAAGTAGCAGCTAAGCTTGCAGTTGGGTATACTTTAGATGAACTTAAAAATGAAATTACAAAAGTAACACCTGCTTCTTTTGAACCAAGTATTGATTATGTGGTAACTAAAATACCAAGATTTACTTTTGAAAAATTTTCTACCTCGCCGGCAACTTTAGGTACTTCAATGAAATCTGTTGGGGAAGCAATGGCTATCGGAAGAAATTTCAAAGAATCTGTTCAAAAAGCTCTAGTCTCTTTAGAAACTGGTTTTTCTGGTTTAGATCAAATATTTAATCTAAATAAAAAACAAATCGAAAAAAAACTTAAAGAACATATTCCAAATAAAATGCTTCTTGTTGCTGAGGCCTTTAGAAAAAAAATCAACTTAAAAAGAATTTATAGTTTATCTAAAATTGATCCTTGGTTCTTAGGACAAATTAAGGAAATTGTTGATAACGAGTTAGTTATTAAAAAAAAAGGTCTTCCAAAAGAATATAATGAATTTAATAGAATTAAATCTATTGGTTTTTCAGACAAAAAATTAGCAGAGCTTACTAATTCCTCAGAAGATGCAGTAAGAAGAAAACGAACAGCTCTAAAAGTCCTGCCAGTATACAAAAAAGTCGATACCTGTGCTGCTGAATTTAAATCATTTACGCCTTACATGTATTCAACTTATCAAAGAAATTTTTCAATAAATTCTGAGTGCGAAGCAGATCCATCAAATAGAAAGAAAATAATTATTTTAGGTGGTGGACCTAACAGAATAGGCCAAGGGATTGAGTTTGATTATTGCTGTTGTCAGGCAAGTTTTTCATTAAAAGACGCAGGTTTTGAGACCATCATGGTTAATTGTAATCCTGAAACTGTATCTACTGATTACGATACAAGTGATCGGTTATATTTTGAACCTTTAAAAGAAGAGTATGTATTTAACATTATTAAAAAAGAGCAAGAAAAAGGAAATCTAATAGGAGTTATTGCTCAGTTTGGAGGACAAACTCCAATAAAGCTTGCTAAATTTTTAAATGATAACAAACTTCCAATTTTAGGAACACAATATAACTCTATAGATTTAGCAGAAGATAGAGATCAATTTAGAAATTTATTAATTAAATTAAATCTAAAACAAGCTGATAGTGGGATTGCAAAAACATTTAAAGAAGCAATTAAAATATCTGAAAAAATTGGTTTACCCCTAGTGGTGAGACCTTCATATGTTCTAGGTGGAAGAGCAATGGAAATTGTTCATGAAAAAAGTCAATTGAAAAACTTTGTTGAGGAAGCATTTAAAGCAGCAGAAGAAAATCCAATTCTAATTGATAAATTTCTAGATCATGCGATGGAAGTTGATGTGGATGCTATTTCTGATGGTAAAGATGTTTATGTAGCAGGTATAATGCAACATATAGAGGAAGCAGGAATTCATTCTGGGGACTCAGCATGTAGTTTGCCACCTGTATCTATTAAACCATATCTAATTAAAGAAATTGAAAGCCAAACAAAAAAACTAGCTCTAGCTTTAAAAGTAAAAGGTTTTATGAATATTCAATATGCAATCAAAAAAGATGAAATTTATATTATTGAAGTAAATCCTCGTGCTAGTCGAACTGTACCTTTTGTATCAAAAGCAAAAGGAATTCCACTTGCAAAGATTGCATCAAGAATAATGGCTGGAGAAAAGCTTTCTAAATTTAATCTTAAAGATAAATCAAAAGGAATGTATGCAGTAAAAGAGGCGGTATTTCCTTTTAATAAATTTCCAAATAGTGATTTACTTTTAGGCCCTGAAATGAAGTCTACAGGTGAAGTGATGGGATTTGATAAAGATTTTGGAATGGCTTTTGCTAAAAGTCAGATTGCTGCAACTAATTCACTTCCAAAAGAAGGTCTTGCATTTATATCTTTAAAAGACTCTCATAAAGATGAAGGTATTGATTTAGCAAGACAGCTAATTAAGCTTAACTTCAAATTATGTGCAACAAAAGGTACTGCTGAATACATACAAAAACATAGAATGAAATGTAAAATTATAAACAAAGTAAGTAGTGGTAGTCCTCACATTGTAGATGTTTTGGACTCTAATAAAATTGCACTTGTAATTAATACTGGTGGTGGAAACAGTGAGCACAGATTAAATGATGCTATTGCACTTCGTAGAGCAACGCTTAAAAATAAAGTTCCTTATTGTACAAATATGTCCACTGCTCTAGCATGTTTGGAAGCAATTAAATCTTTGAAAACTAAGAAGCTAGAAGTTCAAGCTATTCAATAAATATCTATAGAAAAATTATATATTAAGCATAGATAATAATATAAATTTTATTTTAAAAAAAACCCAATTTGGGTAAAAGATCATCTCATGCATTTACAAAATTACAAAATAATCGAAGATTTAGTCGCTTCAATATATACAAAAGATATATCAGACTTTGGTGACAGATCTTATTACCCTCAAATATTAAAATTAGTAAGCAGAATTAATTTAAAAAATTTCACAAATGAAAATCTAATTTGTGAAAATGAGGTTTTTTGCTCTACTTCAAATGGAGCAAGTATTAATTTAATTTCAAGAAGTCTTGGTCTTCCAAGAGAAACTGTTAGAAGAAAAGTTTCAGAATTAATCAAATTAAATTGGTTAATTAGAGAAAATTCAAAAATTTATGTTTCTCAAGAATGGAGAAAAAAAAATTTAGAAAATAATGAAATAATTCTCAAAGAATTAATTGAGCTTTCTACAAAAATTTAAATTATGAACAATATCCAACATATAATTTTAAAAAACAAAAAAATAAATGATGTGGTGGTACCTAAAGCTTATTTAGAGAATAATGAATATAACGCTAAGTTAAGTTATGAAGAAATGATGAATAAGATTAATGGCAAAGAGAAGAAAAAGAAAAAACTAATCTATTTTGTATCGACTGTTTCTGCAATCGCATTAATTGCTGCAAGTTACTCCTAGGCTTAATTTTTTAAATTAATTTCAATATTTACCATCAGCAAAAACATTTAACTTAAATGATTTTGTTGACTACGTGTTTACTCTGATTATATTCAAATCATGAGTTACCTAGAAAAAACTGAAAATGATGTGCTGATAATTACAGTCAGCGGTGAAATAGATCTAGAAAATTCAGGGAACTTAAGACAACAAGTGCATGGAGCTCTAGATGATAATAAAGCTGTGTCAGTTGATATGAGTGCTGTGGATTACATTGATAGTTCAGGAATTGCAGTATTGATTGAAAGTAAACAAAGAGCTGGGGAAGGTAGTAAAGAATTTAAGATTATAAAACCTAGCGAAGCTGTAGTTTCAGTTTTAAAACTTGCAAAATTAACAAGTTTTTTTGACATTGAAAATTAATATATTTTCTTCTTGTTGATAAGTTTCTAAATATTCTTAAAAGTTTTTATAAAATAAAATTAAACTTTTTATAAAACAATATGAAGTTTTTTAAAAAAAACATTTTAAACTTTCTAATTTTAACTTTTGGTTTTTTTATAATATTGCTAACCTTATGGATCACTAAGACATTCGGTAAAAATGTTTACTATGTTGAAATTCTTTACAATATCCATATTGGTTATGAGGGTTTTAAAGACTCACCTAATGAATATAAGATTAGCTTCTTATTATATACAATCTTTCCTGCTTTTGTTTTATCAATTATTTTTTTATTTGCTGGCAATAAATTCGAACAAATACAAAATTCAAATGAAGACTATAAATACCTTTGGTTAAATAAATACATTAAAATTTTTAAATTAGTTTTTTTAAGTAAGTTTATTAAAATTTTTTTATTCAATAGTTATATATTTCTGGTTTATTGTTCTTTATTTTTTGTATTTCAGTTTGGATTTTTTGAATATTTTGAAAAAAATGCTCGTTATGAGGATTATCCAGAGCTTTATAAAAACCCTTATTTAATAAAATATAATGAACCTGCTAATCAAAAAAATTTAATATTATTTTATGTTGAGTCTTTAGAGTATGACGTAAGTAAATTATCAAATAATGATAAATCAGATCCTCTTGAATTCTTTAACAAAATAAAAGGAGAAAATATTTATAACTTTAAACATGGTCCATCTACTAGTTTTAGTATTGCTGGAATTGTGGCTAGCCAGTGTTCCCTACCTTTTAATGTAGTTGTTAATTCAAATCTAAATAAAATACCAAAAGAAAAACTCTTTTGTTTAAGTGATGTTTTGGCTAGACAAAATTATGAACAAATTTTTTACTTTGCAGTTGATGGAAAATTTCAAAGCACTGGACCGTTTAAAAAAAAACATGGATATAAAGTTAATGATGCAAATGTGATTAGAAGAGATTTAAACATAACTGAAAAATCATCCAATCAATCAGCTTGGGGAGAGAGTGTATTTGATAGTGACATGTTAAATCATGCAAAACAAGAAATGATTAAAATATATGAAGCTGGAAAAAAATTTAATTTTACTTTTAAAAGTAGTGATACTCATCATCCGTATGGGTTTTCTCCTGATTGTATCTTAGGGGATACAAGTAATGAAAGTTTACAAGCATATGAAGCATACAAATGCTCTGGTAAAGTCATCAAAAAATTCTTTGATGATTTAGATAATTTAGGTATTTTAGAAAATACTGTAGTTGTTGTGATGGGAGACCATTTAGCTTTTCGTGATTTGTTTGGATCTTTAAATAAAATAGAAAATAGAAATCTTTATTTTAAAATTTATTCAAATAAAAAAATTCAAAGATCAAAAATGAACCATTTTGATGTAGCACCAACTATTTTAGATGCTTTAGAAATTTTACCTAATAATAATAAACAATTTGGTTTTGGAGTCTCTTTATTTCAAAATGAAAAAAAATTTGATTATGACAAACATTATAATTTAGTAATGCGTTATGATATTTTGAGTAATTTTTATTTGAGACGTTTATTAAAATTTGTCCCACCAGCAAGAACTGATGGTTTAGACCCTGGTCCAAACGCAAAAATGATTGCAACTATCGATTAACCATTAGATTTCTATGAAACCTAATTAATATTAAAGAAAAATTTTAGTATTTTATAATTTATTTGAAAAAAAATTCTATAATTAGTTATATAATTTTTTGCGAAACTTTTCTTTTCGTAAAGATCAAAAACCTCAGCAAAATTCATTTTCTCAAAATCAGAAAGTTTCATGAAAAGCTCTTGATGAGTAAGAGACTTATTTAAAACATTTTTTTTAGCACGTATTTTGTTAAACAAAATTGAAAAAAATATTTTTTTTCTAATTAATATTTGAAAAGGTTTAATTAGAATTAAAATAGCTATAATTATTAATATATATACTGAATTAAATTTTATATTTTGAAAACTATTCTCCAAAAACTCTTCTCTAGATTCTTGATTATAATCTTGAAATTTATTCGTCCAAATATAATCAAAATAATCATAGTATAATTTGATCGTACTTGGTTTTAAAAATAGGTTATTTTTTTCTATACCATCTGATTTAGTATTATTAGAAGATACATTGTTAAAACTAATGATATTGATTTGAGGAATAACCTGAGTAGGATCAAATCTAACCCACCCTTTGCCTTCAATATAGCTTTCGACCCATGTGTGAGCATCAGATTGCTTAAAGATATAAAAATTACCTAATTCATTATACTCACCTCCCATATAACCACTTACTAATCTTGTAGGTATGCCTTGCAATCTTGCAAGTATTGCAAACATACCAGAATAATATTCGCAGTATCCTGTTTTGGTATCAAAGAAAAATTTTTCATAATTATTTGAATTATCTATCTCTGGGCTTAATGAGTAAAAATATTCTCCATTAGCAAAATGCTTCATCAACTGATCTAAATAATCAATATTATTTGAGGAATTATTTCTTATATTAAAAGACCAATTTATTAACTTTTGAGAAAATGCTTCAGGTAATTTTGTATAAAAATTTAAAATTTTGTTATCAAACTTAACTTTAAAATTGCTGGACTTAATAATATATGGGGTTTTTTTTGTAGTTTTTTCAACAGTTTCTGCAGTTTCATTAAAAATATTATTATTAACAAAGCTGTTATCATAATAAAAACTTTTTAATATCGGCAACCAGTTTTTCTCATTAGGATAAATTATTAATCTTGTTGAATTTTTAGTAGGATTGTTTATTTTATTAATCTTATAACTATTTTTATAATTAATATTAAAAACTTCCTCTGGGGTTGAAACCCAAGATCTTTTATTATTCATAATATCAAAAACCTTTACTCTAAAATATAAAGGTTCATCTCTATTTTTCTCTAAAGTATTAAAAATAAATACTTTTTCATCGACATTTGAAATTTCACTAAAAGATCCTAATTCTATTTGATCTGGTATTCCTAAATTATTTTTAGCAGTTTCAAATAATTTAATCTTTACTTCATAACGTGGGAATACAAAATAAATTGAGGCAATGAAAGATAAAATAATAATGCCTACAAATAAATACTTACCTAAATATCTTAGATTTAGTTTGATTATTTTTTGTTGATTTAAAGAATATAAGTGAATTATTGATAATAGCATTAAAAAAATTGAATTCACTGAACTTAGAAAATCTTGCCCATATATCAATGAAGATACAGACAAAAAAATTGTAGTAAAATTGAAAAAAAAATAATCGTTTTTATTTTTTGCTTCTGAAAATTTAATAAAAATTAATAGCAGTACTAAGTTTAAGAAAAACTCTTTGGAAAAAGTTTCATTACTTAATTTAAATTGAACATAAATTACAATTATTCCTACTAACAAAGAAAGTATGTTCTTAAATCTATATAAATAAATATTTTGAAGTATTGAGAAAAACAAAACTAAAAAAAACAATATTTGGTTGTAAAAAGTAACTTCAAAAATCAATGTCGTTAACGAAAGAAGTAATATTAAGTATGAATTAATCCTAGGATTTAAAAAATTTAATTTAGACATTTGTAATAAATTTTAAAAGATCATTTTTATGGTTTAGCGAATTTGAATAACTAGAAATATAATTTTTATATTTGAGAGCAAAATTTATTTTTAAATTATAATAATATTCAATTAAATAAGCTGCATAAGATAAAGACAGCTCAAAGTTTGAACTCTTAAGCTTTTCAATATCAATTAAAATTTTATTTGTATTATTAATTTTTAAGAATTTTTTTGTATAAAGCTTTTTCATTGTTGAATAATGCCTCCAAGAAATTCTTGATAAATTGTCACCGAGTTTCCCCTCTTCTATTGTATCAAACTCATAATCATTATCATTTTCTAAATATTGTTTTTCTAAATTGCTAATTAAATTAGAAGGTGGTTTTATGGGTTCTGGGTAAACAAATAATTTTTCTTTAAGCTTTATAATACCAAATGCTTTAATAACACCAAATGGAAACAGAGACTCTAAGTTAATTTGAGGCATGTCTTGAACACCTCTTTTTAAAAAAAAATGTTGAGTATTGATTTTTTTACTTCCAATTAAGTCAAAATTTTGAATTTTTTTTTTATTCAAAAAAAAATTCAAATTTAATCTTTCTTTATTATTAAGTGTTTTAATAAAGAAACTTAAATATACATTTTTGTTTTTTGGAACTAGGTTATTTAAAGGCTCTACCTTAATGAAAGATAAATTTTGATATGATATAATAATTGAAATGAAATAAATTATAAAAAGTATAATTGAAACTAATAAACCAACATTATTTTGGTAAAATATTGAAGAAGCAAAAGCAAAAAATATAAAAAAAGCTAACTTAAAACCATTAAAATTAGGAAAAATATATAAGTTTTTTTTTGTAAGTAAGTTTTTATGAGCTTCAGATTTTTTTTCTAAATGTTTATTTATTAACTTTCCCAACCTTTTAAAAATCATCTGGAATACTAATTTTTTTTAGAATCTCATCATCAATAAAGTTGACTACATATTTCTTTTCAATTGTATTAATTCTATGTTTCAAAATATATGGAAGGACGTCTTTTATATCTTGAATGGTCACATAACTTTTTCCATTTAAGATTGCTAATGATTTAGAAATGGCAACTATTTGTTTTAAACATCTACTTGAAACATGTATTTCCGAGAAATTTGATTGAACAACTTTTTTAATTTCTTGAATATATTTATAAACATTATCATTAATGTTAATTTCTTTTGATGCAACAATTTTCTCTAAATTAATATTATCATTTTTTTTAATTTCAAAGTTATTTTCATTTTTCAAAAGATATAATTGTTGCTCGTTAGTTAATTCTTCTAAAGAGAAGGATATCATAAATCTATCTAATTGAGATTCTGGCAATAAAGATGTCCCTGAAAGATCTGATGGATTTTGTGTTGCTATAACAATAAAAGGATCAGGTAACTTAAAAGTTTCTCTATCAATTGTAACTGATTTTTCTTCCATTGCTTCTAAAAAAGCACTTTGTGTTTTTGGGCTAGCCCTATTTAATTCATCTGCCAACACAACATTTGTAAAAATAGGTCCCTTTTTAATTTCAAATTTATCATTTATTAAAAAATTAAAACCTAAAATATCACTTGGTAATAGATCAGATGTAAATTGTATTCTTTTAAAGTCTAAATTAAGAGCAGCAGTTATAGATTTTGCGAATGTAGTTTTTCCTGTACCAGGTAAATCTTCTATTAAAATATGTCCACCAGATAATATTGCAGCTAAGGAAATCTTAATATTTTTTTTGTTACCAACAATATCTTTACTAATATTTTGTATAATCTGATCAAACATAAAACTTTTTAAAATTTATTAGGTAATTTTTGATTTATAAATTTTAAAGTTTAAAAAAAAACCCCTTTATTAAAATTTAATAAAGGGGTTTTTAGATTTTCTTAAAAATTAAATTATTTCAATTCAAATAATTTTCCTTTTTCATCACCAGCTGTTCCCTCAGTATCATCTGCAGTAGCATATGTTATTATGAAATGTCCTTTTGTAGCTGTCGCTGCTGTTACTTTAGCAGATGTAAGGTCAGTTGCAGGAAGTCCTGCTCTTGCTCCAGCAGTAAATAGTGTAATATTAATCTGGCCCTTTTCAAGATCAGATGCACCTTGATTGTAAACTACTTGGCTTCCCCCTGCTGGGTCATATGGATTTTTAAATACGTTTCCATAGCCATCTGTTGCAAAATAACATACTGCGCCATTTAAAAACTTACCAATATTTTTGTCAGAAGCTTCACTGTCATATGCACTTGTTGTGCTAGCACAATCTGTATTAAAACTGTTAATTGCACCTGATACAGTTTGAATATTGTTGTTTAATAGAGTTAACTCAGTTTCAATAAATCTTTTAACAGAGTTAAAATTTGCTATTGCAACTCTCTCTTTTGCTGAATCAGTGTAGCTTTGATAACCAACTATACCAACACCAGCTAAGACACCAATGATTGCAACAACAACAAGTAATTCAACTAGTGAAAAACCTTTTTGTAACGTTTTTTTCATTTTCTTACTTTTATCCTTTTTTGTTTTATAGTAATTTTAATATGCACATTAATAGATTGTTTTACCTTTATGTAAAGCAGGATTTAAATAGCTAAAAAAATCATAATTATTATATATTTTTTATATAAAAATGCTTTATCTATCAAAAATTTATATGGAATATTTTATTATTTTGCGGTGTTTTTGAAGTTTTTAGAACTATAATTTTCAAAACTAAATTTAGCAGTTTTATAACGTTTAAAATTATCTTTATCATTTTCTCTAAAATACAATTCAAATCAAATTTACTAGATTTTTAATCTCTATATTTCTCGCTGATTTTTTAAGTATCCACAAATTCAAAATCACAAATGTAAAACATACTGTGATGCTGATAAAAATTTTTCTCAACCTTTTAAAATTTAATAATCTAAAATTTTATTGATTTAATAGTTTTTTTGCAATTTCTTCAACAGAGCTTTCGTTCTGTTTAATCCAATCTCTTGATTTTTTAGATACGATACTTTTAACATATTTTTTTGCATCAAAAAGATTGCTAAATTTTTTAGTTGGTTTTTTGGCTTCTTTACTTATATCGGTTGATTGAATTTTATCTAATACACTTTTAATTTCATATTCTGATAGTTGATCTTTTAATAATTTAAATTGTTTGTCCATTTCATCTTGAATTTTAGGGAAAAACTCCTCTTTCATTTGCTCTTTAATTACTTTTGAAGTTACTTCAATTGAATCATTATTTTGAGATTTTTGATGCATATTATTTTGTAAAATTGAATGACTGTGCTGTAGTTCTGATGAGTGATACATTTGTAACATTCTCATATTTTGCATATCCATAATTTTTGACATTTGATCAAATTTATCCTGAAGTTTTTCAGATTCACTCTTATTTCTCTGTTTTTCTTCAATTTTATTTATTAAATCAGGTTCGATATTTAAAATTTTTTGATTTATTTCCTCTATTTTTTGAGATGCTTCATTTTTATAATTAGACATATAATTTAAAGTTTCCTCAATTTTTTGAGAAGTTTCATTTCTATATGTTGTTAAATTATTTAAAGTTTCTTCAATTTTATTATTGAGATTATTTAAAGAGTTTTCAACTTTTAAGTTATAATCTTTTAGATCATTAATTTTATCCTCAAGTTTTTTTTCTAAATCTAGATTTACACTAGACATCTGTGGATCATTTAATTGATTGATATTGTCATCTATCTTGTTTGAGATTGAATTTATATTGTTTTGAATATTATCAAACTGAGTATTTAATTGACCAATTTGATCTTCTAAGTTAGCAAAATTTTTATTTGCCTCGTCTTCATATTTTTCAAATTCCTGGTGATAATTGTCGTTGATATTATTTAATTTACTCTCAATCGTTTCCTCAGATCTATTCAAAGCTTCGGTTAGTTTAACGTCAAGTTCATCATTAAATTTTTCAGAAAAAAGATTTTTTTGATTTAACAATTCATCTAGTTTTTCTGTAAGTTCAGAGCTATTCAAATCTAGATCATTTATTTTTGCATTTAATAATTCTAATTGCTCATTAGTAAATATTTGAGAACTTTTTGTTTCCTCTTTAAATTCTTCTTTATTTAAAGCTTCTTCATAATTTGTATCTTTTTTGCTAACAACTTTATCAGCTACCTCTTCGGTTAAATTTATAATTTGATCAACCTCTTCAATTAAATCTATTATTTTTTGATCATTATTATTAGAGACCTCATCTTTAAGTTCTATAATATCTTGATTAGAATTTCCGAAGTTAGAAAGCTCATTATTGGCCTCTTCAATCTGATTTAAATTTTGATCAATAATTTCATTATTTAAAAAGATTATTTTTTCATTTTTGCCAGTTTTTTGCTTGGGTTTTGAAGAAATTGATGTTTCATTATTTGAAGAAATTGAGAAGGTTTTATCTGTTCCCGTTGAAGACATTCTTGTTTCAAGACCATCCTTTAGTTCGATTACTTGCTCATTAAAAATTTCTTTAAGTTTTTGAACATATAGCTGTCTTGATATTTGAAGTTTCTTATCTTTTAGTAGTTCAAGTTTAATTTCTTCAAGAGTTTTTTTGATGTAATTTGGACTTTTATTCATATAATAATTTTTAATTACGAATCAATTACAGTTTATCAAACTAGTAAATGATAGTAAAAAAATATAATGTTTGGATTAGGTAAAAATAAATCAAAAATTGTAGATGACGAATCTATTAAAGACAAATCTAAATTTGTTGTAGTCGGTTTTTCTGTGATGCTTTTAGCATTTTTAATATTTGTAATTACTGAGATCTACACATCCATTCAATTGTCTAAACAGAATAAACTCATGCAAGGAACGAGTAAAATTGAAGAAGACGCTAATAATATAGTTATTCAAATGGCAAAGGTTGGAAACGATGTAAATAAAAATGAGTACGAATACATTAAAGAAATTATGATGTTTATGTCACCAACTGAGTTTCAAAACTTTAAAAACTCTATTTCTGGTATGGCAAATGAATTCAATGTACAAATTAATAGTTTAAACGAAAGCAAACCTGACAAGTTGGGTAAAATATACGCTATAAACTATATTGAATATCAATTCTTAAGCACATATGAAAATCTAACTTTACTTAAGAATAGGATTGCTGAAACAAATTTTAAAATAAATATAATTGAAGAAAACATTTATAGAGAAAATGCTAAATCAGAAAAAGTTTATGCGGAAGGAAAAGTTGGTGTCTATGTTTTTCCAGGTAAAGAACAACTTTTAAAAGAGAAATCAAAAATAATTCAAAAATTCAAAGCTGAAGAAGAAAAGTTGGCTGAAAAGGATAAAGATAAAGCTGTAGAATGATTAACTTCTTTATTTTAAACCAAGTGGTCCTTTAATATAATCATGCATAGGCTTTAGAAATTCTAAATAACTTTCCATAAATGGAAATGCCATTCCAACATGATCTCTGTAAGGTACAAAAACAACTGACAAAACAATTAGCAACAGTAACAATAAATAAGCAAGCAATCTTATTCTTCTTGCATCATTAGATTTTTCCTGATTTATTTCTACTTGTCTTTGCTTCTCCTCTTTTTCTAGTGATTTTGAAGCTTCGGTTAATCTATCTTTTTTAAACAATTTTTGAAAAAAATTTAAATTTTTGTCTCTATCTAAAACAAATTCATCTAAATTTTTGTCCATCTCGTCTTTTGAAGGTAAATTATCCTCTTCATCTGTAAATATTTTAAAATTTGAAACACTTTTATCATCTGTCTGTTCTACTGCTTGATTGGATTCATCATTATCTATAGTTGATAACAATTCTTCTGGATCATTTTCTTCCAATGGTTTTTCATTAGTGCTCTCATTTAATTCATCTAAATCTGATTGAATTTCACTTTCGTTATCTACAGTTGTCTCATCTAAAAACTGATCTTCTGAGCTCGTTATATTTTCAGTATTGGTATCTTCAATTGAAGGATTGTTTCCTTGTTTCGGGTGATAAAACCATACCTCAGAGCAAGAACCACATCTTACTTTTGAGCCTTCAGCTGGCATAACTCCTTCAGCTAACTTGAATTTTTTTTTCCCGCAAATACAGTCGATAATCATATGTTGTAATTTAAAACTAATAATATAAAAAAATACATATGTCTATCGAACAAAAAATTGACGGTAATATTGGAAAACTTTTTCTAGCTGGTGAAATAGACCTAGATAAATCACCAGAAGTAAGAGAAAATATCAAAAGTTTAATTGATCAAGTTAAAATAATTGAGGTTCAGCTTTCAAAAGTAAACTACATAGATTCCTCTGGTATAGCAGCATTAGTTGAGGGTATGCAACTTTCAAAGAGCAGCTCAAAAGAATTTTTTCTAACAGATGTTAGTAATGAAGTGATGAAAGTTATCAAATTAGCTCACTTAGATAAAATTTTTCAAATTAAAAGTGCTACAGGTGAAAACGCCGCTGAAGCAAGTTCGGAAGTTATAACCGAGCAAGAACCAACACCTCAAGCAAGTGAAAATGTGGATCTAGCACCAAGCGATGAAGTGCAATCACCAATAAATGATACTGAACCAGAGAATAATCAAACTGAAGAAACAAATCCCAGCATCAAAAGAGATGATGATGACGGAGACAAAATAAAATTTAAAAGGTAAGTGCTTACCTTATCATTGTTTATTATTGGATCAATTTTTGGAAGTTTTTACAACGTTTGTATATACAGACTTCCTAACGATTTAGATGTTATTTCAAAAAAATCTTTTTGCACAACTTGCAAATATCAAATACCTTTTTATTTAAATGTTCCAATTATTTCTTACATTATAAATCTTGGTAAATGCAAAAATTGTAAAAGCAAAATAAATTTTAGCTATCTTATAGTAGAGATTTTAACTGCAACATTGTTTGTTTATGCTTACAGTTTGTACGGACTTAGTTTTAAAACTTTAGGTTATATTATTTTTTATTCAGGATTATTAATAATTTTTTTTACCGACTTAAAGTACTATTTAATTTTAGATAAAATTACAATTCCTATATCAGTTCTTGGATTGGTCTTTACTTTTTTTCAGCACAATCCTTTCGATGTGAGTATATTGAGCTCTATTTTCGGCGGAGTAATTGGTTATTTAATTATTTATGTTATTAGATTTTTATTTTTTAAATTTAGAAATGTTGAAGGAATGGGCTTAGGAGATGCAAAATTGTTTCTTATGGTTGGTATTTGGCTAGGAATAAAATCAATTTATTTAATTTTAGCAAGTTCAGCTATCACTGGAGCAATAATTGGTTCATTAATTATTTATATTTACAAAAAAGACAAAGATTTTCAAATTCCTTATGGATCTTTTATTGTCATAGCTTCAGCTTTATACCCATATCTAGGATCAGTCTTTTATAATTTGATTTAAAGATATATTATTACCTTACTGATTCGTTTAAAAAATGAATAAATCTTTAATCGCTCAAAATATAAAAAAAAATTATCAATTATTAGATAATAGGCAATATGGTCTTGCCGAACAGAATGCATGTAATTTATTAAAACATGATCCCAATAATCATGAAATTTATAATTTAATTGGAGATATTCATTATAAACAAAATAATTTTGATAAATCTATTTGGTATTATTTTTCTTCACTAGATAGAAATTTTGATCGTAAAGCTCTAAATAGATTAGGTACAAATATTTTTTTACTAAATAATAACTCTGCTGCAGAAAAAGTATTAACAAATCTTTTAGCTCATGACCCTACTTATGTTGATGGTTATCTAAGTCTAGGGCTAGTCTATGAGCAAAGTAAAAAATTAGAAAAAGCAATTGAGTGTTATAAAGCTGCAATTAAAATAGACTCTAAGGAAATAAAGGCTTACCTGAGTCTTGCGACTTTATACAAACAAGATCAAAAATACGATGAAGCAATAAAAGTTTACCAGCAAGGTCTAATAAATAATCCAAGTAATCATTTTATTTTGAGTAATCTTGGAAACTTGTTTTATCTTCAGCATAAGTACGAAGATGCTATAATTTGTCATCAAAGAGCGATTAAAGCTAAACCAGATTCAAATGTAGTACATTTTAATTTTGCAAATACCTTGCTAAATGCTGGAAAATATTCTGAGGCAATTGAAATGTATAGAAAAACAATTGAACTAAATCCTAACTTTAACAAATCAAAAATTAATCTAGGAACTACTCTTTTATCAATGTCAAATTTTGAAGAAGGTTTTAGAGAATATAATCACAGAATATATGAAGATAAAAATTTTAAATCAGTGCTTCATAAAAAAAATTTAATGTGGAATGGTCAAAATATTGAGAACAAAAAAATTCTAATTATTGCAGAAAGTGGTTTGGGAAATACTTTGCAATTTTCAAGATATCTTGAAACATTAAGCCAGCTCAATTGTAAAATTATATTCCAGTGCCAAGAAGAACTACATCATTTCTTTGAGGATATGGTTTTTATAGAAGAAATTATTACCAGTGAGAGTGAATATGATGATTATGATTATTGGATACCACTTCAAAATTTAATTTATTTACTTACACCAGACCTTAATAGCAATTGTCCTTTTCCATCATCTCTTAAAATTAATGACAATAAACTTCTAGAATGGGAAACTCTGATAGAAGTAAATGATAATGTAAAAATTGGTTTAAATTGGCAAGGCAGCAGTCTAAACCCTAGAGTTGCAAATAATTCGGTTTCTCTAAATAATTTTAAAAACATTGTAAAAAACCCCTCAAGCACATTCATAAATCTTCAAAAAGGTTCAGCTGTATCTGAAATAGAAAAATTCAATTTAGAGGAAAATATTGTTAATTATGATTTGCTAATGGATGGTGGTTCAAAAAAATTCATCGATACTGCTGCAATAATAAAATATTTAGATCTGGTTATAACAACTGATACTTCAATTGCTCACTTAGCAGGAACACTTGGTACTCAAACTTGGTTATTACTTCCTAAAGTTTCTGATTGGAGATGGTTAAATTCTAAAGATGAAACTATTTGGTACGATAATTTTAGAATTTACAGACAAAAAGTTCAAGGAGACTGGTCTGATGTCTTTTTAAGAGTTGAAAAAGATTGTCAAGAATTGATTAAAAATATTAGCGATTTAAGAAAGACTTAATTTAAATTTTTCCAAAAACTTTTATCTATTTCTTTTGAAACACCTTTAAGCCTGGAAATCATTAACTTTGATTTCTTTAACAATATTTCGTCTTTAGCAATTGCTTTTTTAAATTCTTTATGTTGAGCGATCATAAATGCAAATAATTCTGCCTTATCTTCTGCAGAATTATTTCTTGCATAACCTGAGATAAAACCTTCTACTGAGGTATCTATTCCTGAACTACCTGTTATTAAATCATCAGAATAATCTACCTTGTTAATTTTTTCCCACGTCTCATCTAATTGCATCAATGATAATTTAGAGTCTATAATGTGATAGAATTCATGATGAAACAAAAGTCTAATATAATTTTTTTTTGCTTTTGAATTTTTAATTTCATTAACAACTGACAAATTTAAATAAAATACTCCTGGTGATTGATCAACATGACCTGGTGCCAAACCACCTGGTTCAAATCCTAATGATTTGTCAGTAATTTTTTCACAAATCATTACATATTTTAAACCTGAGTTTTGTAAGAAAGAAACTGGATAGATACTTATTTCTTTTACAAGATTGTTGATAATATCATCGTAATTAGACTTTACTTCTCCACAAAAAAAATCTTTTTTGTTTTTAAAGTTTTCAATACTAACTAAAATATCTATTCCTCTAGAGGAAAATTTTTTTTTTGACTTAATATATTCACCTAAAACTTTTAAACTTGATTTTGAGCTAATATACTTTGCATACCTATTGTATTTAGGATTTTTTTTGAGTGTCCTAAATCTAACTAAACAGTCTATCCCACCATCATTTTTACAATCTTTTAAAGCTTTTTGATCTAATTCGTATTGGGATGAAGTACCCAACCTAGTATATAGTCTTCCAGAAACAGACTCTACAACACTACCTTTAAATTTTTTATTTGTTTTTCTATTTTCTTTTATTGTGGATATATATTTTTTAACAAATTCTGTTCTCTCTTTGTAAGATTTTTTTACTTCTGCAGTAATACTGCCTGCAATTACTTTATTTTGAAAAAATATAATTAAGACAAGAACGACAAAAACTCTCATCAAACATTTTTAAAAAATTTAATACTAAAACTTGAAGATATGTCTCTAAATTGTTCATCATAACATGATGCAAAAATTTCAATACTATTTTTTTGAGGCGCATCAGTGAGTACAAAGTTTAATGAATTATCTTTTGGGTCTTTCTCAATTAAATCGTAACTATTAAAATAATCTTTCCACAAAGAAATTTTTTCCTTACACAAATTAAGATCTCCTTGCTTTTTGTTATTAAATGCAATTATTGAATAAACTTGATTTTGAGAGTTTGTATAAAAATAATAATTATTAAAATGATTAGATAATTTATTTGGTTTAACTTTAAAGCATTTACCTTCAGCAAGATTTTTTTCACATTCACCAATTATACTTAATTGATCCTTATTAAGTTCTGCTAAAAAAGACTGGTTAAATATTTGCTCTAGTCGATTTTTAGGGAGTACTACTTTAGTATTTTTTGGTTTTAATAATTCAGTGATATTAGAAACATCTAAACCCTCTTTTTCAATGGGTTTTTCATCAAACATTTCTTCAGGCTTAGTTGTTTCCTCGCCAGGCAAATCTCCTGGCTCACCAGCTAATAAAAAAGAAGTTGAAAAAAATAAAATTAAAAATGTTTGAATTATTAGTTTCATTTAAATAAAAAGATCTTAAATTAATTTTTAACTATAATTCTGTAGAAATCAATGAATGAAGATCTTGAAAAAAATCTAAATGAAATAAATAAATTACCTGGACTTAAAAAGGTGAAAGAAGAAGTTAAAAATTTATTGGCATTTCTTCAAAATTCTAAGGAAAGAAAAGAGCAAGGTCTTGGAGATGCAATGCCGCTTACATATCATTTAATTTTTTCTGGAAATCCAGGTACTGGAAAAACAACAGTAGCCAGGCTTTTAGCTAATATTTATCGAGATTTAGGAATTATTTCAGGTGGGAAACTAATCGAAGTAACTAGAAGTGATTTGGTGGTGGCAGAAAAAGGCAAAACAGCTGAAAGAGCTGCGGAAAAATTTAATCAAGCAATTGATAATGTTTTATTTATTGATGAAGCTTACACTTTATCAAACAAAAACGATCCCAACGATAATGGTCAAGAAGCAATTGATGAATTGCTAAAATTTATGGAGGATTATAGAGATAGATTAATAGTTATAGTGGCTGGCTATGAGTCTAATATGAAAGAATTTATATCCTCTAATGCAGGTCTGGTATCAAGGTTTAAAAGAAATATTATTTTTGAAAATTATAATGACTTAGAATTATACCAAATTTTTTATAAACTTTGTCGAGACAATAAGTATATGATTGCTAATGATGCAAGTACTTCAATTAAAAACTCTTGTAATAAAATTATTGAAATAACTGGCGACCGATATTCTAATGCAAGGGATTTAAGAAGATTTTTTGAAAATTGTATACAAATTCAATCAGTTAGATTGAACAAAAAAGAAAACAAAACAAAATTAGATTTAATGATGATCAAAAAAGAAGATATTGAAAATACTATCAATAATTTTTCTTAACTTATAATTCTTGAATTATATCGATTAGCAACAAACCTTCTAATAATTTCATAAAAAAGAATAATTAAAGCTATAAATGTTACAATTGGAATATAACTTAAAATTTTAAGATATCTTGAATACAATATTTCTATAGCTGATCTTTCATCCATTTGAATATCATGCAGCCTATTTGCAATTAAATGTATTTTAGGATCTTTTAATTGAGAACATTTGTCTAATATTTGATACAATTGTAATTTATCATAGTAATTTATTAACTGTTTTAAATTCTTCTCTATTGCATAACAGTTAGCGAACAAATTATTATAAACATCATCTAGAGTAAGATCTCTTTTAGAAGAATTTTTCATTTCATTATTTAAACTGACATATATATTTTCTACTTCCTCTTTTGTTGGATTTTCTTTTAAAACTATTTCAATATTTTTCTCAAAATTCTTAATTTTATCTTCAACACTCTCTTTAATATCGTCGTTTATATTTTGGTCTGGAAACGTTGCGATAATAGTTTCATCTTTCACTGTTCCATCATCATTTAATATAACTTTGTTATTCTGCTCCAAATCTTTATCAGATTTCATAGGAGGATCTTTCTTCGAAACAACTTTAGTTTGATTTTCATTATCATTTTGATCCTGATCAGATTCTACTGGTATATCTTTTTTTGCAATCACACTTGGTATTCTTCCTTTTGCAAATTCACCAAAGAATTTTCTAAATGTTATTGAAAAAATATTAGAGCTGATGTCTTCTTTTGTATTTTCTAACAAAAATGCATTAGCCATTAGGCTTGTGTTATTCTCTTTATTAAGAAAATTATACCCTACCCCTAAAGAGTAGTAGTCTTCTTTGTCTCTTGGCAAATCGTGGTTAAAAGTAGAGCCAGATGCAAATCTTGCTTTATTTTCTGTTCCTTCGATAAAGTAGTCTCTAGATACAAAAGCTGCTAATTCCAACTGACTTAATTTATTATCTTTTTCAGAAAAGTTTTTTGATACTGAAATTCCAACCTCAGGTTTGACGATAAAAAGATCTTCATTATCAACTGTTAATGCTAAATCACCACCTGTTTCTTTTGTATCTCCCTTGAAAATATAGCTATAGTTTATTTTGGCAGATGGAGATATTTTATAACCATCAAAATCATACTTTGCTATGTGCTGAGCTTCTAAATTAAAACCAACATCATAAAAGTCAGATTTATACTTATCATCTACTGAAGTTCCAAATACAGATACATTTCTATTACTGTTAGTCTTAGATACAAAAGCGCTACCTAATAAATTAAATGCATAATCTTCATCATCTATTTGCTTAAACATTGAGGCATGCATTGAATAAATTTCTGCATCACCATAACTATCATTGTAAGCTGTATCAGTTTTTGAAATTCCAATTGAATAACCGTCGAAATTTATATCGTCTTTTTTAAATTGTTCTCCAAATAATATTCCTGTCGTATCAGAATTATATCCTGTGTAGCCTTCACCAATATTATCTCTTTTGGTATTTGTTCCAAAAGTTCTTAAAAATGAAGCACTATCATCTGACTCAAATCTTTCAAAAAATGATTTATTTTTATTATTTTTTATAAAACCTAAAACTGATACATCACTATAATCGTAGTATTCACTATATCTTTTTTTATCTCCATATAAACCTTGGTCTTGTAATGATGCTAAAGTGACATCATTAGCTGTTGAAGTAAAATTTGTTACAAAGGTTGTATTTGAAAGAGACGTAGTATTAGCAACAGCTCTATTAAAATAATTATGATTAGTATTTGATTGAATAGATGATGTTGCAATTACTGTACCTTTCAATTTATCTAATTCAGTGTTAACAGAGGAAACTGTTGCGCTATCCAAAACATCTTTCACGTCTTTTAATGTTCCACTAGTTGCATTGTCAAAAACTTTTGCAATATCTTTTGATGATGAAACTGTTGTCGTGCAATTTATGTTACATGTGCTACCTGCTTCAGTAATTTGTAAAGAAACAGTTTTTGCAGAGGTATCATAGACAATATCCCAAGTAGCATCATTAAGATTACTCTCATTATTCATTGTCTCTGTTGAAAAAGTTCCATTAAATGTTCCACCCCCAGAAGCATCTACAATTGTATGTGTTACGTCTGAGTAAGTGGTATCTTCAGGATATAAAGAAATAGATCCTGCAAGCACTGTATTTCCATTAATTACTATCTTGTCTGCTGTTGTTGAATTAAATTCTATGTTTGTAGTGTCATCTGCAGATAGTGTTAGGTTATTATTTATAGTAAGAGTGCCTATACTATTTCCTGGAGCTAAAGTACCAGCTGTTGATGAAAATGTAACATTACCATCTATAATACCACCACCACTTAGTGTACCTCCTTTAACAATAATATTACCCTCCGTGATTTTATTTGAGCCATCACTACTTCCTCCAGCAAATAATGTACCTCCAGCAATATTAATAGTTCCATCAAATGTGTTAGCACCAGTAAGAGTTAATTCTCCAGAACCCGATTTATTAATAGTACCTGACCCTGAAATAACCCCAGATAATGTCTGATTATTTGACGAGTTAATACCTAAATCTCCAGCATTCGAAATATCACCTGCATAAGATCCTCCACCCAATTGACTTGTAACCAATAATGTACCTGCTGAAATAGTGGTATCTCCACTATAAGAATTTGTACCAGATAAGGTTAAAATACCATTTCCTACTTTAGTTATAGATCCAGAACCTGAAACAGTACCGCTTAATTCTTGGTCATTTGCATCACCGGTAGTCAAAGTTGCAGCATTAGCAATTTCTATTGTTCCTGCTCCATCTACAGAAGCAATAGTATCACTTACATCAACATCATAAGTTGCACCTGAAGCAACGGTTACAGCAGTACTATCTGATAAAGTTCCTGAAACAGTTAAAGTTCCAGCATTAATTGACGTAGCACCTGTATAAGTATTTGTTCCTGATAATGTCAATGTGCTTGAACCTGATTTAGTAAATGTACCAGAGCTTGCAATAACTCCTGAAATAGTCTGATCACTTGAAGAACTAAATATTAATGCTGATCTGCTAGTTATATTTCCTGAGTATGATCCGCTATTTAATTGTCCGCTTACTTCAATTGTACCATTTGAAACGATAATTGATCCTACATCAGTTCCCGTTCCACTTAGTGTAAGTTTACCAGTACCATTTTTATTAAACGTTCCTGATCCCGTTATTGTGCCTGAAATTTCTTGATCACTGCTATTTCCGGCAGTTAATGTTTGTGAACTTGCTATATCAATTGTACCTGCTCCAGCTAATGATGATATAGTATCGCTTGCGTCAACATCATAAGTGGCGCCACTTGAAACCGTTACTGCTGTATTGTTGTCAAGAGTTCCTGTTACAGTTAAAGTTCCGGCACTGATGGTAGTAGTACCGTCGTAACCATTTGATCCAGTTAAAGTTAAAGTTCCACTTCCAGATTTAATTAAATTATAAGTATTTGATCCATCATCAATTGCTGCCATTGATACAGTACTATCAATACTAGCAGTAGTATTTCCAGTTAGAGTATTAGTTCCTGAAAAAGTAATTGTATTGCTATCTCCACTATTTCCTAAAGTTATTGAACCCTGTAAATTTAAATTTTCATCAATTGTAAAATCACCTGAATCTGATGTATAAAATTTACCTCCAGTCATTGTGATAGCGCCTGTACCAAAAGCATCATTATTTCCATACTGAATGGCACCTGCAGTAACTGTAGTTCCTCCAGAATAAGTACTGCTGTTCTCTGCAAAAAAAGTACCAGTTGCTGACATTGTCAAAGTTCCAGAATTCAATACTAATCCACCTGACGGTCTAATTGTTCCATCACCACCTGTAATAGTTAAATCAAAATTGTTGGCTCCAGCAGTTAAACGACCACCAAATGTTAAATTTCCATCATCTATATTTATTGTAGTATCCGAACCAAGAGTAGTAGTGCTGCCTGTTAATGTAATTGTTCCAGAGGAATTGGCAGCTTGTAAAGCCCCACCATTACTCACACCATTTCCATTTAATGTTAAGCTCTCATTAGTAATCGTAATTGCATCAGTTATTTTTAAACTTGCACCATCCGCAACAACTGTTCCACCACTTGATGACCCTAATGAATACTGATCTGATATTTCTAGAATACCTGCATTTACTGTAATTGTTCCATCATTCTGATTAGCTCCACCCAAGACTAAAGTACCACTTCCAGATTTAGTTAAATTACCAGAATCTGTAATGATACCATCAAAGGTCATTGTGTTAGATGATGCTACATCTATTGTGCCATTACCAGTTAGCGTAATTCCTTTATTTGTACCTAAAGTAAAATCATTTGTAGCACTCAAAGTTCCACCGTTAAAAATTATGTTGTCTCCATCTGCGCTGCCTGGCGTTGCTCCTAAATTAGATGAACTTGAAACACTAATTGTTCCATTTGTAATAGTTGTTGAACCAGAATAAGTATTTGAACCCGAAAGAGTTAAAGTTCCACTACCTGATTTATTTAAAGCACCAGTTCCTGAAATCACACCTGCTAAAGTTTGGTTAGATGATGAATCGACTGTTAAAGTTCCTGAATTTGCAATTGCACCATCATAATTTCCACTTTCAAGCTGACCTTGAAGTGTAATGCCCCCTTGGGAAATAGTTGTATCACCAGTATATGTATTTGTTCCACTAAGAGTTAATGTGCCAGTTCCAGTTTTTGTAAGTCCTCCTGATCCTTGAATGACACCAGAGAAAGTTTTGTTTGTAGCATCCCCTGCTGTTAATGTTTGACCACTTGCAATATCAATTGTTCCAGCTCCATCTATAGATTTAATTGTATCGCTTGCATCAACATCATAGGTCGCTCCAGATGATACTGTAATTGATGTATCGTCAGATAAGGTTCCTGTAACATTTAATGTTCCAGCACTGACTGTAGTTGCACCTGTATAAGTATTTGCTCCACTTAAAGTTAATGTTCCAGCACCAGTTTTTGTCAAAGTACCATTGTTGCTAATTACACCACCGTAAGTTAATGTAGTTGATGCATCAGTGTTAATTGTTCCTCCACTACCAGTAACAATGATTCCTTTATTTGAACCTATTGAAAAAGAGTTGGTAGTTTGCAGTGTTCCATTATTTAAAACTATGTTGTTATTAGTTACAGATCCAGGTGTTGCTCCTAAACTAGATGAGTTTGAAGCAACTACAGTTCCGCCTTCAATTGTTGTTTGGCCACTATAAGTATTTGTTCCTGTAAGTGTTAGTGTGCCAGAACCAGTTTTAGCTAAAGTTCCAGTACCTGAAATTGTTCCAGCCAAAGTTTGGTTAGAAGATGAGTTTATTTTTAATTGACCAGAATTAGAAATTGCTCCATCATAATTTCCACTTTCTAACTGACCTTGAACATCTAAAGTTCCTGCAGAAATCGTAATATCTCCAGTATTAGTATTTGATGCACTTAAGGTTAAAGTTCCATCACCTGATTTAGTTAAAGCACCTGAGCCAGTGATTACACCCTGAATATTTGATGTAGTTGAAGATGCTGTATTTATTGTTCCAGCACCTGTCATAGTAACCCCTCTATTTGAGTCAAAGGTAACTCCTGAGGTTATTATTAGACCACCACCATTAAAGATTATGTTATCAGCGTCAGTAGAACCGGGTGCAGAACCAAGATTGTTATCAGCTGAAATACTTAAATTTCCAGCGTTAAGGGTAGTATTACCGCTATAAGAGTTTGTTCCGCTTAAAGTTAATGTTCCTGTACCTGACTTAACAATAGAACTAGTTCCTGTGCTATCTGTAATTACCCCAGCATAAGTAGTATTGGTATCTTGGTCTATTGTAAGAGTTGTATTTTGTAGATCTATTGAACCTGTAGAAGTACCTGTAAGTGAAGCTATAGTGTCACTTGAGCTCATATTTAGAGTTCCCTGAACATCTAAATTTACTGTATCTGCAAATCCTCCTTCTCCACTAGTAAAATTTACAACAGCATTACTATCGATATCTAAAGTTCCAGTACCAGTAACTTGATCTCTAAAATCGTATTCTCTCCCATCTACATGTACAACACTTTTCAAAGTAAAAGTATTACTTCCTAAAGCTACTGCTGTTGTTGTGTTTCCATCTGCGTTACCAAAAATTAAACTTCCAGATACAGCACCACCATTTGGTTTAAATAAAGCAGATGCATCAGAACTTAAAGTAACAACTCCAGTCAATGTTGTGTTTGATCCTGAACTTGTTGTTAACGTAGCTGCTGTACCGCCATTAAAATTGTTATTTCCAGAACCTGCTAAATTAATATCCATGCTGTACGATCTTCCCGAACCTGTCCCTGGATAGAAATTTAAAGAACCTCCACTTTGAACAGTAATTGAATTTCCTGAAGCAAAAGTATCTTGATTTACAGAAGCATTGGCTCCGTTTGCAACTATAACATCAAAGGAATATGCATCAGAAGTTCCACTGATGAACCTCATGTCACCAGCACTTACCGTCACATCTCCTGTTAAATTATGAGGACTAGGAGCACCTAAAGCTAAAATACCTGAACCAGTTTTTGTTAAATTGTAATTGCCAGATATATCACCACTATAATTTACCCTAGCACCTGAATTTGTTACTTCAATCTTTGCATTGTTATTTACTAAAGTAATACCTCTATTAGCATGTAGAGTAATTGTACCTGTATTAGAAAATTTTAAAGTTGAGTCAGCAATTCTAATATTATCAGAGACTAAACTACCAGGTTCACTTCCCAAACCTCTATCTGTTGCAACCTCTAATATTCCTCCATTTAAAACTGTTTGAGATTGAGTGTTTGTTCCAGTTAACTTTAAAGTACCACTTCCAGATTTAACCACATTACCATTACTAACGACTCCAGATATAGTTGAAGTAACTCCACTTGCAGTATCAAATGTTATATTCTGACCTCCAAGATTTACAGCTCCTGAAAAAGTATTATTGCTATTTGATGTTATAGTATATTTGTCTCCAGAAATTGAAACATCACCTGACAAAGTTAAGGCCCCATTATTTGTTGCATCACCAATAGTTGTTGATGATGTTATGTTTATATCATTACTAATCGAACGAGATGATGTGTTTGAAGATGATATTCCTCCACCCTCTAAACTTATTGTGTTGTTTGTGCTTCCAAACGATCCATTGTTTCCAATACCAACCAAACCACCTTCTATGTTAAAGGTATTGGAAATAGCGTTACCAAAATTTGAATTATTTGCGTTTAAAATTAAAGTTCCGTCTCCTTGTTTAGTCAAATCATAGCCGTTACTAAGTATTTGTCCATTAAGAGTATAAACAACATTACTATCAACATTATATGTGTAGTTTGCTTTTATCGAACCGTCTAAATCAAGACTATTATTTTCTACAGTGTCAGTACTCACATTTAAAGGGTTGGCTAAACTTTCACTAACTAATAAAAAAATAAATAGTGAGGGAAATAAAAACTTACTTAAAATCTTTTTCAAAAATCCAAAAAATTCTTTTATTTTCGATAACATTAAAAACCTAAATTAGTATTTATCAACTAAAGTAATTTAAATACAACTAGTGATATATAATATTAGTTATATATACAATTTGATTAAATATAAAAAAATTCTATAAATGCGATTATGAGTAATCAAGAGTTCTTAAACCCTAAGTTTTTAAAGTATTTTATAACTGTTGCAGATACTGGAAGTATTTTATCTGCAAGTTCGAGTTTAAATGTTGCTCAACCTTCAATTACAAGATCTGTACAAATTATTGAAAACAGTTTGGGAAAAAAATTATTTATCAGAACAAAAAAAGGAGTCACTTTAACCAAAGAAGGTGAAATTTTTTACATGAATGCAAAATCAATTTTGGCGTTCAATGATAAAGTTATAGAAAATATAAAATCTATAGAATTTGATGATGAAAGTAAAAATAATGATCAAATTACTTTTGGTATTCCAAGTACCCTTACCTATTCCCATAAACAAAATATACTTTGGTTAATTAAAAAAAATAATCCTCAAGTAAGAATAAAAGTTATTGAGAGTGATAGTTTTGAAATTATAAATCTAGTTGAAAAAAATAAAATTGATTTTGCAATAAGTTGTATCAAATTTTCAAATGACAATATTGATAAAGTCAATTTATATGAAGATCCGTTTTGTGTTGCTTTTTATAAGGGACACCAATTTCAAGAAATTAAAGAAGTCAGTATTGATATGGTTCGAAAAGAAAAAAATTATATCTTTAGAAATACTTGCGAATTTTTTTACTATGATTATTTAAAGAATAAAGGTTCCTTCCCAGATTTTAAAGAAATCCAAAAAAATATTAAAAAAAGAAAGCAAGAAAATAATGATAGAGACATTGTTTTTACTGATAGTGATACAACAGCAGCCTCATGTATTAAAAGTGGTTTAGGGGTCGCAATAATTCCTGAAAGTGTAGCAATTGATCATAAACTTTTATTTACTAAAATTAATAAACCTCAAATGAGTAGAGAAATTTTATTAATTCAAAATAAAAATAATAAGAAAAATATTAATACAACCAATGAAGCTTTAAAAAATGCCTTATGGTTATAACGAGTGGAGATTAAAAATATGAGATTACTAACTTTTATATTTATATTTGTGTTTAATTTAAATTTTACTTATGCAGAACAAAATGAAGAAAAAGTTCCAACTGTTACTACAAAACAATTTAGAGATTGGACTTTGCGATGTGTTAATGAAAATAAAAAACAAAAATGTGAAATTGTACAATTTTTACAAGTTAAAAATTTAAATCTACAATTCACAGTAGTGTATTCTGAATTTTTAAATAATAAAAATGAGTTAAAAGAATTAATTAATATAATCACTCCACTAGGTGTTAATGTTCAAAGACCTGCTTCAATTAATTTTCATAAAGGAACTGCTGTTAATTTACCTTTCATAAAATGTGAAGTTGTTGGATGTATAATATCAATTTCAAATGATACTACTGATCCTGCGATAGAGAGTCTTTTTAAACAGATTAAAGAGGCAATGAAAAAATCAATCTACTTTGAAATTTTAGTTGATGGATTTAGAGAAAAGCCATTTTTAATTAAATCTTCATTACAAGGTTTTGAAGATGCACTTACTGAATTTGAAAAACAAAAAAATTAAAAATTTGTGAAAAATTTAAAAAAATACCTTGGACTTATTTTTCTTGCGCTGTTAGTGCTAATTAAAATCCAGGACAGCAACTTTGTTAAACGAATAGAGAATATCTCATATGATATTTATCAGTCTATTTTTGAGGAAAATAGCGAGTTTAACGATGTTTTAATCGTTGATATTGACGAGAAAAGTATAGGTGAAATAGGCCAATTTCCCTGGAGAAGAGACGTTTTTGCCAACCTTGTTGACAAATTAGAGAGTTTGGAAGCATCAGTAATTTCCTTTGATATTTTTTTTAGTGAAGAAGACAAACAAAATCCTAGCAAAATATTAGGAGAACTTAATATTTCTAATGAAGGAGTATTAGACTCTGACCAATCGCTAATTACTGCAATTCAAAATTCAAATGTGATACTGCCAGTTTTAGGAGACATTTCTGTTTTTGATAAAATGAATAATTCTAAACCAAAAACAAACTTTATATCAAGAGGAGGTGATGCAGAAAACTACTTATATATTTTTAAAAATAAAATCACTTCACTTGAAGTTATAAATAATGCAGCAAAAGGTATAGGTAACATTTCTTATCTTGATAATCAGGATGGTGTCTTGCGGTCATTACCAATTTTACTTAAAATCGATGGAGATATCTGGCCATCACTAAGTTTAGAAACATTAAGGTTGTTACATAAAAATAAAAGTATTTTAATTCAATCATCAGAAAATGGAATAAAAACAATTAGAACCAAAAACTATAGCTTTGATACAGATCCAAACGCAATAGTTCATATCAACTATAAAAAATTTGGTAAAGATAAATACATTTCAGCTGTCGATATTTTAAATGACAAAATTAGTAAAAATATAATTAAAGATAAAATAATTTTAATTGGAAGCTCAGCACAAGGTTTATTTGATTTTGTTAAAATACCTAGTGGAAAAGTTATCCCTGGAGTTGAAACACATGCTCATGCAATTGAAAATATTATAAATAACGACTTTATAATTAAAAACTTAAAAACAGATATTATTGAAATAATTATATTATTAATTTCTTTAATCTTAGTATTAATAATTCCAAAAAAAGTTAATCCAAAACTAAGTATAGTTTTTTTTGTAGGCTTATGTGTATTTCTAATAACTTCTAGCTTAGTCTTTTACCAATTTAATTATTTTATAGATATATTTTATACTACTTTAGGCTCTGCATTTCTATTTTTAGTTACACTGTATTTTAGATATCTCCAGGAAAATGAAATAGCTATTGAAAATGAAAAAAAACAAATAGTTTTAAAAAAAGAACGAGAAATTGCTGGTGAAGTACAAAAAAAATTATTTCCAAAAGAATTTGAACAAAAAAATATTCTTTTTGCAAAGAATGTTCCTGCACGAGATGTTTCTGGTGATTATTATGACTACATAAAAATATCTGAGGATGAATTTTATTTCACATTAGCAGATGTTTCTGGCAAAGGAGTTAAGGCTGGAATACTAATGGCAAATGCTGCAGCTGTTTTTAGATCGATGGCAAAACTTAATAAAGAAGTATCTACAATTGCAAGATACATTAACAATCAAGTTGCAGACTCGTCTTATCAAGGAATGTTTATAACTGCAGTTGTAGGAAAATATAATATTAAAGATAAAAAAATAGAGTATATCAATCTTGGACATGAACCAATTATGGTTTATGACGAAAATTTTAATTTTGAATATTACAAATCTACACTACCTCCACTTGGAATTATGGCTATGGATAACGATGATTTCTTTCAGACAAATGAAATAAGCTTGGTAAATAAAAATTTAGTTATTTATACTGATGGTGTTACAGAGGGCTATTTAGAGAATAATCAAGAATTAGAGGCAAAAGGTGTAGAAAAGGAAATTATTGATAACAAATTTAAGTCACCTGAAGCAATTATCGAGCATTTAAGCGATATTTTAACCAAAAGAAAAGAGCCTTTAAGAGACGACATTACCTGTCTGATCATCTCTGGATATTAAGAATTGTTATGAGAATACTGATCTTTCTTTTTTTTATATTTATTTCAATCACTAAGGCTAATGCAAATTTAGTTTTAAGTGAAGTTTTAAATAAACCAGAAGATCTTGAACAAGCGTTTTTATTTGTTGAGCAAGAAAAAGACAACAAAGTTAATGAAGCAATTTATGCGCTCGAAGTTTTAAAAAAAGTTTACCCAAAAAATTTAGAGATAAAAATAAAACTATTTGATCTTTATGAAAAAACTAAAAATGAAATAGAATTAAAAAAATTATTATATGAAATAAAAGGATTTGAGAATATTCCAAATTATATTGCAAGTAAAATAAATGAAATAATTGTTTCAGAAAATAAAACTGAAAAAGAAAATCTAGAGGTACCTAGTGATAATTCCAAGGGTATAAAATATTCTGAAATTCTTAACAATCCAACAGATCTTGAATTAAATTTAAGATTTGCTAAAGAGCAAGAAAATTTAGGAAACTATAAAACTGTTATTGCAACCTTAGAAAGACTATCTGATCTATACTCAGAAAATTTAGATTTAAAATTATATTTGTTGTCAATATCGTTAAAAATAGATTCTAAAGAAAGAACAAAAGCAATAATTGATGAAATAAAACAGAGTGAAAAATTAACAGCTGATATCAGAGAACAACTTAATTCATTAACTCAAACAATTGAAAATCAGAAAAAACCAAGGGATGAAAACGATTGGATTAGATACGTAGATTTTGGTTTTAATCTTGCAGAAGAAAACAATGTAAATACTGTTTCAAATTCAAAAACATTATACATCAGTGATAGTTTAAGTAATTACGCTGCTGATACTATTTACAATGATTCTTATAGTGACATCTTTGTAAGAACCGGTGCTTTTAAAAAACTATCTGATACTTCAAACTTAAGTTTGAGTTTAGGTAAAAATGTAACTAGACAAAATAGAGACAAGAATAAAGAAAATGATCTAGATTCTTTATTTGTCAATTATAACAAACAGTTCACTAAAAATTATACATCAGCTTTCTTTTCAATGAACAACAATAATTTTGTTAATGATGCTGAAAATGTAATTTATAATGTTACTCTTGAAAATAGATATCTAACTAAACCAAACCAAAATCTATTAGTATCTTCAAATATGGGTATTACAGATTATAGAACAGATACTACTTTTAGTTCTGCAGATAATAAAAACAATACTTATTATGGACTTGCAACGGGTTATGAATATTTTTTGAGTAATACCAATAATATAAAATTTAAATTAGGTATAAATCAGTATAACGCTAAGCTAGACTCTTATGGATATGAAAATAACTTTTATACTATTTCAAATTCGGGAAAAATTGGATTTTTAAATTATACAATTTCTCATTCAAATAACTCAAATAAATATGATAAATCTGATACTTTCGTAAAAAGTGATACGGTCAGAGATGATGAGATTATAACAAATAGCATTACCCTATCTGGAAATTTAGAGGATCTGATAAAGAATAACTATATAAAGAATGTTTTTTACAATCTTTCTTATTCTGATATAGAGTCGAGCTCAAATATCCTTAATTACGACTATGAAAAGGAAATAATTAAATTTGGATTAACAAAAAGGATGATGTTTTGAAGAAAATATTAACTTTAATTTTAACCCTATTTTTTATCAGTCATTCAGTTGCTGATGAAAAAATTGTTGGTGCAATTACATTATCGATTGGAAAAATTACTAATCAAAAAGGAGAGGTTTTAAAAGCTGGTGATAAAATTTTCTTTGGTGACGAAATTATTTCTGATGGAAAATCCAAATCTCAAATAATCTTTTTAGATGAGACAGTTCTTACAATTGGGGAAAAAACATCAATTACAATAGACGAGTTTGTTTTTGATCCAAGTACATTGGATGGTAGTTTTTTAGCAACCCTTAATGAAGGAAGTGTAAAAGTTTTAAGTGGATTAATAAATCAGAAGAACCCTGAAAAATTAGAAGTTAAGACTGCAGCGGGAACGATAGGTTCAAGAGGTACAGAATTTCAAACAATCATAGATGAAGAAGATAACGCACAGGTATTGCTAATTGGTCCTGGAGAAGATAATACCTTAGGATTAAGACCAGGTGCTGTAGAAGTTGCAAATGAACTTGGAAGTGTATTATTAGATACACCTTTTTCATTTACACAATTATCTTTGAACCAAATTCCAACTCCTCCAGTTGAAATTACTCAGGAACAATTACAACAATTCCAAAATTTTTTAGATGTTAAGGCAAATCTTGATGTTCAAGATGTAGAGAGTGCAATTAAAGAAGGTTTATTTGATGATCAACAAATAAGTGGAAATGAAATAATAGGTGAAATAGTAACCACCGCCTTAAATTTAAGTGATGGTGGATTAACTTTTGACCAAATAGCAGAAGTACTCGGTGTTGATGTAGTAGATATTATTGGTGAAGAAGGTCAAGCTGAATTTGAAAACGAGTCAGCAGAAAACCAAATTGCAATGGCAAATGCTGAGGGTGGAGATGGTCTAGCATATATTTTACGTTATGGTGGTACTAATTTAGGACAAACTAATTACGGAGATTTTCAAGGTATAACTTCAGGAACTTATACTTATACAGGTAACAACATTAACATGGCAGCAACTAAAGGAACTGGTTCTGGAACTTTTAGTGGTATAACAACCGTTAACTTTGCATCTCAAACAATTAACAACACTTATTCAGGAACATTATCTTTAGATGGAAATGCTAATGTAGATTTTAGTTACTCTTTTACAACTGATTATTCTAGCGGATCTGCATCTACATCAATGTGGGGAACTAATAACGGAATTTTTAGTATAAATAATTCAAACGGTACAACTGCTACGACTACTAAATCAGGTGATGCAGGTTTTGATCCATCAGACTTTACTTCAGCTGCTGGAAGTTATTATGCTGATGCTGCAACAGATTTCTTTAATGTTCAAATGAATGGATCTCCAAATCCATCAACTGGCTCAGTTGCAACAATTGCTTTGAATGTTTCTGATTATAATGATGCAGCAACTGATACCGAAAATACTATAGATGGCCAAAGAACTGGTATTATGCCATCAAGAAATTAAAACTATCTATTACTCCAAGAAATTGGTGTAACGTTAACTTTATTTCTACTACCTATTGTTTTCACAACGCCTATAGTTTGGTTTAATGAGGTGTCTCCATATACTAGGGTTATTTTAATTTTTCTGTTACCAGGTGTGTATGTTGTAGGAGTTACTGTACAATCAGCACCTTTTGAACAATTTTGATAATAAACTTTTGCAATTTGTTTTTTAAACTGCTCAACCGTAGTTGATGTATTTGCGGGTGCTGTTAACTCAAGAGGAGTTGAATTTCCTGAAAATGCAACTGTAGACCAGCCTGCCCCTAAATCACTACTATCAATTTTTAAAGTATCTTCACCATTCATATAAATACTGTTGTCAGATCCATCAGAATAAAATGATATTTCAGCTTTTAACGGTGGTAAAACTATGTCTATATTATTATTATCTTCTTCAACATCAGCTTCTGCAAAATCTCCAACAGATCCTCCGTATCTTACTATAAAACTTGAAATATCTGAATTTGCATCTCCATCATCTTGCTCTAATTGTGTATTGTCATGATCCCAGATTAAAAAATCTGCTCCACCACTTGATGGTTGTCCTGAAGCAAAATTATCATCTTCAAAATTAGTAACAGATGCATCTGTTCCACTTCTAACTTTCCAGAAACTTTCTAAATATTCAGGTCCAGATGTAAATCTCCACTCATTTTCTGCAAATGTGCCGCCAATAGTTGAGTCTGAACCATTTACCCAAGAGTTTTTTCCTGCTTCTAAAGTCAATGCAGCAACTGCTGTTGCATCCTCTGCAGTTTTTACATATGCCAGATAACCCTGTAAACCACAAAGGTTTTGGTAACTTGCTTGGAAATCTGCTTGAGCATAGGTAACATCTTTTTCTACGACTTGATAATAATGTTCAGCGTTAGATGGCTTTGTAACGTTACCAATACTAACTTTAATAGTTCTTTGTCCAGCAGTTGAGGCAGTATGTTTAAATTTAGCTGATCTTAGTAAACCTAGATATTCACTACAGCTAGCCTCTCCTTCTAATAAAATATTATTTGAATTATTATTTGTAGCAGTGACACTAATATCATTAAGTTCATCTGTCCCAAATTCAATTGCATCACCAGTCTGAGATCCTGCTGAAATTGATATTCTAGCTTGGTTTACTTGTCTTTCTTGAAGTTTGATAACTCTTTGTGTTGAAAATCTCAATCTTGGATCGCTCTCATTTTCTAAGCCTCCATATTCAATTACTAAACCTTTCGGATCAAATGTTCCATTACCAGACCAAGTTGTTCTATCTGGTAAATCATTCCAATAAAGTTCATATGTTGCTTTACATCCTGCTTTGTCAGTAACTCCACTTCTTGCATCACAGTTACCAAGACCAACAGTGTGTGCAACCCATTCTCTTCCTGCATTATTTGGTTCATTAGGATGAGTAATTGCCCAATCCTCAAAAGGTGAGCCGTTATCTTTAAAAACTTCTCCAATTTGAGCAGCTGTTGAAACTATTTCTGTGCCAAACTCTACTCCTTCAGTTGTTCCATTTCTATCCCAATCACTGGTTCCTGTTAAACCTTTATCCCATACCAAACCAACACCATTATCTAAGAAACTCTCTGGACCTGTTACCCATCTCCATAGAGTACAATTTGTGTCAAAAGATGAGCCTGGATCTGAATTAGGGGTATCAACCCAAACTTTTGTAAATGTTGTTGGTGGTGTTGCTGGTTTTGGGTTTGCTAATGTAATTGCTGAGCCAGATCTATTTTGATAAATAGTTCTTCTACCACTTGTTTCAGTAAAAAATACAGAGTCGTCAGCTACAGAAGCTCCATTGGCAATACTAGTATAATTTTGAACAGTATCTTTAAATATTCTATCATAATCATCTGCACTTCTTCTTCCTCTTGGTTCTGACAATTGTCTCAAACCTCCACATTGTTCGATGTCAGACTCTGAATCTCCATCTCCGGTTCTAATTCCACCTAACCAACCTGTGCTTTTTACTTTTTCTCTAAGTACTTCTGACTCATCTAAACTTGTTATATTTGCAAGATAACCTTGCTTACCAAAATATCTCAAATTATTTGCATATCTTAATCCTTTTGACCAACTTCTGTTTGGATCATCAAATCTAGCTGTTGGTGTTGGGAACGAGTAGAATTCATAAAAATGTTGAAACCCATCTGTATGATTATAAATGTGAAGAGGTCCTAAAGAAAAAGTGACTACTCTTTCGCCTAATTTTGGTAATACAGCGTCATTGTCATTTCCTTGGTTGTTATCAGTTCCATCTTCTGGATCAATTTCACCTGCATCAGCTTCTTGATTTGCAACTTTAGAATTTAGATATTTAATACCCTCAAATGCTTGTAACCAATCTGAAATTGGAGCGCATGGATCACCAGAGTCATTTCCATCAACTAATTCCCAAGCAGCTGTGTTATATAAAGTTGGAACCTGATCAGTATTGGTACTTGAACTTGAAATGCTTGAAAGTGCTTGCCATACTCTATTATTAAACCAAACATAATCCCCTGTTGAATAAGATGTTGATCCGCTCCAAGCTGGAACTGTTGGGCTGCTTCCTGTTAAATCTGTATGTATCAAGGTTAAAACACCAGTATTGTGATTCCATCCAGGATGAGTATTTTGATTTCCATCTGTCTCTGAGTCCTCATCTAACTGACTATCATTAGCTGAAGAAGTATCAGCAACTATTCCTGTAGGTGCATCATCAAATGTTGTATCATAGAAAAGATAATCTTCATCTTTTACATACTCAGCTTTTCGAATAGTTGCTCTTGCGTAACAAATTTTTGTATCTTCATCTATTTCGTTCGCATCATTTGTGTCACCATCATTATTTAAATCTAAATCTATATCTGTGTAGTCCCAACCACCATATTCAACAATATAACCTGAAATGGCATCTAAGGCGCCACTAGGAGTTGGTCTTAATGGGAGATCATTCCAGCCACCATCCGGTCTACTTGCTGACCTATTAATTTCCATATCGGCATAATCTTCTCCTGGATCAGTTCCTACATCATTTGGTTCGTTAGTCTGCCAATTCGTGTAGGAATTTGTATTACCCATGTCTGGTCCTGACTCTGAAGCCATCGTACCCTCTACTCTCCAGTCCGAATTTCCTAACCACACATAATGTTGGTCCGAATTACTATCGAAGTTGCTACCATACATCTCTGATCTTGTTAATCCCGCAGCACCATGAAAAGTAATTCCACTATCATTATCAATAGCATCTCTAATAAAATTATTTTCTGCTGCATTATCAACTGAAACAAGATAGCCTCTCATACCACCACAAGTAGTCATTTCAGCTCTTCTTCGTGCCTCATCCCAGCTTATTGCGTCAGCTTGAGTTGGATTGCTTATGTTAGGTCTTGTAGTAAAATATTTATAATAGTGCCCGTTGCTACTATTGTTGTTACTTCTAAATTGTATACCATCACAACCACTTCCTAATACTTCGCTCCACTGTTCTTCATTAAAATCATCAGCAGAAATTGCTTCTTCAGCGTACCAAAGTTTACCGTCATTTTCTGCACACTGGCCTTCGGTGTATGTAGAACTTACGCTAAAATCTCCATAAGTAGTAGCATTAGTACATTGTTCCAGAGCTCTCTTAAAAACATAAAAATCTGAATTCGTTTCGTTAGAAGTTGATATTTTAATATCACCATCAACATCTTCATCTCCGATATAATTATTTAATGGGATAGATAAAGGAGAACCGTCTTGACCACTTAATTCAGAAACATCTTGTTCAGATAAAGTTATTTTACCGTCACCTACATCACCTTCACTGACTGGTGCTGAAACAATTAGCTCTAAAGGTATTAATTGATCTTGAGGACCTTTGCCGCAAGACAAAATTTTATAGAGTACAACATCTTCGCCTGGAGGAACATTGACAGTAGGACCTTCATCATCACTATCATTATCTGGTGTGCTATCTGTAACTGTTGTAGGATAATACGCTAACTCAGTTTCCCACTTTGTCCCTTTTGTTCCAATTCCATAAATTTTAGCATCATTACGTCTATCAACTGCTCTTGAAGTATTAAAATCTTTAGCTGTATCTCCAGCTCCTTCGTTAAATTTATAATAACTTACTAATCCTGGTTCAGAGCCTGTTATTCGTCTTCTATTATTATTTGCGATATCTGTCTCAGTTCTTGAAATATTCCAAATTCTCATTTCTGCAATATTTCCTAACCACGGTACACCTTGTATTTTTGGAGCTCCAGTCACGTAATTATTTCCTGTAAAACCATGGAGACCCTCTCCAATAGCTAAAGGCCAATGATCTCCCTCTGGTAAAGTGTCATCAGGGTTTGTATATCCAGCTTTTGCTCTTGGTCCAATATCTGCAGTATAAGTTCCACTTAACTCACCATTTTGATAAATTCTAACATTTCCTGCGGAATTTCCTCCATCCCAAACCCAAGCAATATGTACCCACTCGTCTTTAACAGGAGTACCAACAGAGCCGCTGCCAGCTAAAACCACTTCTCCTAATCTCGGTGACCATTTATCATTTAATACTTTGAAAACTAAATCCCATTCTCTACCCCATTCAAAAGCATGCATATTGTATGAAGAGGTTGTTCTCTCATTCTTAATCCACATTTCTATTGTGAATTGATCTGTTGGAAAATCTTTAAATTTTTTTACAAAAGCAAAAGATCTATTTGTGTAATCAGTATCAGCATTAGGTATACCAGTTGGTCCTTCAGCAGAAAAATATATTGATCTTACATAGTCAGCGTGCCTTTGTACAAAGACTTCATATTCAACATCTTCAAATTTTGGATCATCTGTTCCAAGATTATCAAAAAGACGTTTTGCAAAATACACATCTTTTGTTGCATCAGTATATCCGTGTCTATTTAAACAAGCATTATTAGACGCATCTACGTGTGCATTATTTTGAATATCTGCTAAACCAAATGTGTCAGCATTTAATTGATCTGTAATCCATTTTTGTCCTTCTTGAAGACCAGTTTCTGATGCAAGCATAACTTGCTGCATTACAGAGTTTCTTGATACTGATTTCAAATCATTATCATAGTAAAAAAACATCGAAGTTGTCATTACAGACAAAGCCGCAATAACAGCTATTACAAAAACTAATGCAAAACCTTTTTGATTTTTTTTATTTTTCACTAACTATCGCTCCACAATTGTTGTCTATCTACAAAATCATGGCTATCCTTACATTTATTTGAAAGCATGCCATCATCGGTTATTTTGACACTTGGCTGAACATTTCTTTCTGGAAAGTCAAATTTAATAATTGCTTCATCATCACCTGAGGTTAAAGGAACGGTTTGTCTTCTAAAAACTTTTTTATCTGAAGTAGCCTTTATAAAGCCACTTATAGTCATTGCAGCTTTAGTTTTATAAACAACAATATTTTCCATCCCTGTTTCTGAACAATCAACTCTATTTACATATACTTTGGTATCTTTGTTGTACTGATTACCTCTTAAATCTGTTGCAACTATCCTTACCTTAAAGAACTTTTTGTTTTGTGGTAAGTTGCTCCATCTGTTGTCATCATCTCTATTTAAAACCAAATAAAAATCTTTGTCTTTTTGATCAATCCTAAATCTGTTACTGTGTTTTACGTCTATATCCGTATCATCACTATCCAATTTACCTATGTTAAATCTTACAAAATCTCCAGTATCTGGTTCTTGAGAAGCTGACACTTCTAATTTAGCAATCACTAAATCTGATTTTGCATCTTCATCAAAATCTAAATCATCATCATCAGATATAACAGTTGTTCCATCAGATCCTTCTTTAAATGTAATTCCTGTAGGCGTAGTATCAGCAATATTATACCCTATAGTTACTTTTTTAATATCGGACACCCTATTATTTGTTGTGTCATCTGTTTGTACGCCATAATAAAATGAATCTGTACCAGCTGTGTTTCCTGCAAAAGCTGACGGAACAGTTTTGTATTTAAATGAACCATCTGTATAAACATACATTTCACCACCTTGCTCTGTTGAAACAATTGCTCTTGCCCCGCTGTAAGATGCTTTTGCGTTCATATCATATTGCTCATTAATATTTGGTAGACTTGCAGGATCTTCCCAATCCATAGTTTTTGCTCTCCAATTACCACTTAATCTACAATCTAAAGTGACTGATGACCCATCTATAGTTTGAGTTTTATAAGATCCAGAAGTTGCAGTACCTCTACCTCCAACTGTTGTACAAGTAGTTGAGTCTACAACAACATTTAACAGTTCTCCATTTGGATCGTAAGATTTGCTAAGCAATCCACTTACTTTATTAATCGTTCCATAGGTATCGCTCATATAATAATACAAGTTTTGTGCCTTAGGCATTGGTTTGTTGCTTGCTGTTGAGGAAGGGACAAACCTAGGTAATTTTGCGATTTGAAAATTTGAATATTTAACATCAGGTTGAGATTGCATAAAAATTGCAATTGAACCTCTTTTGAATTTTTTAAATGCAGCTTTTTTTAGTTCAGGTTTTGCACAGTTAGTAGTTACAGTTTCAGAGCAGGAAGTATCTGTTGGTAACGCTAATTCTGAAGGAGTAGCTTTATTGTAATCTTTTAAAACACCGTCATCAAATTTCAAATTAAACGCTGTATATCTAATTCTATCTGT
The DNA here is from genome assembly GCA_902548405.1 of uncultured Pelagibacteraceae bacterium. Taxonomy (GTDB): domain Bacteria; phylum Pseudomonadota; class Alphaproteobacteria; order Pelagibacterales; family Pelagibacteraceae; genus Pelagibacter. The sequence continues at coordinate 12,389 of CACCRN010000001.1, read as the reverse complement.
ACCTACTCTAACTGGTTTGTTTTCAATGTTTACTCTAAGATTGTTTGACTTGTATGTGGCAGTAATTAAATTTTTTATTCCAGTATCTTTTCCTTTAACCCAACAACTATTGCTAGCATGATAAGCACCTGGAGCATAACTCAATTCACCAAAACTATTTTGACCATACCAACACCTTCTAGTGCTTCTAGTTCCAGCTGGTCTTGTAGAATTCATATTGTCATAAAGATGATCAAATCCTTTTGCATAATAGTTGATAGGATTACTAGTACCTCTATTCCAAATGGTTGGTCCTGTTTCTGTGTATGCTGCACCATTGTTGGCATAACCACAATATTTTTGATGAGTAAATTCTACGTTATTAAAATGAGATACCTGATGGCCTGATCCAGATCCATAACGACCAAACCAATGCCAAAGATACATATCGAAAACTTTATCTGCCACAGGACCAAAAAAATTTGCTTTGTCAGATTCAAATTCTGATCTTTCATTTGAAGCAAGTGTGTTTTTTAATCTTGTATCACTAAATCCTGAAGTTCCAGTTAGATTTGAATAGTCAACACCTGCACATGCTCTTATCTTTCCATCTGGCCAAACTTTTAATGATGTAGCAGGTCGTGTGTAACCAAAAGCCATACCTATAATGTCATCATCCATCCATGATGTCATTGGATTAACACAATCAGGATAACTTCCTTGGCATATCATTCCTTTTACAACTACATCAGAGTATTCCTCATTTGAAACATAGAATGAAGGAGAGCCTAAATTTTGTTGTATATAAAAAGATTTTCCATCTGCTGTAACATCATAGAATGGTCCACCATTATGTCTTCTAGTTCCTCTTGACTCGTAATTATTTCTATCTTGTGTGATACCTTTTCCGCTCCACTCATGCATATTTATATCTGAAAGTTGAGGTGCAGAATATTTTTTAACTCTTAGTGTATAATTCTTTTTTGCTATACTTTGATCAGAAAAAGTACCATCGCTATCACAATCTACATCTAAATCAGCTTCAACTGTAATTACAAAATCTTGATAACCATCTGAGTCAAACGTATAATCACTGTCATCATCACTCAGATCACCCTGAATAATTAAAGTTCCATCATATGGCTCATCACTATCTTTTGATCCATCCATATCAGTATCCGTAAATCCTGATATTGCAGTTAAACCACTGGGTAAGTTATCTCCTGTTTCTTTTTTGAGTCTTAGTTTCATTTGTGCATGAGCTATACTTGGAATTCCTGTTACTTCAGGTGGTTTTTCGGCAGCAATTACAATTCTTTCGTGTGTTCTATATTTGTTAGATGTTCCAACTAGCTCTCCTTGGTGAAGTTCTATTACTGCGTCGTCTGTTAAAAAATTAGCTAATTGTATATCTCTTTTTATATTATTTGCGCATGTGGCTTTCATGCTTCCAGTAAATGCCAATACAGCGGTTCTGCCATCATATAAGTCATCTTCGTCATATGCGTAATAAGTTTTTCCTCCATAATTCAAATTTCGCATATAAGAAGAGGCACTATATTTTTCTGTAATACTATCATCAACAGATGTTAAATTTATTTCATAATCGATATGTTTACTTCTAATTCTTACTGCAAATTTGCTAAAAAATTGTGCAACTGGGCTCCAATCTATATCAACGTCACTACCTTCTGTGCAGTCTGAGCTATTCCAAACTTTCTTTTTTAAAATAGTTTTTTCTGTCTCTGGAGAGTAGGGTATTTGTAACTCATACCTAATTAATTTTCTCTGAACATTTCCATCATTGTCCTCAGTATCATAACAAAATTTTACAACTTCACCAAACTCAGAAGAGTCTGCTACCTCTGTTCCATCATCATTTAAAACTTGTACAGGTGTCTGCACTTCTCCATCAGTACTGTCCGGATGTTTATAGCCTGCCATTCTACTGTCATGCTGAAGTATATGAAGAGCAAATCTAGCTTCTTGTTTAATATTGTTGTGACCTATCTGTCTGACAAATGTACCCTGAAAATTACTATAAATTGTATATGATGCTCCCATTATTATTGTAGAAACAATAACTGCAATTAATGCTTCTGTGAGAGATAACCCCTTTTGATTGATAAATTTATTTAAATTCATGTTAAGTTCCAGCTAAAAATAATCTTCTAAATTTTTCTTCGATTTTGTCTTGCTTAATAATTATTGTTACTTGTTTCTTTGTAACAGCTTCATAAACATCTTCGCCATTCTCCTGATCAGTAACTCCATCATTGTCCATATCAACTGGAACATTTTTAGTGATATCTGTAACTTCTATTAATCTTTTATCTCCAGTTCTTGAAGGTCCAAAATGTTTTTCTAATAAAGCTCCCCAATTTTGAAGATCTGTAGCTACTTTCTCCAAACCATCATCTTCTAAATTTGTTATATAAGCTGTATCATCATGTTTTGTTAAGTCTAATGAGTGATATGGATCCAAAGAACCTTCTGCATTTGAAATGACTGTAATTGTAGCATTTAAGGTTGCATCTGAAGCCATGTTAACATAAGCAACATCTGGTATATCTGATCTGTCCAAAGTTAGTGTTGTGTTATTGTCACTATCAAAATCTGTTCTTGCTGTAATTTCATACTTTCCACCAACGCCCTCTATGATGATCTGGTCTCCAACTCCAGGAAGTTGGGCAAAACCCTTCACTTTTAAAGAAGTTCCTGCTGAGGTGTCTGCAAAAACTTGAGGAGTTCCATATTGTGCAGCTATAGGATTGTAAACAGCTGCCATTTCTTCAAACATTAATTCTACTGCATAAGCAGCTTTATCAAACTTTCTTAAAGTTGAAAAATCTCTCTCTTGATAAGATTGTAACGTCATAAATACGGTTATAGAGGCACCTAAAACAGCAGCTGCAGTCATTCCTTCAACTAAAGATACTCCTTTTTGGAATTTATGTTTTAAACTCATTACATTCTTTTCCCGTTGTTAAAAAATCCTGTTTCATAAGTATGCAAATAGTCTTTTTTTCCTCCTGCGTTTTCAGAGGCTTGCATTTCTCCTCTAGCATCTTCTGGTGAAGATCCATCAGGCAAAAAACAAAAAAAGTTATTTGAGGCTGAAACTTTTGTGCAGTTACCTGTTGTGGAACTACATCTACTTATAGTCATATGCTCAAGTTTTTTGGTTAGATCTACAAGCTTAGTTCCTTTGTCATCAGTGCCGTCAAAATCAGAACACTTAGTAGCTGTAGATTTATGATATTCTATATTGTATCTATTCAATCCTTGAGCCTGCCAAACTTCTAAATCTGCAGTATTATTAGTAGTATCGTTTATAATTCTTATCGTATAAGCATTACCATCTTCCAACGAAATTTGTCTTACATAGTTTATTTGACCACGAATTGTTGCAAGATCGCTCTCAAAATTTTCTTGTTCACCGAAGTTGTCAATGGCCGGGAACCCTACAGCTCCTATAATTGCTATTACTCCAATAGTAGTCATCAACTCTAAAAGACTAAAACCTTTTTCTTTTTTAAACATTGTTTATCCTACGGCGTTTCCGATACTGAAGATCGGTAAATACAAAGCAATCATAAGTACTCCAATAATTGCACCAATTAAAACAATCATCAAAGGTTCAATAATCGATGATAGAGCTGCAACAACACCATCAAATTCCTCCTCGTAGTAATTTGCAATAGATTGAAACATTTCTTCCATATTTCCTGTTCGTTCACCAACTGCAGTCAACTGAGCTAGTGCAGGTGGGAATATATGCTCCTCTTTTTGAAGTAGTGCAGAAAGAGTTTGACCTGTTACTATTTGCTTACCAATTCTTTCAAGCGCATAAATAAAAACAAGATTGGTAGTAACTGATTTTGAAATTTTTATTGTATCAATAATACTTACACCAGCTCTAGTTAAATTTGCCATAATCATACACATCCTAGATACTGTCGCCTTAACAATTAAGTCACCAAATAAAGGAAATTTTAAAAATCTTTTATGCATAAAGTGTCTGAAGCCTTCAATATTTCTGTACAAAAAATTATATGAAAATCTAATGATAATGATTATTCCTAAAATTTTCATTATATTTGTTGGATCAGCAATAAATCTACTTGCATTAACAATGATTAAAGTTGCTCCAGGTAATTGAACACCCATAGAACCATACATTTTCTCAAACACAGGCACCACTTTCCACAACATAAAAATAGTAATTACAGTCGCAACAGTTAAAAGCATTATTGGATAAAATAATGCACTCTTAATTCCTGATTTTATCTTGGCATTTTTCTCAAGTAGCTCAACTAATTTAATTAAAAATTCATCTAACTTACCACTAGCCTCACCAGCAGAAATCATATTTAAATAAATATTATCAAAAACTTTTGGATGCTTTGCAAATGCATCTGTCAAATTCATACCACCATTTAAATCTTTAACTATAGAGTGAGCTGTCATTTTCATTTTCATATGTACAGTTTGATCTCTAATCATCATTATAGACTCTAATATAGGAAGACCTGCTTTAATCATGGTCGAAACCTTTTTTGTAAACTGCAATAATTCTTTTTGAGGTACCTTGGCCCAAGGACCAAAATTTAAATAAATATTACCTTTTGAAAATATTATTGGTGCATTACTTATAGGGATATCATCTAAAGATGGTGGTCCTTTTGAGTCTGACTTGCCATTCCCTTTTTTTATTGAGGTAACAATAATTTTTTTTTTTCTAAGCTCTGTGGCAGCAGCTCTTGGATCAGAAGCAGAGATTACACCATTAATTTTTTTTCCGGCTTGAACGCCGGCATACTGAAATGTTGCCATATATTTAAACTACTAAAATTCTAGAATACTCTTCAACAGACAATATACCTTTTTTAATAAAATTTCTGCCAATAACTTGCATAGTTTTAAAACCATCCTTAACAGCAACTTCAAGCATCTCATCTCCCCTAGCATCTCTTAAAATTGCAGCTTCTAAATTAGGAGTTTTTTTTAAAACTTCATAAATTCCTTGTCTACCTTTGTATCCAGTGTTGTTACACTCTGCACAACCAGCACCCATTTTGGGTACAAATGAATTTAATTCTTCCTCTTTAAAACCATACTCTAATAAATTTTCCTTAGTAACTTTTTCATCATCAGTAGTACATGATGAACAATTTTTTCTAGCTAACCTTTGAGCAACAATCAAACTTAGTGCTGATGCAACCATGAAACTTGGAACACCCATATTTACTAATCTGACAACTGTAGAAACCGCATCATTTGTATGAAGTGTACTTAACAACAAGTGTCCAGTTAAAGCTGCTTTAATTGCAATATCTACTGTAGATTTATCTCTTATCTCTCCAACTAGAATTACCTCTGGGTCTTGTCTTAAAAAAGATTTTAATATCGCTTCAAATGTTAAACCAATTTCATTATTAGCTTGAATTTGACCGACACCTTTCAAATAAAATTCAACCGGATCTTCAGCTGTCATTATATTTGTCCCAGGATTATTTATTTTTTTGATACAGCCATAAAGAGTTGTACTCTTACCACTACCCGTTGGACCTGTAACCAAAACCATTCCTTGGGGAGCAGTTATAGCTGTAACTAAATTATCATAATCTTCTTTATCAAGACCAATTTGCTCTAAACCGAGATCTGGTCCAGCAGCAAGTAAACGCATAACAACTCTTTCACCTTCCTTTGCTGGAATAACTGAAAATCTAACATCAATATCAACATCATCCTCATTTTTTGGTTGTGGATTTTTAAATTGAAGTTTTCCGTCCTGTGGTAATCTTTTTTCTGAAATGTCACAACCAGACATAATTTTTAATCTGGTAACTATTGCGTTATAGTTCTCCATCAGAAATTGTTTGAACTGTAATTGTTCTTGAAGAACACCATCTTTTCTAAATCTTATTCGAGCCTCACCTCTTCTAAAAATTTCAATATGAATATCACTCGTACCACTAAAAAAAGATTCATTTAAAACCTTATCAACAAACTCAACAACAGCATTTTCACCTTGAGTGATTTTTACGTTCGGAACCTTGACATTTAAATTTGGTTTTGAGAGTGATGATTTTTGAGCTTGAGTATTTGTTGAACTTGCTGATTCTTGTGTTGCTTCAATTACAGATTTAAATTTTAGAGCTTGATCTAAATTAGTTGGTTTAGCAACATACAATTCAACATTGCAACCAGTCATACTTTTAATTTTACCTGCCAGTGTAGATTTCGTTGGATCAAATAAAGCAATTTTTAAAATTCTCCCATTTAGTTCAAATGGAAGCATTTCATTTTCCATTATAAAGTCCTTTGGAAGTTTTTTTACAGCATCTTTTTTAATACTTTGCTCTGTTAAAACAATTTTACGTAAAGCGTAATTTCTTGAGACTGCTGAGACAACATCATCTTCACTGACCAAATTATCATTGATCAAATATTCCAGAACACCAAGGGGTACCTTACCGTTACTCTCATATTTTTTTTTAGCCTCATTAAAATTTGCTTCAGAGAGTTTTCCTGAATTTTTAAGAAGTGTTGTAATTTTAAGACTTATTTCAGGATTTATTGAAGGCATCGTATATAGTTATAATTCAATTTATAACTTATACAATATTTGCACTCACGAATATTAATAGTTGTGTTCTGTCGTCTTGTTTTGTTTGGGATTTAAAAAATGTGCCTAGAAGTGGAATTTTTGAAAAAAAAGGCACAAAATTATCATTATCATTTTTAGTATTAACATAAACACCACCTAAGACTGCTACTTGACCAGTTTCCAACAATACTATCGATGTCAATGATTCTTCATCAGTTGCAACATCACTTCCACTAGCATCTCCAGGTTTATCATTGTTAAGTGTCAATTCTAGTTTTACTTTACTATCTCCAATTACATCAGGAGTAACCTCAATAGTTAAATTTTGTGGTACCTCGACGGTGCTAGCAGCCGCATCTCCAGCTGCTGGTATTACCTTAAGTAAAGTTTTTCCTTGAGTTAAAGTTGCTGTTTCTCCGTCCATTGCAAAAAGTTTTGGATTTGAAATAGTTTCACTTAGTTTGTCATTAATTGACATATTAATAACAGCTTTCAATCTTGTTATTCCAATATTACCAATTAAAACTGCGCCACCTGCTAAAGTTTCATCTGGAAATCCAGTACTTCCTATCGGACCAGTTTCAGTAGTAGTATCTATGTTAAAGTCAAAACCATCTTGACCAGGATTTGTTGACACTCCTGTATATACAATACCATCTCTACCATTTTCAAGTTGGCTAGCATTTACAGCCTCTAATCTATTATTGAAGTTTTCTTGGAAAGTATCAGAAGCATTTATAATATATGCCTCTATTAAAACTTGTTTTTTTTCAATATCAATTTGATCTAACAACGACTCAACATGATTTAATTCCTCTGGGGTTCCTTTTACCAGAAGCTGATTATTTGAAGGGTCGTCAACAAACTCTATTTCATTTTCATCGCCTAATATCGATTGAATAGGCTCTATTATATCCGCAGACGTTTGATGAAAAACTTTAAATATTTCAGTCACTAATAATCTTTCTGCTTCACCATCTGTATCAGTATCAAGGCTTCCTCCACTTTCCAAAGTTAGTACATTCTTATTTACCTCTAGAGTTCTTTCAATTTTATTTTTTTCCAATTCTACAAATACCTCTTGAGAATGTACTCTTAACAAGCCTGAGTCTTTATCTTCTGTCATTATTAAATTATTGATATCTAACAATGCATATACTGCTGATCCCCATTTGATATTTTCAAAATCTATAGTTATATTTCCACTTACCTCATTTCCAATAATTATGTTTCTTTGAGCTAGTCCAGCAAATAATTTTAAAGCTGATTTGATATCCATGTTATTTAATTTTAAAGATACTTCATTCGTGTCCAATTTTTTTACAAATGAGTTATGATCAACTATTTTTAAAGAAGAAGTTTTCTTTGTGTCATCAGTTTTATTCAATGATATTCTTCGTTTTAAAGGTTTTTTTTCAATTTTTTGAATATCTTCTACATCTTTGGCGAATTCATCTGTCGTATCTCTAAAATTTTCTGCAGATGCTTTAACATTAAAAATTTCAATATCTTGAACAGCACCTCCATCTTTTTGTTCATTAGCCATATCTGGTCTTCCACTTCTACAGCTCGTAAGAATTATGAAAACAGAAAATAAAATTATTAATTTTTTAAACATTAGTTAAACAAATCCTCTACATTTGTTACAGTTTCAGCGCCTTCATCGTTATTTTCATCGTCAGTCTCAGTTACAATATCAACTTCTTCATCATTTATATCAGTATTAACCAATTCCTCAGTAGCAGTTTGTGGTAGAGATGCAATTGCCAAACCTACTATTGGAGTATTAATTAAAAACTCATATTCAATATTATCCTCTAAAACAATCATTCTATTTTTTTCAATTGAAACTATTATACCGTCTCTATTTCCTATTCTATCTCCCTCTCTAACCATAAATTCACTGCTGTTTATTTCTATGATTGCAAGATTTTTTCTGTCTATTTTAAAGTCGCTAATACTTTTCTTATCTAAATTTTCATAAGAAATATTTTTATTAGTATAGATTGGGATTTTTACTAATTGATTTTCATTTAAAATAACCGTGTTTTTTTCAAAAGCATTAAATTCAATTAATTCAGGTATTTCCCTTTCATACTTTTCAGCGATATCAGCAATTGTTTCATTTGCATTAGTTACGTGAATAAAGAACGGTAATAATAATTTATCACCTATTAATAAAATATTTTCGTCTTCTAAATTATTGTAAGAAGCAAGTTGTGTTGGATTTAAATTATATCTTTCTGCAATAATATTTAAATTTTGACCTTCTTTTACTATGTGAAATCTATTAGGGATTACTAACTTATCACCGATAACTAGTTTTCTAGATCCAGGGTATATCGCATTTGCAATCTCTATTTCTCTTAATGAAAAACCATATCTAAATGCAATTTTTTCAATTGTATCGTTTTCAGATATAATATGAGTAGTCGGTGTTTTTGCTATATCTATTTTTCTAACTTTTGCTCTTTCAAACTGATTGTCAGATTCTTTACTTAGAGCCACACCTTTTAGCAAATATTCTCTTAAAGCATATGCAACTATTGGATCAATATTTAAAACTGTAACAAGTTCAGTGCTTTCAGGTTCAGCTTCAGCAACTTTGGTTTCTTCATCATTGTTGTTAAATAACTCCTCTGCCATTTCGAGTTCTTTAGCAATATCTTCCTCAATTAATAAATCAGACTCAGGCTCAACTGTTTCTTCAACAACAATTTCAACTACTTCCGGCTCTTTAATAATTCCAATTTCATTTGTAAATGGGTCGCCATAAGAATTACTGTGAAAAAATATTAGTACAAATGTTAATAAATATCGAAGTAACATTATTTTTTACCTGCCTTTAATAGTTTTAAAACTACAGTTTCATCATCAAAAACCTCATTCTCTAAAGGTTTCAAAGACAATCTTGAGTTAAATTTTTTTGTTATTTTTTCTTTTGGTAAATCTTCTTCTTTAGGTACAGGTTGACCTTCAATTTTATAAAGATCTATCCTATCTTTTTTAGAAAACTCTACCAACGCTTCAATTTTACTATCATTTACAACTTCATTTTCTGAAAAATTATTCATCATATTTACTACTGCTTGATCGTTCATAGCTACACCAGAAAATAATATATTATGTTTTTCTTCTATACCAAAACTAGTTAACCTAATATTTTCAGGAACTATTTGACTTAAACTTGCATAAAGATTTGCTGTTGTTTTTAAATTAGATCCAAATGAAGCAGCTGTATTTCTATCACCATTAATTTTTTCAATTTTTGCATTGTAACCGCTTAAAAGATTTTTTTTACTTTCTAGATCTTCTTGTAGTGTCTTGGCTGCATTTAATTTTGACGAATTATTCATAATCTTTAATATTTTAAATGGCAACACATGTCCTACAAAGCCCAAAATAAATATCATTGATATCAATAAACAAAAATTTCCTAATGATTTTGATCTCCTGTTAATTTTCACTTGATTAAAATTAGACAGTAGATTTACTGAAATTATTTCATTAGTTTCTAGATCAAATGAATTTAATTTTCTTGATGCGATTCCTATAGCCTCTGATGCAAGAGATTTATTACTCAGTGAATCTATATATTTTTTCGCATCATCAGAAATTTCAGCTGAATCCTCAGGATTGTAAATTTTAACTACAACATCTCCTAGTTGTCTCTCAATTCCTTTTGAAACATTTTTAATTTTAGATTTATCTGAAATTACTGTAACAATATTAATTGGATCAAATTCATACTTTGTTTCATACTCAACTAAATATTGTTTTATTTGCGAACCCAGTCTTTCAAAGATTTCGTCCCAAAATTCTGTTTCGATACTCTCAACTTCTTCAACTGTATCAAGTAATACTTGATCTGCTTCAATAATATTTAATTCTGAATATTGAAATCCTTTATTAGAACAAATTGTAATACTTTTTTCCTCTTTAGTATAATTTAGAACCACATTAGGAGTTTCGAAACCTTCTTTCCCAAGAAGAATTCCTTGAGCATTAATATGCGCGAATGGTGCAAGATCAATAACAACAGGATTATAACCAGCAAGTCTAAAAATATTTGAATAGGTTTCTACAAATTTTATCTCCATAGCTACCAAAACAACATCCATCACACCAAGCTCTTCGTTAGTATTCAATACTGCGTAACTTGTTTCATATTCTTCTAAATTGTCAGGTGTTTCATCAAACTGATCCCAAAATCCACCTAAAGAAGTTGCTTCTTTTAAACTTTCCTCATCCATTATTGGAATTTGTAAATTATAAATTTGCGCCTTGGATGTGTCTAAAGAAACTGCAATATCTTTAGTTTTAGTTTTAATTGAGTCTAATGCATTTTTTACTTGATCACTTAAATATGTAGTTGCGGATAAAAAATCTTGATCATCTCCAATTCCTGCAATTTGTTGATTTGAAAAATTATCAATTTTACAAATACCTTTTTTGTATGAAATTTCTGCTGCTTGAATAAATTTATCTCTAAAAACTACGCCTATTACTCTCTCTTTTTTGACATGGTTTTTTCCTATTAACTTTATGATAGGGGCAAATGCTTTTGCAATAGGAGGACCAATTTTATCAATCATAATTTTTATAAAAACCGAATAAAATCACAATAATAAATACCGAATCGGTACACAAGCATTAGTTGTGTTACTTTATATATGTATCATCATTAAAAAAAACTTGAAAAGCTACAACTTTTAGAGCATCAAAACATTTATGAGTCTTCACGATAAATTAAAATCATACCCAAAAGAATATGATTTGTCAGATATTCACATCAGATCGAATCAACCATTTGCAATCAGAGAGAACGGTGAGATTAAAGTTTTTAGTGAAGATATTATATCAAGACAAGATATAGAAACTTTTTGGAAACAATCTTTAGATAAAGCTCAATATGACTATTTAATCAGTAATGGTGATTTAGATTTCGCTGTTGTTGTTGATGGACAGAGATTTAGAGCAAACGGCTATTATTCTTCTTATGGACCAAGTATGGTTCTTAGAAAAATTATAAGTGAAATTCCTAATATTGAAAAACTAGGTTTGCCACCTGCAGCACATGAAGCAATCACTCATAAAACAGGTTTGGTACTTGTTACAGGACAAACTGGATCTGGTAAGTCTACATCACTTGCTGCAATGATAGATCAGATTAATTCTCATAGAGCAGAAAATATAATTACAATTGAAGATCCTATTGAATTTGTTCATCCTGCTAAAAAAAGTATTATTTCTCAAAGGGAAGTTGGAAAAGATACTGGAAGTTTTGCAAAGGCATTAAAGTCTGCATTAAGACAAGATCCTGATGTAATTTTAGTTGGTGAAATGAGAGATCTTGAAACTATTTCATTAGCATTGACTGCTGCAGAAACTGGTCACTTAGTTTTTGGAACTTTACATGCAAGTAGTGCCTCATCAACAATTACAAGAATTTTAGACGTCTTTCCTCCAGCTCAAAAAGAGCAAGCGCAGACAATGTTAGCTGGATCAATTAGATTAGTAATGTCTCAACAGTTATTAAAAAAGAAAGGTGGAGGAAGAATTGGATGCCATGAAGTAATGACGGGAACACCTGCTATAAGAAATTTAATTAGAGAAGGCAAAACAGAACAAATTCAATCTACTCTTCAAACATCTGCTAAAGATGGAATGTTTACAATGGAAAAATGTCTTGAGGGATTAAAGCTCAAAAAATTAGTTGAGTAAATTAATTTGAACTTTCAGTAAATCTTTGTTGGGGAATAATTGCTGAAAAAGTTCCGGTTCCAGTACAATTACT